>CAKRFY010000003.1 GCA_934320895.1 uncultured Lachnospiraceae bacterium | reverse complement strand
AAACATATTTCATTATTATAACTATCTGAGCCAATAGCCTCAACTATAATAGCAAGCACTGCCTGTGTCATGACACAGGCGAAATTCCCCACACTTTCCTATCGTATATGCGTGTGAATTTCCATAGGGAAGCATCCCTAACCCTCTTTTATTTTTTATGCGTTTGCCCTGACCAGAACGATTTTTCCAATTGTTTTCCCGCAGAAAATAAGTTATAATGAAGATGTGGTCAGATACCTCTTGTAGATGGCTATATCCTACAAAAAGGAGGAAACCTGTGAACACAGAATTAAAAAATGCAATAGCATCAACGGATAAAGATGCCCAATATGATGCCAGTGCCAAGCGTTTACTGGGACAGAAACACATACTGGCACATATCTTAGTAAAAACAGTCCCTGAATTTATGGGAATGAACCCAAAAGACATTGTTCCGCTGATCGAGGGCGAGCCTTGTATTAGTACCGTTCCGGTTGAGCCGGGACTTACCAATACTGTCACCGAAAACAGCGGAGAACGCTTAATCGGTCTGAATGGAGAAAACGCAGAAATCAACGAGGGACTGATACGATTTGACATTATCTTTTATGTCCGTATGCCATCAAAAAGTGGCATAAAAGGCGAATTATCGCAGATAATCGTAAATGTGGAAGCACAGAAATCAGAACCGACGGAATATGATATTTTAAACCGGGCAATCTTTTATGTCAGCAGGATGATATCCTCACAAAAAGGGCGGGATTTTGAAAATTCAAACTATAATGACATACGCCGTGTCTATTCGATCTGGGTATGTATGAATATGGACAAAAACAGCATGAGCCATATCCACCTCACCAAAGATGATATTATAGATACTTATCACTGGAAAGGAAATCTCGACCTGTTAAATATCGTCATGCTAGGTCTTGCAAAAGAGCTTCCAGAACACGATGAAATGTATGAGCTGCACCGCCTGTTAGGGGCATTATTATCCAAAGAACTGACGATAGATCAAAAGCTGACAATCATCGGTGATGAATATGATATTCCTGTTGAGGAAAATTTTAGAAGGGATGTGAACATTATGTGCAATTTAAGTCAAGGGATCAGAGAAGATGGCATTGCTGAGGGCGAAGCTAGAATTATTCTTAATATGCACAAAAATGGACTTACGGCAGAACAGATTGCCACATATACAGGCACAGATATAGACGATGTAATTGCCATTATTGAGGGCAAAAAAGCGGTGCTTGTTTAAGATCATTTCTTATCAAGAATAATTTACGATAGAAGTACCAGGGAGTGAATTTCATGGCAACACAAAGTATTTTTCACAATATCATTATTCAGGACTCTAAAACTGCCGAAGCATTTGTAACTGCTTTAGAAAATGCTACCGATGCCGCTGATAAGATAACTCCTAAGAAAGTATCTTCCAGAGATTTATCAAAAGAAGAAATCATAAATTTTTTGGAGCAGTAACCAATGATTAACTATGTGCAGACCTTATTTTAGACATACCTGCATATATTGTTAGAGAGGATGCCTGTCAAAACATCCTCTCTTTTCTTATGTCCCGCAAAATGAATTATATTTTTACATCTCTCTATGTGCCTTTTTCTCGGTATCCTTTTCCGGGCAGTTTTTCTCTGCTTTGTCCCGCTTGTCTATGACTTTACTCATAATGACTGCCCTCTGTCCTTCTGGTGTTCCCTTGCCCTCTCCCTGTTCTTGTCTTTCCCTAATATCTGCCTGAACTCTGCCAGCTTCTCCCTGACAGAAATTCTTCCACGCTTCTTCTCATTAACTTTCACAAATTCCTTGAATGCCTGTGTGATCACATCGGCATCCTTGCCCTTGAAAAATACCATGTACTTCGGAGGTTCTGTTGTCTTATCTTTTTTCACAGCAAAGTCAACATTATATTTCTTTGCCACTCTCTCAAAAGACTTGATGTTATTTTCTGTAACCTCAATACTCGAAGCACCCATACCCTGACCGACCAGCTCTTTTACTGACATTTTCCCATGCGTTGCCTGTTTCCCGGCTTTCCGGTGTTCCAGATACATTTGCATGGCTTTTTTCAGTACATCCGCAGTCAGTCTGGAGGACTTAAAAACAAGGGCAATCGTTTTCTGTGTCACTTCCTCCTGCATGGTTTTCCTCCTTGATTTTTTATTGCTGCATTTCCGCTATGGTGGAACATACAGCCTGTGCAGTAAATATTTCATCATGCTCCTTTCCACTTCTGGACAATTTGTCCAAAAGTTTTTTAACGCAAAAAAGGGCAGCTACAAACCTTTACGGTCTATAACTGCCCTTACGCTGTATAGCTAATGCTTTTTTCTTCTTTTTTTATTTTCTCGTATTCTTATCTTTGCTTCCAATTTCTTATTTTTTTTCACAAGTTCATCATAATCTTCAATCTTTTTTCTCATTTTTATCATTTCATTTTCTTTCTCTTTATGTTCTCTTTCTAAATGGTCTTCCAACTCTTTTTGTCTGCGTTTTTCTAAGCAGCATCTCTTGTAATAAAAATATCCTCTTATTAATGAAATAATACTTGTACAGATTAGAGCACAAATTATCTCAAGTTTTATTACAAACAACAGAAATCCCAAAACTAGTAAATATAAGACTACTAATCTATCCGTATACCTTCCATGAAATTCTTTTGATTTTCTAATAAAAAATACAAATAAATATGCTAATATCTGATACAACACCTGTGCTAAAACCAATTTAAATATTTTTATACCACTAATATCCCCAACCAAATACAACTCTAAAATATTTGTACCAATTAGAATTACTCCACTTTTTATTATCTCTTTTGTAACCTCTTTATAGCTATCTTTATAAAAAAGACAACCAAAGAATACAAACATCCAGACAACCAAACGATAAGTATCATCAATAGTGTTCATATTTAATTGAAAATATACCAACAGCCACACACTTATTGACCAACCAATATACGAAATTATATCTATTAAATCATTATACTTTTCTTTCACATTCTTCACCATCACTAGAACCTAATATTTTCATAACTCACAATATGTAAACTGTACAAAGTTCCGCATATATCTTTCCATCTTCCAACTTCACATCATCAAGTAACAATGCCTGAAATACCACCTCCCTGACACTCTCCAATTTTACCATAGAAACCTCCGTGTTTGATAGTCCCTCCGACTCATTATTTTCCAGTGCCAACGCTTTTCTTGCAGACAGGCAATGGGCATACAGCCCCATGATATATTTTTCTGACATCGGAAAAGCATAAGTATCTCTGCCCTGATAATTATATCGGAATTTTTCCAGTTCTTCCTCAGACATTGTAAAAAAGCATCTGACCGTTTCTAAATACACTTTTCCCTCATAATCCGGCTTATATTTTTTTGCCAGACGCTTGATCGTGGCAAAAATGTTCTTTCTCTCATAGGACAGTCTGGCTCTTTTAAAAACTGCCTGTTTTCCCCTCATATCCATGTAAACATTATTTCCTATCGTTTTTCCGGCAAATGCTTCATACTCCCCAATCCTCAACAGGTAGGAAAGCACCTGTATCAGCTTTTCTTGTGAAGCGATCACATGATAGCTGTCACCGCTAAACTTTATGTTCTCAAACTGCAACGGTGTACTACCTTTTTTTATTTCCCGTTGCATTACTCTGTCAATATCTCGTAAAGACTCCATTGTCCTCCCCTTCCAAATATCCTGCATCTTTGTGTCTGAACGGTCTGCCGCAACTATCATTCCATAAAACGGAAGCCAGCAGACACACCACAGCAATACCGCAATCCATAACTCCATTTGCACCTCCAGCACTAAGAAGAACAGCCTTGTACCGACTGCCCCGACCTTTGGACAAATTGTCCAGAAATTTTTAACACCAAAACAGGCAGTTACAAACCTTTCTATAGATTTATAACTGCCTTGCGCTGTTCAAATAAAATATCTTTTAGTTTTAATTCATTATATATTTTTCCATTTCTGTCTCATTCAAAATATGTGCCTTAATATATAATTTTCCTTCTTGTGCTGCTCTCAATAATCTATGATTTCCATCCAAAACCTCATAAATTCCATCATCAAATCGGACAATTATAATCGGCTTACTAATATCTGTTGTCATAGCATATCTTGAATTAACCCCATCATTTGGCTTGTATATATTATTAACACATGCCTTTTCGGCTTGCTTTTCTTTATAATCAGCTATCAATAAATCAACATTACAATGTAATTTTTTCCCATTATGCTCCAAAATACATAGTTGATCTGGTGGAAATGTAAATACACCATTTGCTTTAATCACCAAACTCATATTTTCCTCCCTATATAGTCAAGTCTTTTTTCCCTTAAATTAAGGGTTTTGTTTACTTTGTTTCTCAGATAAGTGAGCCATAGTCATGGATATTTCTCTGCATCTAGTGCGAAAATAGTGGTTTTAGGGTACACTTATTAAAACGTCTCGATATCCTCGTTTTAAATGGCCTTATGTATACCCATCCCTCTACGGCGACGTACCTCCCGTGTCTACCAGGATCACCTCACTTCTCTGGAGGGTCCTCACTTCCTTCGTTCCGCCTATCCATAACCAGGGTGTCAGCTTAGCTCCTAGTCAGGGGCATGCCCTATGGTAATTATTCCTGCCGACTACTGGCTCATTCTTTGTAATTAATTCTTACTGACCTGCTTCTATGAAAGCACCTTGCGGTGGACGTTTTCCTCTCATTTTCGCATATACTGATTTCTCAGTTCGGTTCTTCTGTCAGCCCTTATCGTGGCTGAACAGAAGAATCAACACTTGATTACTCTGTTCAACCTCGATAATAAGCCTGTTGTTTTCAAGTTTCTTAATTCATCTCTAATTCAGTTCTCCTAATGTCTTGCAGCATTTTTACACCATCATAAGCAACGCCTTTTGTTAACATCATATAAAACACTCGGATGACCTTGCACGCAACCGCTATTACCGACTGCATTTTCTTCAACGGATTCTCTTTTCTTGTCAAATAGTAATTATGGATCTCCTTAAACTCTGGATTCTTTCCAATCAATGAGATCGCCGCCTCATATAATACATAACGAAGTCTTTTTCTTCCTCTGTAACTGATATGGCTTTCTCCATTGTGTTTCCCTGAGTCGTTGCTTACTATAGCATAACCTGCTAACTTCTGCAGTTGTTTTGGGTTATCAAAACGTCTTATATCACCCACTTCTGCAATGAAGCCACATATCGTTATCATGCCAATTCCCTTGATTTCCATAAGTTTGTCAATGTATGGAATCTCTTTTAACTTTTCTTCAATTGTCTGTATTAATTCTTCCATTCTCTGACTATACATTTCATAATCACTCAGAAGAATTCTTAATTCCATCCTTGCAGCTTCCGGTGCTTCCTAGCTTCCAACACTATGCTCTGCTTTATTTACCAGGCTCTTTGCCCTCTTCATACCTACAGCTCTCAGCTTAGCATCACGCCATATTTTATTGATCCCTTCTGCCCCAAGTTTGACAATATCTTCTGGCAATGGTGCTTCTCTCAAAATCATCAATCCACTGATGGCATCCAGTTTTCCATAAACGTCTTTATACTCTGGAAAATAAATGCTAAACCAACGGGCAATCCGATTTTTTATTCTTGTGATCTCTTCCTGTGTCTGAAATCTCAGATTTGATAAATTCCTTATTTCCGCATAGATTCCTGTCGGCTCCATGCCCGGAATCACCTTATCTTTATGGTGCTTTTCAGCAATCTCATCCATCCAGTTCTTAAACGCCACAAAACCTTCTTCATTATTACTGAAAGCAAACGGTTTCTTAGAATACTCGTAATTACGCCAGTCAAACGCTCTTGCATAGTGTGTCTGACTTCCAACATCAATTCCAACAATTAAAGTTTTTTCAGTTATAGATGCAATTTTCTTATTCTATGTGTTATAATTCATTTTAGATACCTCTCTGTTTTATAAGATTTTTACTAACCGGCAAAGTCAGTAATCTTATTTTACACTGAGGTATTTTTTTCTCAACCTTCTTTCTTGGAATTCCTTATATTTGAATTATACAGGAAGCTCCTGTAATAAAATGATCGACTATAACAGAAAATGACGAACTCATCTTACAAAATGAATTCGTCCTTTAAGGCACAGTTATTAGGTTGTTTCGATACATTTCACATGCTATCCAGTATTATTGAGTATTATTTTGATGTACTATTTCAGAAAAAAAGACATTTCCTAATCCTCAAACAATCTCTTTTTCCTCTCAATCATTTCATCCACTCTAGTTATGTAAGACGCCACATCCTTGACATTTTCACAGCGTTTAACCTTATCCTCACCAAACATTTTTTTAGTACTTGCTCCAGCTCCGGCTGCAAGTATGGTCTGTTTCTCTTCCATTATCAATATATTATATATGCACTCTTTCCCTTTTCTTGCATATCCGATATTTTCCTGACCGCTGCTTCCAAAATGACCTGCCGAATTTTTCTGACGATACATATAATAAGGTTCATAGCCTTCACTTTCGGCAAATTTCTGGCCTATATCAAGCATTTTTTCCATAACTACAGCCTTGTCACTTTCTGATAATACTCCATCCGACCTACTGCCATTCTTCTTTTCTTCCTCGTCAAGAACACTGCGAAGTCTCGATGCTCTTTTTACAACAAGTGAATGTATCGTAAGACTGTCAGGATTTAATTCTTTTATCTGACGCAGTGTATCCCTAAAATCTTCTGCATTTTCTCCTGGAAGCCCTATTATCAGATCCATATTTATATTGTCAAATCCTGTCTGTCTCGCAAGTCTAAAAGCCTCTACAGTCTGCTCTACTGTGTGCTTTCTTCCTATAAGATCAAGAGTTTTTTGCTGCATTGTCTGCGGATTTACAGATATCCTTCTAACACCATGTTTATACATTACTTCAAGTTTTTCTTTTGTAATGCTGTCAGGTCTTCCCGCTTCTATCGTAAACTCATAACCAAGTTCCATAGGAAAATTTTGCTTTATACATTCAATAAGCTTGTCTAACTGCATAGCTGTAAGTGTTGTTGGCGTTCCACCACCTACATATATACTCGTCACTTTTTTATCTTTATAAATAGTTGCAAGATATCTTATTTCTTTTTCTAACGCCTCAAGATATTTTTCAGCAAGATATCCAAATTTTTCATATGGATATGATGTAAATGAACAATATAGGCAAGTCGTAGGACAGAAAGGAATACCTATATAAATACTGTATCCATTTTTATAATCACATTTTTCAAGTATCTCAGCTTCTTTGTGTGCAATATCAAGTCCAAGTTCAATTTTTTCATCACTACAGCAATATATCTCACTTAGCTCTTTTCTTACTTCAGCATCTGTTCTTCCTGACAATATCTCATTCATTGCAATCTTAGCTGGTCTGACTCCTGTCATGGTTCCCCATAATGGCACTACCCTTTTTAATGAACTACCGGCTGATAAATTTTCAGCCGGTATATCTCTAAGTTGCTCAAAAATAAGTTTTTTTAATACATTTTTATAATATGTCCTGTACGGATGAGTTGTCTTATCCTTATTTTTATGCCAGTCTGTTTCACCTGTTACTTCCTCTGTCCTTTTTAATTCATAGTCACCACAGATAACTTTCACATCTATCTGTTTCATTGAAAAGCCTATATCTACTCTAAGTGATACCTCATTTTCACACTCATCCTGTTTTCTTTCCTCACCACAGATAAGCACAACACTTTTCTGCCCCGGAAAGAAACTGTTTACAAGAGCCTGTATCTCATAATCAAAATCACGCTCCGATAAATTTATCTCTATCATAATAACACCATTTCTCTATTATTTAAATATATGCCGTTTTGTGCACACTAAATTTGTGTTTTGTAAAAATTTTCAACATAAAACTTATTCTATAATTTTTCTGCACAACACAAAAAGTCCCACAACTTATTCAACTGCAAACGGATTAAGCATCTTTTCATCTTTTATATTTGTCATCATTCCATGCCCCGTATATACTCTCACATAATCTGGAAGCACAAAAAGTTTTTCTCTTATCGAATGTACTATCTCACTCATGCTGCCTCCCGGAAAATCAGTTCTTCCGACTGACTGTTGAAATAGTGTATCTCCTGAAAACAATATTCCACTGCCTGTGAAATAATAACACATCCCACCTTTTGTATGACCCGGTGTAAGTATACATCTTACTTTCTCTCCGAGAAGTTCTATCTCTTTACCGTCACTTAAAAACTCATCTGCTTTTACCCTAAATCCGCCACCAAACTGTGATGAGAGATTTATATCAGGATTTTCAAGTGTTTCCTTTTCTGCTGCTGCGGCATAAACTTTTATACCATATTTTTCTCTTATCTCATCAACTGCACCGATATGATCAAAATGACCATGAGTGAGAAGTATTGCAACAGGTTTCAAATCTTTCTTTTCTATAAAATCGGCTATCTTTCCCGCTTCTTCGCCCGGATCAACGATAACACATTCATTTGTATCTATATTCCACAAAAAATAACAATTTGTCTGAACCGGTCCGACAACCCTAAAATCACATTTTAACTGACTCATATATTCTCTCCATTTCACCTATAAACATATATCCGCCAAACTCTGCATAAACTTATGCCTGCGTTCTCTGTATGTCTTTTATTCCTTCTATCTGTCTTATCTTCTTTGTTACATCATGTAATGCCTCAACACCACGAATTGCAAATCCCACATTTATCGTTGCTATTCCCTGCTTACTTGTTCTTATGTTCATTGATTTTACATCTATCTTCATCTCAGTAAATACTTTCGTGATCTCAAGAAGCAGTCCCATTCTGTCGTTGGCATAAATGATTATCTCAGCATCATAAAGCTCATTATCCTTGCCCTCCGGACTAACCTGCCATTCAGCTTCTATTATACGATGTCTGTCTGCTTCTGATAGATTCATCATATTTATACAATCTGTCCTGTGTATAGAAACACCTCTTCCTCTTGTGACAAACCCTATGATCTCATCACCCGGAACAGGATTGCAACATTTTGAGAACCTGACTGATACATCATCAATTCCAGCAACAACTATACCGTTCTTAGAACGCACCGAAGCAGCCTTGTTTGCCTGTGCTCCTGTCACTGCCGTATTATTATTAACCGCTTCAAGAATATCCTTATCAGTAGGTGATGTCGGATTTTTCTTTCTATAATCACTCTGAAGCCTGTTGATAACCTGACCCTCTTTAAGACCGCCATGCCCAACTGCTGCAAGTACTGAATCCCAGTCCTTAAATCCATATTTTTTCTTGCATGTGTCGGTATACTCAGGTTTTATAAGCTCATACAGGTTTATCCCCTGCGCCTTACAGTAATTTGCAAGAAGTTCCTTTCCCTTTACTATATTTTCCTCTTTATACTGCGAGCGGAACCACTGATTTATCTTATTCTTAGCCTGTGTACTCTTTACTATAGAAAGCCAGTCGCGACTTGGCCCTCTTGAGTTTTGTGAAGTGATTATCTCAACCCTGTCACCATTTTGCAATTTATACTCTATAGGAACGAGGTTTCCGTTTACTCTCGCACCGACCATTTTATTTCCTACCGCGCTGTGAACAGCATATGCAAAGTCTATAGGTGTTGAGTCTGCTGGAAGATTTTTTACATCACCATCTTTTGTAAAACAGTATACATGGTCAGAAAAAAGATCAAGATCACTCTTTAACAGACTTAAAAACTCCTTATTGTCTGACATGTCTCTCTGCCATTCA
Organism: uncultured Lachnospiraceae bacterium; assembly: GCA_934320895.1. Taxonomy (GTDB): domain Bacteria; phylum Bacillota; class Clostridia; order Lachnospirales; family Lachnospiraceae; genus Butyribacter. The sequence goes on along the minus strand of CAKRFY010000003.1, from coordinate 156,616 downwards.
AGAATCCTTCTAAGCCATGCAAGTTTTTCTTCTTCACTATCAGCAGTATTATGTCCATACTGATTTTCTTTATATTTCCAATGTGCAGCAATACCATATTCAGCAGTTCTATGCATTTCATATGTTCTTATCTGTATCTCAAAAGGCTGCCCCTGAGGTCCGATAAGAGTTGTATGAAGCGACTGATAATTGTTTGGCTTAGGCATTGCTATATAATCTTTAAAATGTCCAGGAATAGGTTTGTATATCTCATGTATCACACCTAGTGCCGTATAACATTCCCTCTCAGTATCTACTATGATCCTTACTGCAAACAGATCATATATCTGTTCAAGTTTTTTATTTTGTGTAAGCATCTTTTTATATATACTAAAATAATGTTTTGCCCTGCCATCGATCGTCGCTTCTATGCCTGCTTCCTTAATATGCTTGTCAACTTCTGCAACAATCTGTTTTATAAATTCTTCTCTTCTGCCTCTTCCTTTATCGATTCTTTCCACAAGATCATTGTATACATCGGGTTTAAGATACTTAAATGCAAGGTCATCAAGTTCAACCTTTACCTTTGAAATACCAAGTCTGTCTGCAATAGGTGCATAAATATCAAGTGTTTCTCTTGACTTTTCCTTCTGCTTTTCGGGAGTCTGATACTGCATCGTTCTCTGATTGTGAAGTCTGTCTGCAAGTTTTATAAGAATAACTCTTATATCTTTTGCCATTGCAAGAAACATTTTTCTTAAATTTTCTGCCTGCACCTCAACCTTGTCGGCAACATAGTTTAACTGTGTAAGTTTTGTTACACCATCTACAAGAAGTGCAACCTCATCACCAAACTCGGCTGCAATCTCCTCACTTGTCATAACAGTGTCTTCAACTACATCATGAAGCATTCCAGCAACAATCGTTTCCTTGTCAAGTTCAAGTTCCGCAAGGATAATACATACACATACCGGGTGAATAATATATGGTTCCCCCGATTTCCTAAGCTGTCCATCATGCGCCTTATATGCGATCTTATATGCTTTTTCTATCTGTGATATATCCCCAGATGGATGATATTTCTTTATCATAGCTATCAGTTTATCATAAAGTATCTGCGGATCAGTAAAATCCTCAGGAATCATGCTTGTTTTAAGCTCACCATTGTCTATCTTTAACTCTACACTTTTTTTATCAGTATTATCCATATGCTGCCTCCATCCTGTGTAATATTTTTCAATAACTGCGTAACACTTTAATCCTGCGAATAACTCCAGATTGCTTTAATCTGTTTTACAACTCTCGCAAGCTGCCACTTCTTTTTTGAGTTTGCTATACTGTTTGGATCATTTATAATAAGCCTTCCGCTTGAATCAGCTCCTTTTATAACGATAAAATGTCCCTCCGTTGTAAAATCTCCCGGTGACATACTACATATCATCGGTCTTTTTTCTTTTAATTCCATTTTTATGGACGAAGCATTTACAGATACCTTTCTGACCGAAAGTTCGAGATCTTTTGCACCCTCAGTCATCAATGTCCATGAGGTTCCTGTATCGCTGTTGTAATAATTGTTGTTTGAACAATACTGTGCGATATCTGCCGGTATCATAGCTGTATCTTTTGTAATCCCAGCATAAACCATAGCAAGACATGTAGGCCCACAGCCATTTACTCCTATTATTGAGTCCCCATATTTTACATATCCCCATCTGCTATCCCACTGCTGTAATGCCGGAATTCCTCCTTTAACTTCTTTTGCACTAAGTCTTCCACCTGCTTCACTATCATTTTCATGCTTTGGATACCCTGCAACAAAGTCTATCGTCTCCGGGTTTTTAACTGCAAGCTCTAACAGCTTTTTAGGATATTTTGACATATTCATAATTATATCACTGACTTCACTGTTTTTACTCTCAAGTTTTAACAATCTATTGTAAACACTCTCGTATCCCTCTGGTACATTTGCAGGCACACTACCACGCGTACTTTCAGATGACGCTGTAGGCTTCATAGTTTCGACAACTTTTTTTGGCACATCCTTTTTAATATCCTTATTTTTACTATTTGAAAACATGCCTTTTATTATCGAAAAAACTCCAAATGCCGCAAGCAGTATAACTATAAGAAGAATTGTTCTTGCAATCATAACCTGCCTTCTTCTTTTTCTCCGGCGCACTCTTCTTTCAAGATACCTTCTATACTCAAGCTCCTCACGTGTCAATTTTTCAAAGCCCCTCTCTTGATGCTGCTACATTTCCTGTTCCATAAGCTGTTCCATAAGCTCATCAAATTCATCCGAAGTAATCTTCTCATCCTCAAACGCATCTGTTATAAGTTCTTCAAGCTCATCCCACTCATATTTACTTTTTTTATCTTTAAATTTGCTTATTTCCTTATTCCACAATGCAAATCCTGCACTTTTACCTTTATCTGTCATCAGATCACTTCCTCCATATCTTTTAAGTAATAATAATACATTATACAACACTGTCCGTCAAATTTTCAAACCATTTCATTAAGATAAAATTTAATTTTTGAAAAAATCATCTCCCCAAATGCAGCAATCGTCATTTTCTGATAATCATTTCCATCACAGTTTCCTTTTTTAATACTACTTTTTTCTCTAAGTATTATATCCCACCTCCCATTATTTTCCACAATAAAGCTATCCTCTATTTCTATATGGTATTCCTCTACGTGATCTTTAAAGCTTATCATTTTAACAAATGTTTTAATGTCTATTATCCTTGCCATAAGCATATTTTTTGTTTTTTTCTCTGAAATAAAAAAAGCAAAACCATTGTTTTGTTCTTTTATAAAATATGATTCATCAAATATTATCTTTTGGCTTGATCCATTTTTTTTCTCTTTTTCATCATAATACTCAAAAATTTTTTCGACAAATATATCCGAATATTTCTCATCAGTAACAAACTCGATAACTTCCGGCTCATCTTCACATATATACATAGCATACCCTTTGATATGCTCCTCCACCATAAGAACAAGCACTGAACCTTTACACGCTTCCATTTCTTTATTTTTGTGAAAAAAATAATCCATGTCTCTCTCAACAAAACACCGAAAACAGCTTCTGAGTTTCCAGGACGCATATTGGGAAAGTTCATTTTTTTCACTTTCCGACAAATCTTTAAATCGTTTTATCTTGCATTTAATATCAGTTTTATATACACTTTCTTGTTTTGTCTCAGCATTAAATGAAGTTACACTATACATTCCTCTAAATCCGTAAGGTGTATATATACGTTCTGATGCCGGCATAAGATAAACAAATGGTGCCTTCTCATTATATAATTTTTTAAATACATTTTTTAAAAGAAAATCCATATATCCCTTGTGTCTGTCCTCTTTATTCGTACACACCCCCACAATATAATATACGGTCTCTTTTTTTCCAAATAATTCCATATTATATGGATTTAAGTGTAACATGCTCTTATCATCATATAAAAATGTTATGCTTTCTTTCCATTTATCGTCAAAGTAATAGTCAGTGTATTCGTCACTGTCATCAAAATTATTTTCCCACAGTTTCTTACATACATCCATTATCTCATCATCCTGACATTCCGGATATATAATCTTAAGCATATCTTTAACCATTATTTTTTCCAATCTCCCTCTTTACCATCATGTCTATAAGAATATTTCCAACAGGCCCCTGCCCTTTTTTGCAGTAAAACATATTTTTTACCCGTTCTCTTTCTTTTCTTCCATAATCTTCACCACTCTCAATAACACCGCATATCTGCTCAAAAAGTTCATCAAAATTTTTTGCCTTATCACCCGGTGTCACATCCTCATAGTCAAAATACATCTCCCTGTCATTTTTAAGATAATGTTCATAATCATAACAATAAAATAACAATGGTTTATCAAGAAGCAGATAATCAATATATATACTTGAATAATCTGTTATAAGTGCTTTTGATTCAATAGTAAGTATCTGTGTATCCATATCCTCTCTTGTAACATCAATTATATGTGGATAATTTTCCAAATCCTCCACTTCGTCCCTGTGATAAAAATGTTTTTTTATCACAAAATAATAATCTTTTTCTGCAAGATAATTCTCTAATTTGTCAATGTCGAACAATTCTTTTATATGAATCGGTTCTTTTCCCTCATTTCTGTGTGTTGGGCAATATATTATAATATTTTTCCCCGGAAAATACGGCTCCGGCTTTTTATCCTCAAAGAAAATATCACTTCTTGGCTGACCGAGACATATTATCTGGTCTTTTCTTCTTCTGAACGCACTCTGATATATCGGAATAAACATTTCACTTGTGGCAACAAAATACATTTTTCCAAGAGGTATATAGATAAGGCTGTCCCTTATTTTTTGTTTAGGACTGTCCCAGTTTTTTTCATACTTGTTATCATAGCAGACTTTTTTCAAAGGTACACCATGCCAGAGGTCTATTATTATTGCATTTCCAAGGAATGTATGTTCAAGGTCACTTATACCATTTGAGATAACGGCATATTTAGCACGAAGCTGCACCCATCTTGCTTTTTTGCTTCCCCATAAATATGCCTCATATCCAAGTTCTCTTATCTGTTCAACAATGTTGCTGTCTTTTGATATCCACACCGCTCTTATATCATCCCTTTGTGATGCTTCTATAAACAACTGTCTTGAGTTATCTGCAAATCTCTCTCCAAGCCATGCCCCACATACACATAATCTGTAATCCCTCGGCATAAGCATCGTAAGAAACATTATAAAGTACTTTCCAACAACCTTTACTGCTTTAAATATCTTTATTACAATTGTCATAATTACCCCCAGATAACCTGCATTATTTTTCTGATAGTACCTTTTTTCCACACATTCCTCCTCTTATAAAACATCACACGTTTAATTTTAGAATATTTTGCAAGCACAGAATATTCCTTCATAAGTTCGTACTTATCCTTAAAATCTTTTTCAATCATCTTATCCTTATATACGTTTAAGAAAAATTTGATCTGCTCCTCTGATCTTATCATTGCATTTTTATAATTTTTCCGCCCATCGCCCAGTCTTTTTATAAGATAATATATATTATTATTATCTTTTGCACCAACACTATTATCACCATGTTGCCTGTAACTTAACAATGGTCTCTTTATAACTATTATCTTTCCAAAAACAGATGCATATAATGCTGCAAAATAATCATGCATGATAACTTTATCATCAGAAATATATTTTACGATTCCCTCTGAAAGACTTTTATTACACATCATAGTACAACCCGTTACATGATTCTGTATTATGAGCTTTGACAGCCCTGAATCCGCCTCTATATGAGATAATTTAAACATTGAATCTGCAATGACATTACCATTTTCATCTATAACTTCAACATCACCATGAACAAGTAAAGGAATTTCTTTTCCATACTTTTTTTCGGCACTCATCATCGCCTTATAGGTAATCTCAACCTTATCATCTTTCCACACATCATCCTGATCTGAAAACATGACATAAGAATCATTTTGCACATCCTGTAAAAGACGCGCAAAATTCTTCTTTGCAGAACCACTTGGCTTTTCATTAACTTTTATTATAACTTCCTGCTCTACTTCTTTAGCAAACTTTTTTAAAATCTCTACAGTTCTGTCCTTGCTGCAATCATCCCTTACAACAAGTTTCCAATCTTTGTAAGTCTGAGCTTTTATTGATTCTAACTGTTCCTCTATATACTCCTGACCATTGAAGGTCGCCATAATAATCGTAATCACAATAACTCTCCATTATAAAATCATTCTTTATCTATGGTCTGGCTACAACTGAACCCTCGGCATAATATCCATCTGACCGGTTTGCCCAAACAGTATTTAATACTGGCTTTCCATTCGTGCCAAATCCAATACAATTGTATCCTGCAAACATCTCAACATGGTATACACCTTTAAATCTTCCATTATTTACACCCTTTTTAAAGATAAGATCTCCAGCCCTCAATTTCATACTCTGTATCTGACTGTCTTTAAGAGCAGGGCTTACCTTCGTTCCCTTTGTCCAGCACCATTTACATATATCTGCTGCTACCGGGGCATAACTTCTCGCTCCAAAATAAGTTCCATATTTTGAATAAGAACGCCATACAAGAGAACTACAGTCGTAATATCCCTTCTGCATTCTTTTAGGCTGACTGTACTTTCCTTTTGCAATACTGCGTGCTCTCTTTATAACTTTATAAATTTTAGATGATACAACTGATACCGCACATCCTAATTTTGTTCCATTTATATTAGCGACAACAACTGCACTTCCAACTTTTTTTCCTTTAATATTTCCATTTCCACTAACTTTTACAACCGATTTCTTTGTTGAAGTCCACTTTATTCCCTTTGAAACGCCCTTAACCTTAATTTTTGCACTCTTTCCCTTTACTATTAACAAAGAAGTTTTATTTATGTCTATGCTGACAATTTTTATACTTACCTCAAACTCCTTGCCATATATTTTAAATGTAACTTTTGTCTGCCCTGTATTATATGCCCATATAGAAACAACATTATTGTTAAGAGAGGCAGATATATCCATTGAACTATTTGAACTTTTTGCCTCAAAACCTATATCAGGATTATCCTCATCAAGGAAAATATCACTATTTAATTTGAAATCAAACTGAGTATTATAATCATACTCAGTTATGTATCTTGTCTGGTTTGGATTTTCTACATTAACACCTGACATATCCGGGTATACACAAATACTGAATGTATATCTGCTCCAATAAGTAGAATTATCAATATAATTATTTCTTTCATCATAATCATCATAGTCATAATCGTCATCGTAATCATAAGGATCATCTATGCCATCACTATTGTTTCTCTTATATGTAACATCCGCATAAATATATACTCTTCCATAACTTACTGCCTCATAATGAGCCATAAAATTTTGGGAATCAGTAACCTGCACTATACTTTCATCACTTGTACTCCATTTTACAGATTCTATAGATGTATCTAACTCTTCATAATTTACAATAGAAAATAACCCTTTATCATTTACCGAAGCTGTATATTCCCCGTCTTCATTCTGGGCATCAAATACTACATTCTTTTCTTCCGTCTGCCCATCTTCAGTATCAGTAACATCCACCTTTTTCAAGCCATTCAAACGCTCTGCCGCATCCACTTCACTGTGCTGTCCCCAAAACGAAAACATTGTCATACATAATGCAGTACTAAGCAACATCGCTAATCCTCTTTTTTTTATATTATTCCTTTTTGTGTATCCTCTCATGATTCATACCTCTCTTATCATTATCCAAATGCTCTTATCTTACCTTCTGAATTATCTTATCTGCAACCTGTGTTGGCGTACATCCATCTGTCTCAATAATAATATCCGCCGCCTTTCTGTATTTAGGCTCTCTTGCATCCATAAGCGATTTTATATAAGGTACATTCATGTTACCATTTAATAATGGTCTGTTTGTACTGTCCTTTACATGCAAATATATAGTCTCCGGTGTTGCAGTAAGCCAGACAACCTGTCCTATCTTTTTCATTTTTTCTACATTTACCTTGCGCATTGCCATTCCGCCACCACATGACACAATACAAGGCTTCATCTCACCTATCTGGTCTATCAGCTCCGTTTCCTTTGTTCTAAAATATTCCTCACCTTCCTTGTCAAAAATATCAGAAATACTTCTTTTCTCCTGCTCCACTATCATGACATCAGTATCGATTTCCCTGATACCCAGTTTTCTGCTCAGAACTCTCGATGTACTTGTCTTCCCAACCCCCATAAAACCAATCATAAAAATATGTTTTTCAAGTTTACTCATTTTATTCCTCATTTCTGCATATAGCAATTTAAATTAGATTTAGTATAAATTTCAGATCATCTACATTTATCTGTCCTGGTGCACTTGCTTTTCCAAGGCATCCAAATGTCACAGCCGAGCCAAAACTCTTTCCGGCTACCCTGCTTACCTTACCAGCTTCTCCCATAGACATCGTTATAACAGACATATTTCCATTTTCAGCTACAAAATCATCTGTTGCACTCATAAGTGTAAAGACATCAGCCTTTTTTTCTGGCATGCATGCTAGCTTAGGTATATCGGCACCCACCTCTTTCATATATCTGAGCCTCTCATATATTTCATCATATGAAGGTGTCTTTGCAAAATCATGATAAGAACCCACTACTACTGTTTTTTCTTTCAATTTTCTGATAAGTTTTTCAGTATCCACCTTATCCATGAAATATACCTCAGTATCAAGCATATCTATATATCCGCTTTCTGATAATATTTCGAGCATTGCAATATAATTACTTTGCTCTATTTCTCTTTCTCCACCCTCATTCTTTGTACGAAAAGTTACAAGTATCGGCTTTTTAGAAACAACAGTTCTCAAAAGTCCAGCAGTTTCAAGCAATTTATCAGTATTAAAACACTCTTCAAAAAAATCAATTCTCCATTCTATAATATCGACACTTTTTTTTGCCATAAGTGTCTCCCCCATCTCAAGAATGTCATCCTGGGACTTTTCAACTATCGGTGCACAGATTTTAGGAATTCCTGTACCTATTTCAACATTTTTGACTTTTATCATTATTTTTCCTTTCAATCATCTTTACATAACAAAGAAATAGAGCAACCTGTGTCTAAAATACACAAGCCGCTCCACTATATAATACATCATTCATCATCAAGAGATTGCTTCACTCCTGCCGTAACAGCAGTAACCGCAGCTACAACTACAACAACAGCTATAACAACAATCCCTATCACTCCGGCTATTAGTGCCATTTCTTCTCCTCCTTAAGATATAATAACTCCAAAATTCAGATACTTTACATCTTTCACACTTCGTGTTTGATAATTTTGTCATTCATAAATTTAACAACAAGATATTTTCATTATAATTGAATCCACACCAATTGTAAAGAATTTTCAAAAAGAGGTTATTGCAAACATTCATGTGTTTACAATAACCTCTTTCTTATTTATATATGTAATTCTAAATCAGAATTAATTGTTAATGAGTTTATCTCCCTCATTGTTCCAGCTGTAAAGCTTACGGATTTCTGCTCCGATCTTCTCTGATGGATGCTCTGAAGCAAGTTTTCTCATAGCCTTGAAGTGAACCTGACGTCCTGCTGGTGACATGTCAAGAAGGAAGTCTTTTGCAAATGTACCATCCTGGATGTCTGTAAGGATCTGCTTCATAGCCTTCTTTGTATCCTCTGTTACAATCTTAGGTCCTGTGATGTAATCACCATACTCTGCTGTGTTAGAGATAGAATATCTCATTCCTGCGAAACCTGACTGGTAGATAAGATCTACGATAAGTTTCATCTCATGGATACACTCAAAGTATGCGTTTCTTGGATCATATCCAGCTTCGCAAAGTGTTTCAAAACCAGCCTGCATAAGTGCACAAACACCACCACAAAGTACAGCCTGCTCACCGAAGAGGTCTGTCTCTGTCTCTGTACGGAATGTTGTCTCAAGAAGTCCTGCTCTTGCTCCACCGATTCCAAGACCATATGCAAGTGCAAGGTCAAGTGCCTTTCCTGTTGCATCCTGCTCTACTGCTACAAGACAAGGAGTTCCCTTTCCTGCCTGATACTCTGAACGTACTGTGTGACCTGGTGCTTTAGGAGCGATCATTGTTACGTCGACATCCTTTGGAGGTACGATACATCCAAAATGAATATTAAATCCATGAGCAAACATAAGCATATTTCCTGCTTCAAGATTTGGCTCGATATCAGCTTTATACATATCTGCCTGCTTCTCATCATTGATAAGAATCATGATAATGTCAGCCTTCTTTGCAGCTTCTGCTGCTGTATATACTTTAAAGCCCTGCTTCTCAGCCTTAGCCCAAGATTTTGAACCTTCGTAAAGACCGATAATGACATCACAACCTGACTCCTTAAGGTTGAGCGCATGAGCATGACCCTGACTTCCATAGCCGATAATGGCGATTGTCTTGCCATCCAATAAAGATAAATTACAATCATCCTGATAAAAAATTCTTGCTTCTGCCATTTTTATTTTCCTCCTGTAAAAAATTAATTAATATATGTGAAGTACAGACACTTCTGCCTGTGCTATCGCCAAATTCTGATGTGCCTAATCAAATTCATCAAGCATAACCTCTGCACCTCGACTAAGACCTGCAATACCTGTCCTTACAAGTTCCTTAATCTCATAACCGTCAAGAAGTTTGATAAATGCATTAAGCTTCTTCTGATTTCCGGTAAGTTCGATCATCATCGTATCAACTCCGACATCCACGATCTTTCCTCTGAAAGTATCTGCTATAGCTATAATCTCCGGTCTATTTGATGCCTTAACACCAACTGTTATCAAAACAAGTTCTCTGCATACAGCATGTCCGCTTTTAAGCTCCTTAACACATCTTACATCCTCAAGTTTTGCAACCTGTTTTTCAATCTGATCAAGAATATGGTCATCACCTCTGACTACAACTGTCATTCGTGAATACTGCGGATTTTCTGTTTCACCAACTGTGAGACTGTCTATATTATAACCACGTCTGCTGAACAATCCTGATATACGGCTAAGTACACCTGACGTGTTATCAACCAGTATAGATAATACTTTTTTCTTCATAAGTTTCCTCCAAAACCGGATTTTAATCTGATAATAATATGCCAATATCCATGTATGTAAATATTAACAATACTTTATCTTTACCACCATGTTTCATTTTAACAATATGACATTGTTTTGTCAATAAAGTTAGAAACAAAAATGCATCTTTCAAGCAAGTCCACTTTTTTTTACTTTGAATGAACCGCTTTTTTGTTTATTTTTTTTCGTATTTACAACACAATACTTAATTTTTCCTGCCGAATACTTTATCTGGGTAAGATAATATGAATATCCATATTTCTTTACCGGACTCCATACTAACGCCGCTTTGTTACTTCTTAAACTAAATATGTACAGCCTGTTATAAGCTATATAATAATATTTAACTGAATTGTATTTAATAAGACACATTCCTTTTACCTTGTAAAGACGTCTTGTTCTTCCAGAATCGATATGCTCCCGCCTGTATATTCCTGACTGATTCATAAACACCCAGCAACTGCCACGATAATCAAATGCACTTGTAATATATTTAAAATAGCTTTTGTCGTACTTTTTGCTACTGGCACCAGTTGCTTCAAACCCATAATACCCATGACTTTTCATATATGAATCACTGGCAAGGAAAAAATTATGTTTCACAACACCATCCTGATTTTTTTCTGAATTTCTTTCAACAGGATCATCCCAGGTAACATCAACATTATACCACTTTTGGCCTATCCTTACCTGATTCCATACATGCCCCATAGAAGCAGAATCTACAAAACGTACAGCAAAACCGAGCCTTTTCATGATCACTGCATAAGCAAGTGAATACCCCTGACAGTTTCCCTTATGTTTTACCAGAACCCCATACTCGGTAAGTCTGGCATTATCTGAACTTTTATCCTCATATGAAGTATTTTTCACAAGCTTGTCATGAACAAAAAGCGCCTTATCCACACTATTCATCCCACGCTTTATCTGCGAAGTTATCTTTGTTATCTCTTTATTTATCTTAGCCGACGCTTTTTTTATTGCATTCTCATTTACTGAGCCACTTAAATATTTATATTCCGCAGCATACCCTAGCTGAATCTTTGTTATCTTCCCGGTTGTTTCCAGATATTCAAGAGAATAACGGTGACTTGTATAAAATAATGACGGTGTTTTATTTACAATATCAGTCATTATCTTTTTAATCCCGCTTTTATCCTCATTTATATAAAGGTCAAATGAACTAATATCCAATTCCGTTTTATATTGCTTATACGCTTTTACTACTTTTGATTTAAGTAATTCATAATCAGGCTGTCTGGCTGCCGATGCCGTAGCACCGATACATGCAGCCATAAGACAGCCTGTAAAAATAAAACACAATAATCTGTGCCAGTACTTAATCATCAGCAACACCTATAAGATGATTTATAAACTGCTGCGCTGTACGACCTGAAATGCCACCATGGCTTAATTCCCATTTGTTTGCTTCAAGTCTTAACTCATCTTCTGTAAGTTTGATCTCAGGATATCTCTTTGCAATATTTATTACAATATCAAAATACTCCTGCTGTGAAGGTCTGTAATAGCCGATAGTAACACCAAATCTTGCAACAAGTGAAAGTTTTTCCTGCATTGTATCTGAACGGTGAAGTTCATCTTTTGACATATCAGAACGATCACTCCATGTTTCTCTTATAAGATGTCTTCTATTTGATGTAGCATAAATAAGTATATTGTCAGGTTTTGTCTCAAGTCCACCCTCTATAACAGCCTTAAGATATTTATACTCAATTTCAAATTCCTCAAATGAAAGATCATCCATATAAATTATAAACCTGTAATTTCTATTTTTAATCTCAGAAATGATTGTTGATAAATCTTTAAATTCATGTTTGTAAACTTCTATCATGCGAAGCCCCTGACTATAATATTTATTTAATATAGCCTTGATACTTGTTGACTTACCCGTACCTGCATCTCCGAAAAGAAGTACATTATTTGCTTTCTTTCCTTTAACAAATGCCTCAGTATTTTCAATAAGCTTCTGTTTTTGAGACTCATATCCGATAAGATCATCAAGTGACATATTTCCTGTTGTAGTGATAGGCTCCAGTATCTCTCCTGTCTGTCTTACAGTCTCGTTATGATTTACTCTAAATGCTTTGTTTAATCCAAACTTTCCTACACCATATGTCTTGTAAAAGTCTGTGACTATTTTATACATCTCTGTCTCATCTTTTGCTTTCTCTATATCACTACTTAACTGCTGAACTTTCTCACTTACACTCTTATTAAATATCTGCTCGCTCTTTACTATTGCTTTATAATTTAATACAACACTGAAGCAATCAATTCCAAGTTCCTCTTCAATAGCAGAAAAATCATAATCAAAAAGCTGCTTAAATATTGCAAAATCCCCTTTTGCAAACTCATTCACGGTTCCCTCATTTGCTCCTACTTTTTCTGAAACAAGTGTGAATGGATTTTCACTCATTGCAAGAAGAAATGCAAGATAATTGTGCCAGAGATTTTTATCAAAGCCATAACGTGTTGATAGATCAAGAAGATTATGTATCTGATCATAAATCTCTGTGATAAGATCCTCTTTTACATACTGACCTGTCGAAAATCTCTGAAAGATATCAGCAAGTTTAAATAAAATACTGTCTTTTCCTATATTTCTGTAGATTACAAGTTTTGATGTCAAACGATACATCCAAAATCGCCTCCAATTTTAACTTCCGTTATTTATTTCTGAAACTAACTCTTAGCTGTATATCTTATGCAATTACGATTGCACAAGTTTCTAACATCTAATCATAGTTTCATTTAATTTTTATATTGAAAATTTTTACATTCTCTCTGGTGCTTCAAGTCCAAGAAGATCTATCGCTGTCTCAAGAACTTTTCCAACTAATGCACTGAGTTTTATATATGATTCTCTCTGCTTTTCATTTTCGTTTGTCACAATCTTATTTTCATGATAGAACTTATTGAACGTGTCTGAAAGTTCATATACAAACTGGCATATCTTGTGCGGTGCATGCTCCTCAAATGCAGCATTTACTGTCTCTGACCACTTTGTAAGCGCAAGCATCACATCTGTTTCTGATTTGCTGTCAGCAGGCTCGATTGCTGATTTTTCATCAATTTCTATATTCTGTGCTTTTACTTTTGCAAGAAGTGATTTTGTACGAACTATCGTATATAAGATATATGGTCCTGTATTTCCCTCAAATGATGTAAATCTCTCAACATCAAAGATATAATCTTTTGATGCCTGATTGCTAAGGTCACCATATTTGATAGCTGCAAGACTTATCTTTGAAGCCGCATCATCTATCATATCTTTGTCCATATCTCTGTCTTTCATCTTGTCAAGTACCTGCTCATTTACATCCTCAAGCAGTTTCTCAAGTCTTAAGACTCCACCATCACGTGTTTTAAATGGTTTTCCATCTTTTCCATTCATAGTACCAAAACCTACAAATTCAAGTTTTACATTCTCACCGATGATCTTTGTCTTTCTCGCACATCTGAATACCTGCTCGAAGTAAAGTGACTGTCTCTTATCAACGACATATATTATCTCATCAGGATCAAAAAGTTTGCGTCTCTCAACAATAGTTGCAAGGTCAGTTGTATTATAAAGAGTGGCTCCGTTTGATTTAAGGATCATACAAGGAGGTATCTCTTTTGTATCAGTCTCCTCTTTTACATCAACAACCAGTGCGCCCTGATCGATATGAGCATATCCGCCATCTTTCATATCCTGTACCATCTGTGGAATATATGGCTGTGCATCCGATTCTTTCTTCCAAAGATCAAATTCTACATTTAATTTTGTATAAATCTTCTTTAGATCAGCGACAGATACATTGATAATGTGCTGCCAAAGGGCAAGATAACCTTTTCTCCCCGACTGAAGCTCTGCTGTTGCTGTCTGTGCTTCTTCTTTATATTCAGGATGTTCCTTTGAATAACCTGATGCATAAGGATATATTTCTTCAAGATCAGACATTGTAAATGGTGGCTCTGTAGGATATTCACCCTCAAAACTCTCATCAAAGTATACAAGTTCAGGTTTACGATGCTTTAATTCAGTGATGATAAGCCCTATCTGAAGTCCCCAGTCACCAAGATGCACATCACCTACTACCTTATGTCCAAGATAACGCGCTGTTCTCTTAATGCTCTCACCTATAACTGCTGAGCGAAGATGACCTACATGAAGCGGTTTTGCAACATTTGCCCCGCCATAGTCTATAACTATTGTCTCAGGATTTTCAGCCTTTTCAAGACCAAGTGTCTCTGATGCTGCCATCTCGTTTATATAATCAACAAGAAATTTGTCACTGACACTCATATTTATAAATCCAGGTGCCTGTGCCACAATCTCCTTAAAACTTTTGCTGTCTTTTAAAAACTCTACAACCTCATTTGCCATCTGGATAGGAGCTTTGTGATACTCCTTAGCTGCTGCGAGTGCACCATTACACTGGTACTGGCAAAGGTCAGGTCTGTTTGAAACACCAACCTTTGCGTATTTCTTATCGTAGCCCGCTTTTTCAAAAGCAGCACTAAGTTCTTCCTGTAAGATCTCGATTACTTTTTTCATTAAAAATTATTCCTCCAATCTGTCTATTTCATCAAAAAATCCAGCAAATGTCTTCTTACAACACTCAGGATTTAATATTGTCATTCCATCACCTGCAAGACCTGTAACCGCAAATGACATAGCAACTCTGTGGTCATTGTATGTCTCTATTTCAACATTTTTTGGCATGCCCGGATATATCTTGACTCCATCAGTTAATTCACTACATGATATCCCCATTTTAGCCAATTCGTCAACAATAACTTTTATACGGTCTGATTCCTGACCTCTTATATGCGCTATACCGGTTATCGTAACTTTAGAATCAGCAAAAGGTGCTATTGCCGCAAGCGTAAGTGCCTGATCTGAAAAATCTGACATTTTAACTTTAATTCCCTTTAATTTACAGTCAGGGCCTTTAAGCCAGAGATTTTTTTCTTTATCTCTATCCCAGCTTATAATACATCCCATTTTTTCAAGCAGGCTTATAAATTTCATATCCCCCTGAAGTGAGTTCATACTCATCCGTTTTACCATAGCCCATTTTCCTGTTGCCGCCGCAAGCGCATAAAAATAACACGCAGCTGAAACATCAGGTTCTATATCATAATCTCTCGCGGTATATTTTCCACCTCTTACACGGTAACTGTCATCTTTTAGCTTTTCAACACCAGAATGACCAAACTGCTTCATCATCTGCTCAGTCATCTCAACATATGACCTTGCTTCCCTTGTCCCAGTCATTTTGATCGTAACATCTTCAAATGCCATCGGGACAACCATAAGAAGCGCACTTAGAAATTGGCTGCTTCTGTCTATGTTTAGATCAACTTTCTTCGACTCATTTATTCTTTCTGCACTTGACGATTTTTTCTGAGGTTCATCTGCTTTACCATTTACAGAATTTCTTCCATATAAAATACCTCTTACTTTCATAGGAAAAGTATATTCCTCACCAAGCCATGTAAACTTTGCCCCAAGACTTTCAAGTGCCTCAAGCAGTTCACGCATAGGTCTTTTTCTCATCTGGTCTGACGAGTCAAGAACATACTCGCCATCACCCATTGCAGTAAACGCAGTAAGAAACCTGGCTGCTGTACCGGCACTGCCTACATATATCTTGGCAGTTTTATTTGGGATCTTTCCTCCATGTCCCTCAATAACTACACTACATTTTTCCCTGTCAACTTTAGCATCAAACCCTAAATTTTCAAGAGCTTTTAAGAAATGAACTGAATCTTCGCTAAATGCAGCCCCTTCAAGTCTTGATACTCCATCTGACATTGCAGCTAGTAAAAGTGCTCTATTTGTCATACTTTTTGAACCAGGAACTTCTGCTACTATATCTTCTTTTAAATATTTTTTTACCTTATAACTTGTCATTATCTTAGTCCTTATTTTTCTTGGAAATTTGCTATATTATAGTGTACGATACCGCCAGGAATTAGTCAAATTATAATACATAATTTTTCGACTATTTTTTCTATATTCTCCTCTTCCACACCGAGATAATTCATTACAAATATGTGTTCTGGCCTATTTTCTTTAAGATGATAAAATCCAGACAGAGGTGACATTTTAATGCCCTCTTTTGCAGCCCTTCTCACTATTTCCTCATCACTATATTTCGTTTTTATCTCCATCAGAAATTGTAACCCGGCATCCTCCTCATGCACTGTGACATATTTGTTCAGCTTACTTTTCTTTATTGCTAAAAACAGCTTTTTACGCTTATCCGAATAATATTTTCTCATTCTGTTTATATGTTTTTCAAAACAACCTTCATCAATAAACCTGGCAAGCGTATACTGCTCAAAATTTGAAACTGTACATGAATAGAAAAATAATGTCTTATAAAATTTTTCCAAAAGTTTTTCCGGTAATACCATATAACTTATCCTGACTGTTGACGAAAGTGTTTTAGTAAATGTATTTATATATATTACTTTTTCCGATACATCTATACTCTGCAACGCAGGTATCGGTTGTCCATTCAGCCTCAGTTCACTGTCATAATCATCTTCTATTATATATCTTTCCTCATCCTGATTTGCCCAGCCTAACAGTTCATATCTTCTGCTTATCGGCATTACTATTCCCGTCGGAAAATGGTGCGATGGTGTAATATGAAGTATGTCTATCTTTTTTTCACTTATCTGCGACGGAATAACACCATATTCATCCATTCCTATATAATCCTGTTTTACGCCGTGGCATCTGTAAATTTTTGAAATCTTATCGTACCCCGGATCTTCAACACCATATTTTTTATCCATTCCAAGAAGTTGTATGATAAGACCATAAAGGTACTCTGTTCCCGCCCCGACTATTATCTGTTCAGGGGCAACTATCATCCCGCGAAACTCCTTAAGATGCATTGCAATCGCCCTTCTAAGCTCCATAGCACCCCCACTTGGTGGATTTGTCATAAGCGCATTCTGCTGTTCTGATAAAACCTGTCTTATCAGTTTTGTCCATATCGTAAAAGGAAACATATCGGAAACCATTCTGTTTTTTGTAAAATCTGCTATATATCTTCCCTCTTTCTTAACATCTGAAACGGCAAACTCCTCATCAATCCTGTCACACATTCTCTCTTTCACAAGATTTATCTGCTCAACTCCATTTCTGATATAAGCATTTTTAGACAAGTAACTCCCGTTATCCTGAATATCTGATTCCCTATCAGCCACACCGGATATACTCTTTTCCATTTCACTTTCTCCTGCAGTGCTATCCCAAATATAATCAGTTTTAATATCAGAAACATAATAACCTTTTTTTACTATAGAATATATATATCCCTCAGCTATCAACTGGGCATATGCATTTTCAACCGTAATGACACTTATACCCAGATTTTTTGCAAGACTTCTTTTTGATGGAAGCTTCTCATTCTTCTCCAAAACTCCCTTTTTTATATCATTTTTGATACATTTATATAAATGTTCATAAAGCGAATCTGAACCTATATCTGCAAATGAATATGTAAGCATTTTAACTTTTCCTTTCAAACTGACCTTTTTGAATATATTTATTTTGATGATTTTTTTATATTCAGATCAATTATATCATAAATTTGCGAAGCAAGAGAGTTCATTTTCTTGCAACAAATTTATGAACGACAAAATCTTATAGCACAAAGTGCGACAGATGCAGTATATCTGGATTTTGGAATTATTATATCATGTGTATATCAAATGTAAATAAAACTTGGAGGAAAAGCAATGAATAAAAGATACGAACTTAACAAAGAACTCGCACAGATGTTAAAAGGCGGAGTAATCATGGATGTAACTACTCCTGAACAGGCAAAGATTGCCCAGGAAGCTGGAGCTTGTGCTGTCATGGCACTTGAGAGAATCCCTGCTGACATAAGAGCAGCTGGCGGTGTTTCAAGAATGAGCGATCCTAAAATGATAAAAGGTATTCAGGAAGCTGTTTCAATCCCTGTAATGGCAAAATGCCGTATCGGTCACTTTGCAGAAGCACAGGTACTTGAAGCCATTGAGATCGATTACATAGATGAAAGCGAAGTATTATCACCAGCCGATGATGTTTATCATATCAACAAGAGAGATTTCAAAGTTCCTTTTGTATGTGGTGCAAAAGACCTCGGCGAAGCACTCAGAAGAATCAATGAAGGTGCTTCTATGATCAGAACAAAGGGTGAACCAGGAACAGGTGACATCGTTCAGGCAGTAAGACATATGCGTATGATGAACAGTGCAATTAGAAAACTCACAAGCCTTAGAGAAGATGAACTTTTTGAAGCAGCAAAACAGTATCAGGTACCTTATGAGCTTGTAGAGTATGTGCATAAAAACGGTAAACTTCCTGTTGTAAACTTTGCAGCCGGCGGTGTTGCTACTCCTGCTGATGCAGCACTTATGATGCAGCTCGGCGCTGAAGGTGTATTCGTAGGTTCAGGTATATTCAAATCAGGAAATCCTGCAAAGAGAGCCGCTGCCATCGTAAAAGCAGTAACAAACTATACAGATGCAAAACTTATCGCAGAACTCTCAGAAGATTTAGGAGAAGCAATGGTTGGTATCAATGAACAGGAAATTGCACTTCTTATGGCTGAAAGAGGCAAATAAGTAGACTTTGTTGCGAAACTACTATAAGCTGTGTTGCTTGCAAAAGTATAAAATAATCGTAAATTGTCTTCAAATTTATTTTTACTAAATAAATTTGAAAATCAGAAAAGAGGGATTATTACCATGAATATTGGAGTCTTAGCTTTACAGGGTGCTTTTATCGAGCATGAAAAGGTACTTGATAAACTTGGTGTTGATTATACGGAGCTTCGTCAGAAATCTGACCTTGATACCAAACTTGACGGTATCATTCTTCCCGGCGGTGAGAGTACGGTTCAGGGAAAACTTTTAAGAGAACTGGATATGTTTGAGAATATAAAAGAACAGATTGAGGATGGTCTTCCCGTTCTCGCCACTTGTGCCGGTATGATTCTTCTTGCTAAGGATATTGAAGATGATGACACTAAACACCTCTCAACACTTCCTATCACAGTTAAAAGAAATGCTTACGGCAGGCAGCTCGGAAGTTTTTATACGGAAAGTGATTATGAGGGACTTGGTGAAATCCCGATGACTTTTATACGCGCACCCTATGTTGCCGAGGCAAAACCGGAAGTCGATGTAACGGCTGTTGTCAATGACAATATCGTAGGAGTTGAATATAAAAATCAAATTGCCATCTCATTTCATCCTGAACTTGATGAGAGTACGAAAATCCATGAAAGATTTTTGAAAATGTGTGAAAGTCCCACTGTTGCACAAGCATAAATTTGAGATATAATGTAAAATCATCTATATTCAATAAATAAAATACACTTTATGTTGCAAATTAAAAAGCTGCTTGTTTTAATTTGAACAGGCAGCTTTTAGTAAAACTGTAAAATTATTAAAATTCTCCCCAAACAAATTTGTCTATTTTTATGATACACAATTACACAATCTCTCACCTCTTATATTTCTATACATATTATCTTAATACAAAAATATATACACCTGAAATAATTCCGCCCACAACCATAGACACTAAAAATGTAGCAAAATACTTTTTCTTTTTGTATAATAAATAAAATACAGCAACAAAGATTACAGCATATAAAACACATCCAATCAAACCATATACCTGCATTTGTGTTCCCTCAGCCACATAATCATACGAACCCGGTTCTTCCATAAAATTTCCCAGCGTTAAGATACTGTACCCCAGCCAAAAAAAGCTGACACATCCCCAAAGTCCACCTAAAAATATAATCATGCTTCTTTTGACAATCATAGATAACTTTTCCATAAAAATATACCCTCTAATCAGCTTTATTATATTTTCCAAACCACTCGTTTTACTTATATATTTTTAACAATAAACCTTACTTTTTTATTGCTGAAGTATTATATAATCTCATCCATCTATAATCATGCATCCTGTTTTCTCAGTTCCCTGACTTTCTGCATAAACACCGGCTTATTGGCAAATACAAAACTACGCTTACTGTAATTATAATTTATCACATCAAGCATATCATCTTCCGTCCTCAATATGCAGTCATTTATGTCTATATAAATCTTTTCTCCTGAAAGATCATCTATATCAAATATATTATCACATATGACTATCTCTTTTACACCAGCCGCCGCTTTTTCGCACCACTTTATGTCATATCCGAAATTCTTTGCAAGAATTCTTACTCTCTCTGCCATTACGGAATGTTCATTTTCATTTATATAAAAACTGTCTGCACTTTCAAAAAGTTCCCTGAAAGGCTTCTCATTGAAATCAAGTTCAAATATTCTGTTTTCACCTGCTTTTCCGGTAATTCCATGAATGGCATCATCGTATGCGAGCATTACCGTTTTTGCCCGGTTGTATTCGCCATTGTGAAGTCCCTCATATACTATCTGGAACATTGAATTTAAAAATGTGTCTGTCATTCTGTCAAGGTCTTTTTCAGTTGTGTACTTTACAAAGAAATTTATCCAGTTTCTCCACGCATAATATGTAGGGAATGTGTTTACTGTTTCCTTTTTTGCGCCCATTGCATGAAGTGCTTTTGAAGTGCCTACTGATGCCACTTTCATCCCTGCCTTATTGCAAAGATAACACCACTCCGTATCATCCCAGTAAAGAAAATTTTCTTCAGGCATAAATCCAATCTTATCTATCGTACTTCTTCTTATCATAAGCGAGCAGGCAGCTACACTATCTACATAAAGATAATCAGGCATTGAACCATCCTCATACATATCAAGATGAGGTACATCCGTACAAAAATATTCAAAATCTATCGTCTGTCCAAACTGCTGTATATAGTCAGGTGCTTCAAGATGATATATCTTTGATGCTGCCATACCAACTTCATCATGCTCCTCAAGAAATTCATAAAGATTTCCTATCGCATTTTCATCAAGCATCGCATCATTGTCAACACACATAAGATATTCATATCCCTCTTTGTATGCTGCACGAAGCCCTGTATTAAATCCACCTGAACCACCAAGATTTTCTTTATTTATGATAAGTTTTACCTTGTCGCCATATTTTTCCTTAATAGCCTCTGGTGCACCATCTGTTGATGCATTATCAACCACATACAGATCATAATCAGTAAATTTATTCTCAAGAATACACTGAATACACTCAAGCACCTTGTCAACTTTATTAAAATTACATATTACTATACCTATTTTCTTCAATATTATTTCCCCCTTGTGATAATCGTCTTGCCTTCATTTTATCATACATTACGGTTTTCCATTATCTTCTCCAGTTCGTCAAACAACATACTGTGATATGTCCCTATCCCTTCATCATTTATATCGGCTAAAATCCCTATGTTCTTCGCCGTTTCTTTCCAAACTTTTCCTGCCGAATAAGCCGCATAAAAATATTTTTCATTAAAAATATAATTTCCATTATCTTCTATATTGCCTGCGTTTTTTTCAGTTTCCGAGGCAGTATATACGCCTGCCGCAAACAATGCACATAAAGCAGACAACATGCATCCCGTACCGCTTACTTTTCTCATTCTGTTGTCACCGCCGTCTATCTTTAAAACGATATTTCCATCTGAAATCGTATCAAGACTGCCACTTATGAAAGCTATTGTATTAAATTTATTTGCAAGAGCTATAGCTGTTTTTTCCTGCTCACTCTCTGTTAATTTTATACTGCTCTCAACTCCATTTGACCTGATCTTTCTATTTAATTCAAGTAACACTTTAGCTTCCTCCTGATTGCATCTTATTATATCAGGATTCACATTTTTAAGTATCTCTTCTGCACAACTTTTCCTATAATTACTTGCCCCGACTCCAACAGGATCAAATACCACCGGATGTCCTAGTCTGTTCGCAGTTTTGCCTGCTACAATATAAGCGGCTATCTTTTCATCAGATGGTACCCCCATATTTAAAAGTGTTGCCGAGGAAATCTGTGTTATCTCCTTCACTTCATTTATATCCTGTGCCATTATCGCACTTCCTCCAGCAGCAAGTAACATGTTAGCAACATCCTGCATTGTCACCACATTTGTAAGACAATGTACATTTGGTGCTGTATTTTTTATATATCCGATGTATTTTTTTACAATTTCCTTCAGTTGCTTGCCACTTATAGCGTTGCCACCCGATATACTTTTTTCATATTTTAAATTGTTGCTCTTTTTTCCAAATATCATAATACAAAATCCCTCATTTTCAAATGTTTAATCCTCAAAAATCTCAGTAACACCAGCTTTTTTAAGTGCAGTCACAAGCACAAACGCCAGAACACTCCCTGCAACTGTTGATATGAGAAATGGTACAACATACACAAAGACACCTATATCTGGAACTCCCATCGCATATTTTGCTACCGGATAAGCTGCTATTCCTCCGAGCACTCCCGTTCCAAAAGCCTCAGCAATACAAGTCGGAAGCACCTTCTTTGAGAATTTATAAACAAGACCACAGCATAAAGCACCGACCATACTTCCCGGAAATGCAAGAAAACTTCCAAGTCCTAATATATTTCTGAGCAGACTTGCCACAAACGCAATCCCCACACTGTAGCCCGGTCCTAAAAGAACCGCCGACAAAATATTTATCATATGCTGGACAGGAGCACACTTACTTGATGCAACAGGCACACTTAGCATACTTCCAACAATCGCAAGAGCCGTAAAAACACCTGCCATCGCTAATTTCTTTGTTGTCTTCGATTTCATTTCTTATCCCCTTTTCTATATTAATCCTCAAAAAAACACTCCCAAAGTAATACTCTTTTTAAGGTTTTCACTTTGAGAGTGTATATATTTACTTGTAAATATATTTATTTATAAATTTTAAGTCCTGCTAATCTAAGCCATAAATGCCTTAACTTTTGCGTAGATACCTTCGCTGTCAAGACCATACTTCTTGATAAGCTCTACTGCTGGTCCTGATTCACCGTAAGTGTCATTTACACCAATCTTAAGAACCTTAGTTGGTGCTTTTTCGCTGAGACAATCACATACTGCACTTCCAAGTCCACCGATAACTGAGTGTTCCTCTATAGTAACAACTTTTCCTGTCTCTTTAGCTGCTGCAACTATAAGCTCCTCATCAAGAGGTTTGATTGTATGGATATTGATGACCTTTGCATCAATTCCGTCTGCTGCAAGTTTCTTGGCTGCCTCAAGTGTCTCTGAAACTTCAAGTCCTGTTGCAACAAGTGTAACATCCTTACCTTCACGAAGAACTACACCTTTTCCGAGTTCAAATTTGTAATCTGGTCTGTCATTTATAACTGGTACTGCGAGTCTTCCAAAACGGATATATACGGGTCCCTCATGGTCGAGTGCTGCCTTTACAGCGGCCTTTGCCTCAACATCATCTGACGGATTCATAACTACCATTCCTGGTATCGTGCGCATAAGTGCAAGATCTTCACAGCACTGATGTGTAGCTCCATCCTCACCTACAGAAATACCTGCATGTGTAGCTCCGATCTTTACATTAAGTTTTGGATATCCTACTGAGTTACGAACCTGCTCATAAGCACGGCCAGCTGCAAACATTGCAAAAGAACTTACAAATGGAATCTTTCCTGTTGTTGCAAGTCCAGCCGCAATACCCATCATGTTACATTCAGCAATACCACAATCTATATGTCTTTCAGGATAAGCTTTCTTGAAGATACCTGTCTTTGTTGCTGCTGCTAAATCAGCGTCAAGTACAACAAGATTTGGATACTGCTCTGCGAGTTCTGTTAAAGCATTACCATAGCTTTCTCTTGTAGCAATTTTCTTTACTTCTGCCATTTTTTCCTCCTATCTGCTTATTTCAAGCTCTCACCGATTTTTTCAAGGTCAGCCATTGCCTGTGCATACTGCTCATCATTTGGAGCCGTACCATGCCATCCGGCCTGATTCTCCATGAAAGATACACCTTTACCTTTCACGCTCTTCATTATGATAGCTGTAGGCATTCCTTTAGTTTCTCTTGCCTTCTTAAACGCATCTGCAATCTGTTCAAAATCGTGTGCATCAATCTCAACAACATTGAAATTAAATGCCTTAAACTTGTCTGCAATAGGATATGGTGAACAAACATCCTCAATCTTTCCATCTATCTGAAGACCGTTATTATCAACAATAACAACAAGATTGTCAAGTTTTCTAGCTCCGGCAAACATAGCTGCCTCCCATACCTGACCTTCCTGAATCTCACCATCACCGAGAAGTGTGTATACTCTGTAAGATGCATCGTCAAGTTTTGCTGAGAGCGCCATACCTACTGCTGCTGATATGCCCTGTCCAAGTGAACCGCTTGACATATCAACTCCTGGAATATGTTTCATATCCGGATGTCCCTGAAGATAAGAGCCTACATGACGAAGTGTCTTTAAATCCTCAACTGGGAAATACCCTCTCTGTGCGAGTGTTGAATATAAACCAGGTGCAATATGACCTTTTGATAACACAAAACGATCTCTGTCTGCTTTCTTTGGATCCTTAGGATCGATATTCATCTCCTCAAAATACAAGTATGTTAAGAGATCAGCAGCAGATAAAGATCCACCCGGATGTCCTGATTTTGCGCTGTGCACCGCTGTAACAATGCCCTTGCGGACTTCATTTGCAGTTTTCTTTAATGCTAAAATATCCATGATATCTTCCTTTCTGTTTTAATTGTTTTTATGATTTAAAAATATTACCATATTTTATTCGCCAAATACAACCATACTTAAATAAAATAATATCTGGCAAAACTTTACTCACCAAAGACAGCTATGTAGTCCTTCTGGAATTTTGCAATACCCTGATCTGTAAGAGGATGCTTTGTCATCTGCTCAATTACATTATAAGGAACTGTTGCAATATCAGCACCTGCAAGTGCACAATCAGTTACATGAATAGGGTTACGAACACTTGCTGCAATAATCTCTGTCTTAATCTCAGGATAATTTGCAAATATATCTGCAATATTCTGGATAAGTTCGATACCCGGTGTTGAAATATCATCAAGACGACCAAGGAATGGTGAAACATAAGCTGCACCTGCTCTTGCTGCAAGAAGTGCCTGATTTGCTGAAAAGATAAGTGTCACATTGCATTTGATTCCTTCACTTGAAAGAACTTTAGTAGCCTTAAGACCTTCTACCGTCATAGGAATCTTAACTACCATATTTTTGTGAAGTTTAGCTATCTCTCTTCCCTCATTGATCATGCCTTCTGCATCTACAGTTGTTGCTTTAACTTCTCCACTGATAGGTCCGTCAACTATTTCTGCGATTTCTTTTAAAACCTCTTCCTGACTTTTTCCGCCTTCTTTAGCTATAAGTGATGGATTTGTTGTAACACCACAGATAACTCCCATATCATTTGCTTTTTTAATATCCTCAATCTTCGCCGTATCTACGAAAAATTTCATACTTCTATTCCTCCTTAATAAATTATTATTTTAACACTATCAAACAAGTAGCAGAGCGGACTGCGAATATCCGCTTAACTTGATTAAACAGTAAAATATTATGCAAAATTCTAAATAACTCTGTTAATGTGATTATACAACTTTTAATTTAGCAGGTCAACGATTTTGCCACCTAATAAAACCAGAAATTCTTCCAGTCATTTTTATAGACTCTGTAAATTCCATTTTCCGTTCTAAAACTCTTTATAAGCTTTCCTGTCGCATCTGTTTCCATAAATTTATTTTTATCACTGCAACAATATATATACATATTTCCATCCTTAGTTATATTACCATTATCTGATGTCTTTTCAAAAGCTTTTTTGGCAGACACACGATAATTTTTCGCAGATTCATTTACTTTAAACTGATAGTAATATGACTTGTTATTTGATTTTTTGGCATACTTTCCTGAATTATTGTTCAACATTGTTATAATAGTCCCCAATGAGTTACTTGTAACCGCATTCTGACCATACTGTGACCTAAATGGATCAGGCTTTTTCTTTCCCTCATTAAGAATTGACTCTATACTGTTGTCAGAGTTCTTCGTTGCCTCTGCTCCTCCTTTTTTAGAATATTTTTTCAACACATTCTTCTTAAGTACACTGCATTTCTTCCATATATCTTTATCAGCAATTATATAATCAAGTTTAGGCAAAAGACTTCCTACATTACTTACCTTAAAAATACTTGATAATGATTTCGAACTCACTATAAGCTTGTTTGTTCCACATACCTGAACAGAATTTATATCTATCCAGTTTGCTTTTTTCCCTGATTTTTTATACATTTCTGAAATAAATGAGTCAAAATCAAGTGCGGTACTCACCTTTCCCGACTCCAGTTCAAGGCTCATTATCTTGCTGTTTCTTGTAGCCTTTTTTCCAAGTGCAGTAGCTATAAAATAAATGTTTCCAAAACCATCATATGAAAATTCTCCGTCCTGCTTATAGCCATTTATCTTATAGACTTTAGTAACCTGTCCAAGATTATTTACCCTTGCAATCTTATCCTGTGCACATGGATAAAATACACTGTCATATATGGTCTGCATATTTTTTGCCATATGTCCATCAAGCGGTATCTCACTTCTTAACACCCCTGAATTATCATACATGGCAATAGCATAGTTCTTAACCTTTTTGTTAATCTTCTTTTTAACATTCTTACCTTTCTTTTTAGTAACAGTTTTCATAACCTTTTTGTTTACTGTTTTTCCTTTGTAAAAAACAGTATAAAGACCATTACTTATCTCCTGTCTGCTTCTTCCATTTACTGAAGAGATACTTGTCTGCATACCTGTTCCGCTTTTTGGTATATCTACACTGTATACTATCTTGTCTGATAACTGGTCTTTTTTGTTGTACAGCTGTAATGTTATGTAATTTTTCATTCCGGGTACAAGTCCTATAAGCTGATACTCATGCTCTGATGTAACATTTCTTGAGCCGCCTGCTATCAAAGTCCTTGTAAAGTCAGGAATCTTTCTATCTTTAACTGATATTGTATATTTGCAATAACAGTTGCCATCTGTATTAAAATATACATACATAGAACAATAGTTTGTTCCATATGGATTGTACGCCCATAATGCATCTTCCGGTGTATATTTTTTTACTTTTTTCTTTATATCTGTAAGCGTTTCCTCTGCATGCGCAGACTTTGACTGATCATAAACCTCCTTAGGAGATTTATAATTTATGGTAACAACATTTTTTCTTTTACCTGAAAGATACAGATTTTTTATATCAATCTGATTAACACTATCTATAGCTTTACCCTTCTGATTTTCAAGAAGATCTTTTTCTTCTTCAATCTTAGCTTTGTCCTCGCCACTTAACTTGTCTGAAATTCCACTCATCTTCCATACAAATACACCCATTGCCGCAAGCATCATAACACTTGTGATCAATATAGTCATCAGTTTTTTCTTCATTTCTATCCTCGTTTCCTTGAAAATAATCTTTTTATTCATCTTCAACTAATTCTTTTAATCTGTTATATATATCTGGATACTTTCTTTTTATGTTCACTGGCTTCAATTCCTTATCAAGTAAACAGTGCTCGCTGCTCCCTGTCGTAACAAGTTCACCAGCCATATTAAAAATCTCATATCCTACAAAAATCTTCATACCATTGTACTTAGTCAGCCTTGAATTCACAGTAAAAGGTTCACCAAAATGAAGCGGCTTGATATACCTGCACTCAACACCAAGAACTGGCATTATCAGACCCATATCTTCAATCTTTTTATAATTTAGACCGATCTTATCAAGAAAATCTATCCTTGCCTCTTCAAAAAATCTGATATAATTTGAGTGATGTACGATCCCCATCTGATCAGTTTCATAATAATTTACATGACGCTTATACGCCAAACCCTTTTTATCCATAACTGTACGCCTCCAAAAATAATGGTTGCTTTGCCTTTTGTAATAGGCTATACTTATTCACACCTAATTATAATTATAACTTATAAAATGTCGCTTTGCAACAACAAAGGGTGCATATTATATATCTAGAAAAGAGGAGATTTTTATGAATCTAATTACAGCAGAACATCTTACCCATTCATATACCGAAAGACTTTTGCTCGATGACACTTCATTTAGTCTAAACGAAAATGAAAAAGTCGGTATTATCGGAATAAATGGAACAGGAAAATCAACTTTATTAAAAATTCTTGCCGGAATAATCGAACCTGACAGCGGCAAAATAATCATGGGCAGAAATTTAAGGATAGGATATCTTTCACAGAAGCCTGAATTTTCTGAAAATATTTCTGCACTTGAAGCAGCTCTTCCATTAAAAAAAGATATCTCTGATTCTCCGGTAAATTATGAACCTCAGGCTAAAAATATGATGAACAAACTTGGTTTTAAAAATCATGAACAACCTATAAATGAACTTTCAGGAGGTCAGCGCAAACGAATCGCCCTTATACGGACACTGCTTACTCCTGCTGACATACTTATTCTTGATGAGCCTACAAACCACCTCGACAGTGCCATGAATGAATGGCTTGAAGATTATCTAAAAAAATATCGTGGTGCTCTTATAATGATCACACATGACAGATATTTTCTTGACAGTGTCGTAAACCGTATTGTAGAAATAGACAAAGGAAAACTTTACAGTTATGACTGCAATTATCTCGGATTCCTTGAAAGAAAAGCGCAGAGAGAAGAAATCGCAAATGCAACTGAAAGAAAAAGACAAAGTCTGCTTCGAACTGAAATTGCATGGATGATGCGTGGTGCAAGAGCACGTTCTACAAAACAGAAAGCACATATCCAACGATACGAAAATCTTCGTGATGCGAAAGCACCAGTTACCGACAGCACCATAGAAATAAGCTCAGCATCATCAAGACTTGGAAAAACAACGATAGAGCTTGATGACATCTCAAAATCATTTGATGGCATTCCTGTTATTAAAAATTTTACATATTTCTTTTTAAAAAATGACAGAGTTGGTATCATCGGTCCAAATGGCTGTGGTAAATCTACCTTAATGAATATAATAACCGGCAAACTTAAGCCCGATTCCGGCTCAGTCACGATTGGACAGACTGTAAAAATCGGCTATTTTTCGCAGGAAAATGAGGCTATGGATGAATCCCTAAGAGTTATAGATTATGTAAGGGAAGGTGGCGAATTTATCCATACCAAAGATGGTACTGTTTCGGCTTCTGTAATGCTTGAAAGATTTTTATTTCCACCAGATCAACAATACTCTGTTGTCGGAAAACTTTCAGGCGGTGAAAAAAGACGTCTTTATCTTTTAAGAATACTTATGGAAGCACCAAATATACTTATACTTGATGAGCCTACGAATGACCTTGATATCGCTACACTCACAAGACTTGAAGATTATCTTGACTCCTTTGACGGCATTGTGATAACAGTTTCCCACGACCGCTATTTTCTTGACAGAGTTGTATCTAGAATATTCTGTTTTGAAAATGGTACGATAAACCAGTATGAAGGTGGTTATACAGACTACCTAGATCACACACACCATAAACTTGATGTTACCGATGCTGGTATATCAGATATATCCGAAAATGAAAATTCCAAAACTTCCTCTGATAAGCCTAAAGTTACAAAAGATAACTGGAAAGACGGACAGATAAAAAAGAAAAAAATGTCTTACAAAGAAGAAAAAGAATTTGAAACTATCGAATCGGATATAGCTGAACTTGAGCAAAAAATAGAAGACACCGATAATGCAATGTTAAAAGCAGCAAATGATTTTGTAAAACTCGGTGAATTATCTGCCATGAAAGATGAACTTCAACAAAAACTTGACTATAAAATGGACAGATGGATGTACCTTGAAGAACTCGCTGATACTATAGCAAATGAGTCATAAAATAAGCTGTTGTACCGCAAAAATGCGTTGACACCCATCACTTTATATGATAGATTTAATTGTGTCAGTGGATAAAAGTAATCACCTGACAGCCACACGGCATGCCATTTCTGGCATAAATATTTTTTAAAGTTTTAGGAGGCAGTACAATGAAGGGTACAGTTAAGTGGTTTAACGCTAAAAAGGGTTTTGGTTTCATTTCAGACGAGACAGGTAAAGATGTATTCGTACATTATTCAGCACTTCAGATGGATGGTTTCAAAGTTCTTGATGAAGGTGAAGAAGTGGAATTTGACGTTGTTAACGGAGAAAAAGGACCACAGGCTTCAAATGTTGTAAAGATTGGTTAATCTATCTTTACATTTATTATAATCGAAGCATGGATTCATTCTTATTTTTATAGATAAACATAATTTATTTTAATATTTTTTGATTTTTTGACAAGATTATAATGAGACGTTAAATTAAATTAGAGGGACATCATTTTACTGATGTCCCTCTTTCTCTTTCATTATACATTATATTATTTAAGTCTCATTCTGTATACAACAGGTTTATCACTCTTTACAAATGGTGCTCTTATTATCATCCTGTCATCTTCTCTTATAAACTCAGGCTGCTCATCATATCCGAGTGCCGTAAACTCTTCAATGATTCCATGGAAATCTTTACTGTTTTCTCCCATGCTCTTAACTATTATATCCTCACCATTCTGCTTCATTGGGATTATGTAGATACAATCTGCCTTACATGTAAACCTTATATCCTCTGATGTAAAATCTTTTCTTCCCTCCTCTGAGAACATTCCCTCTACAACTTCGGTACTTCCCTCTTCCTGAACTCGCCATGGATGTGTTCCGTATATAGCCTCACCATTTATATCCATCCATTCTCCGATTTCTTCCATGATATTTATCTCCTCATCACAGATAGTTCCATCAGCTTTAGGTCCAACATTAAGTAAAAGGCAGCCATTCTTGCTTACAATATCAACAAGATCCTGAAGAATATCACTCGATTTTTTAAATCTGTTCTGCTCTGTATAACACCATGAATTAAACGCCATCGATGTATCAGCCTGCCAGTAAAATGGTTTTGCTTCTGAGAAATGGCCTCTCTCCATATCAAGTATTCCTGTTCCGAGCATCATAGCATCATGCTTGTATGAAATAGCTACTTTCATTCCCCACTCTTCTGCCCGATTATAATAATATGCCGCAAATTTCTTTAAATACTCCTTTACCGAATCATGCTGTATCCACCAGTCAAAATATACCATTGATGGTTTATATTTTTCGACAAGTTCACAGTTTCTCGCAAGCCAGTCCTCAAGAAATTCTTTCGGAGGCGCCGGGCTGAATAGATCCTGATTGTCAGGTTCATGCATTGCAGGCCAATAAAAATCACCTAGTTTCATAGGCTGTTTTATATCACTATCAAACTCACAACCATGTCCCATAAAGAAAGCATGCTCAACACGGTGGTTTGACTCACAAAATACAAGACCTTCATCCTGTATCGCCTTCTTAAGTTCTCCAAGCACATCCCTTTTCATAGCTTTTTTTACACTTGTCCACTCACTTATCTCACTGTCATACATTTGAAATCCATCATGATGCTCAGCAACAGGCATAACATACTTTGCCCCTGCTTTTTTAAAGAGTTTTACCCACTCTTTAGGCTCAAACTTTGGTGCTGTGAACATCGGTATAAAATCTTTATATCCAAACTTTGTATGCTCACCATATGTCTCTCTGTGATGTTTCCACTCCTCCATATCCTGAATATACATATTTCTTGAATACCACTCATTATTAAAAGCAGGAACACTAAAAAGTCCCCAGTGGATAAATATACCAAACTTCGCATCTCTAAACCACTTTGGTGCTTCATACTCAGATAAAGAAACCCAATCAGGCTTATAAGGACCTTTTTCTATTACTTCATCAACAATCTTTAAATATTTTTCCTGTACTGTCATTAAAACCTCCATTGCTAAAAATCATTTATATCAGCTCTATTTTTCTGCACATATCTGTTTTGTGCAGGTACTTCTCTAAATATTATTTTATCCTTATATATCCTGCTATGCTACACCAATAATTCAAAATATTTTATATTAAATCTTAGGTATAAAGACTTTTAATCTTAAATATAAGACTAAAATTATTTACTTTCCTCTTTAACTCTGATAAGATTCATAATCTCAGGTTTTTCACTCAGAAGTATCCTTACAAGCTCTCCCGGATGAGGACAGCTTTCTACTTTCTCGCCCTTTTCATTTTTCATGTCAAGCACTTTAACCATTACATTTTCTCCAGATGGTTTCATTATCTCAATCTCATCACCCACACAGAACTTATTTTTCTGTTCTATAAGTGCATATCCATCTTCGTCAACTTCTCTGATAATTCCTAAAAATACATATCCTCTAACATATGTGTTATTATCATATATCTGAGTTTCATGTGTAGTAGGCCCATAGAAAAATCCCGTTGTGAACTGTCTGTAAGTACACTTTGAAATCTCTTCCATATAATAGTCTTTCTTTGACTCATAAAGCTCTGGTGACTCAAAATAATCATCAATTGCCTGACGATATGTTCTTGCCACATCAGCGACATAAAGAGCAGTTTTCATTCGTCCCTCAATCTTAAAACTGTCAATTCCTGCATCTACAAGGTCAGGTATATGCTCTATCATACATAAATCTTTAGAGTTGAAGATATATGTTCCTCTCTCGTTCTCTTCAATAGGAAGATATTCACCAGGTCTGCTCTCCTCTACAATATGATATTTCCATCTGCATGGATGTGTACATGCACCAAGATTTGCATCTCTGCCGGTAAAATAATTACTTAAAAGGCATCTTCCAGAATAAGAAATACACATTGCACCATGAACAAATGTCTCTATCTCAAGATCGTCAGGAATATTTGCTCTTATATCTTTAATTTCCGCTACTGAAAGCTCTCTTGCAGAAACAACTCTCTTTGCACCCTGTTTCTGCCAGAAAAGATATGTCGCATAATTTACATTATTTGCCTGTGTACTGATATGAATCTCAATTTCAGGACATACCTCTTTTGCTATTGTAAATACTCCCGGGTCAGAAATAATAAGTGCATCAGGTTTGATTTCTTTTAATTCTTCAAAATATTTTCTAACACCCTGAAGGTCTCTGTTGTGTGCCGTTATATTTGCTGTTATAAATACTCTCTTTCCATATTTATGTGCAAACTCTATTCCCTTTTTTATATCATCATTTGAAAAGTTCTTTGCCTTTGCTCTAAGACCATATAATTCTCCGCCGATATATACAGCATCTGCACCATACATAACGGCAACTTTTAAAACATCAAGACTGCTTGCTGGTACAAGCAGTTCCGGTTTTCCATTCGCTAACATATTTTTCTCCTGCTAAAACATATACAAATGCATTCACGCACTTATT
Source organism: uncultured Lachnospiraceae bacterium (assembly GCA_934320895.1). GTDB lineage: Bacteria > Bacillota > Clostridia > Lachnospirales > Lachnospiraceae > Butyribacter. The sequence continues at coordinate 122,650 of CAKRFY010000003.1, read as the reverse complement.
TTATCTGAATAGCTTTTCCTTTCTTTAAAATTAATCCCTCTTATATTCTGAAACCACCTGTGATAATGCCGCCCCATCACCCACAGGCAGTACTACTGTCTTAAATCTTTCAGAATGTGTCAGAAAATATAAGTATTCTCTCATTCTGCCATGAATTGTTCTATCACGCTTTGTAATTGCATATCTTGACTGAATGATATCTCCATCCTGAAGTACATTATCAGTCACAAGCAGACCATTATCAGTAAGCATATCAAGAACCGGCTCCAGGAAATTAAGATACTGCCCCTTAGCTGCATCCATAAAGATAAAATCATATCTTTTTCCCTCAGTCGCCAATTTTCTTAAAACATCTGCCGCATCCCCTTCAAGAAGGTTTATCCTCTCGGTTTTATCATATTTTGCAAAATTTTCTTTGGCACATTCAATTCTTATCGGAACTTTCTCTATTGTATCTATAATAGTGCCAGCTGATACATATTCACTCATCAACATACTTGAAAAACCGACTGCAGTACCTATTTCTAATACTGCCTTCGGTTTTTTTACTGTTAAAAGAAATGATATCAACGACTGCATCGGACGCCTGATTATAGGTACCTCATCTGCAAGTGCAGCTTTTTCAACTTCTTTTAAATATTCCGGTATGTTCCACGATATTGAATCAATATATATTGATAATCTCTCATCAATGATCAAAACATTTACCTCTCTTTTCAATCGCTTTTAGTAAGCATATCAAGTATCTCTTCGTAATCCATACTTGTGTTTAATACATAATTTCCAGGTTTTAACTTTACCTCATCCCGATCCATAAGTAATGTCCTCACATAAAACGAATACTGATTTACAATCAAACCATGATAATACAAACCTTCTGCAACCTTGTACATAGATTCATTTTTATCAACCGAAAACTGTATATCCGTTCCAGGTGCTTTTTCAGCCACGACTGGGCCATAAATCTCATAACAAAGATCATAACACATCTTGCATGCCTGAAATATCATAAAACAAAACAAAATAACTATCAGAACATCGACAAGAAATAATATTCCTCTACGCAAAAAATTTAATGCCTGTCCTGAATTCTGGGATCTGCCCATATCCTATCCCTCCAGGAAATCAGTCTCTATACCAATTTCTTCTAAATAACATTCCTGAATCTTTCTTATCATAACACAATACTGATGCTCAGCTGCAAAATATTCATTTGAAAGACCTATGTTAAGCAAATCAGCAAACTCATTCTGGAGATTGTTATTTTCCTGAATAAAATTTTCATTATCAGAAAGCTGCAGGGCAAGACTTTTTCTTCTATAATCACATATTCTTCCATATAGTTCTGGTTCATTTTTCACTTTTTTTAAAAGTGTCTGATACTGATTATACTCTTTTGTCGCTTTTATTATATCTATCAATGTATTTAAGGCATCATCAATTTCTTTCATAAAACCTTTTTCCTCCCTACAGCTAAAATTAAAAATCTAAATCCAACAATGTCAAACGGATATTCACAATCCGCTCTACTACTTGCTTATAGCACTATTCAACCTCCATAATAATAGGTAAGATCATAGGATTACGTTTCATTTTCTTCCAAAGATAATCACTAAGACTATCTTTTATCTCCGTCTTTATCTTGCTCCAATCAGAAACTTTATTGTCAAGGCATCTCTCAAGCGCTGCATATACAATACTCTTTGCCTCATCCATAAGATATTCTGACTCTCTCACATACACAAACCCTCTTGAAACAATATCAGGCCCTGCAAGAAGCTGATTAGTATATTTTTCAAGTGTAAGTACAATGATAATAAGACCATTTTCAGAAAGATGCTGTCTGTCTCTAAGAACAATATTTCCTACATCTCCAACTCCAAGTCCATCTACCATTATACCCTGTGCCTGAACCTTGCCTATAAGTGTTGCTCTCTCCTGTGTAAGTTCAAGGACATCGCCTGAAGACAATACTATCGTATTTTCCTTAGGTATACCCATTCCCTGTGCAAGTTCTGCATGTGCCTTCAAGTGTTGGTATTCCCCATGTACAGGTATCGCATATTTTGGTCTTGTAAGAGAATATATAAGTTTTATCTCCTCCTGTGAAGCATGACCTGATACATGCGTGTCCTGTACTATAACTTTTGCACCTTTTTGTGCAAGTTCATTTATAACTTTTGAAACATTTTTCTCATTTCCAGGAATTGGTCTTGAACTAAAAATTACTGTATCACCTGGTTCTATAGAAACTTTTCTATGCAGATTTGCAGCCATTCTTGAAAGAGCTGCCATCGCTTCACCCTGGCTTCCGGTTGTTATAAGTACAAGCTTTTCAGGCGGATAATTTTTCATCTGTTCCATTTCTATAATGATATTTTTTGGAACATCAAGATATCCAAGTTCTGTCGCAGTAGTGATGACATTTACCATACTGCGTCCCTCTATAACAACCTTTCTTCCATATTTCTCTGCCGAATTTATTATCTGCTGCACTCTGTCAACATTTGACGCAAATGTGGCAACTATTATCCTGTGTTTTTCATTGTCAGCAAATATATTGTCAAATGTTTTTCCTACTGTTCTCTCAGACATGGTATATCCAGGTTTCATAACATTTGTACTGTCACACATCAGCGCAAGTACACCCTTTTTGCCAAGTTCAGCAAATCTCTGAAGGTCAATGGTCTCTCCATTTACCGGAGTATAATCAACCTTAAAGTCACCTGTGTGTACAACTATTCCTGCTGGCGAAAATATTGCAAGTGCTGCTGCATCTGAAATACTATGATTTGTTCTGATAAACTCTATTCTGAAACATCCAAGATTTATTGACTGACCATATTTGACAACTTTTCTCTTAACAGGCTTTGGAAGCACATGTTCTTTTAATTTATTGTCGATAAGTCCCATTGTAAGTTTTGTAGCATAAACTGGTACATTTATCTCTTTTAATACATAAGGAAGTGCTCCTATATGATCCTCATGACCATGTGTAATAACAAAACCTTTAACTTTTTCTATATTCTCCTTGAGATAAGTGATATCTGGTATAACAAGATCGATACCAAGCATTTCATCCTCCGGGAATGACAGACCACAATCTACTACAACTATGCTATCCTCATATTCAAATGCTGTAATATTCATACCTATCTGCTCTAAACCACCAAGTGGTATGATCTTAAGCCCTTTTCCAAGCGGAGCATCCTCTTTTTTCCTTGCTCCCCTTGCTAAAGGCCTTCTTGCAGATGCCGGTCTGTCAGTTGTTTTTCTTCTTGGTCTTCCCGGTCTCTTTACAACTTTTTCTTCACTCGCCGACTCTTCTATATTGATATTCTCATTCTGAGAGTTTTCTGCCTCTGTTTTCAATTTTTTTCCCTGCCTTTCATTTAATTTTCAAATTCCACGTCATCTAATAATTCCGCAAATACTTTTGAGATTGCATTTATCTTTTCATCATCCTCGAGCATCTCATAAAAATTTTCTTCCGTGTTTTCAGAAACTTCTCTAAGAATATATGCATCCGCTTCATCATCCTCACTATCAGTAACAAGCAGATAATTTTCTCCCGCTATCTTAGTTTCTTCTACCACAAAAAAAGGAATTTTCTCTCCATCGTCTGTTGTAAAATTAACAACTTTAGTTTCCTTATTTTCTTCCATATTAAATTGTATCCTTTCGCTATAAACAGACAGAAATCCCGTACAACAACGAGACCTGCCACTATGAATAATGAATTTTTGAACATTTATATTTTATAAAATCTATTTACGATCCAAACCATCTAAATAACTCTGTAAGATCAACGATGCTGCCATCTTATCTATATACTGCTTTCTCTTATCCTTACGTATTCCGCCTTCTGAAAGCACATTATCCGCCTGAACTGTAGTAAGACGTTCATCCTGATATACAACTTCAAGTCCGCTTCTTCTTTCTACCATATCACCGAACTCTCTTGTCTTTTCACAACGCTCGCCCTCTTCATTGTTCAGCTTTTTAGGCAGACCGATAACTACTCTGTCTACATCATATTCTTTCATCAAAGTCTCAATCCTTGCAAGAGTCTGTCTGAGTTTTGTCGGACGTTCACGCTTTATAGTTTCAACAGGCTGTGCTGTAATAAGCATCTCATCACTAATTGCAACACCTACTGTCTTTGCGCCATAATCAAGCCCCATGATTCTCATATATTCACCCGTTTAATCTTTCTATATTTTTATTTAAAATTATTCTTAATATAGTCCTCTAAAAGAAGCTCAATGATCTCATCACGCTCAACGCGTCTGATAAGACTTCTCGCACCCTTGTGACTTGTAATATATGTCGGATCACCACTCATAACATAACCGACTATCTGATTAACCGGATTGTAACCTTTTTCTGTAAGAGCTTCATATACTCTTGCAATAACATCCTTAACTTCAATTACCTGATCTTTTTGTACTTTAAAATATTGTGTATTATTTATTTCCTGCATAAAGGCAGTAAACCTCCATTTCTTTTCACGTTCAAAAATATATACATATATACTAATATATTCAGCAAAAAAAAACAATATAATTTTTCTTAAAAGTTGTCATTTATTTCGCCAAGAACCACATCATCATTTACTTTTCCGATGATCCCTACGCTGATTATCTTATTGCATTTATCCTGTGAATCCTCAATATTTTCAGCATTTACGGCAATTCTGATATATCTTTCATTATATCCTGTTATATATTTTTTTCCATTAATCTCAGTAACTTCTTCAAATAAAACTTTTTCTTCTTTTTTTAATGCTCTGTCCATATATTCTCTTTCAAGAATCTTTTCTTTGGTTATAAGTCTTTCACTTCGTACAGATTTTTCACTCTCTGTTATCTGCCCATCCATCCTATCTGCAACTGTTCCCTGTCTTCTTGAATATTTAAAAACATGTATCTGAGCAAACCGGACTTTTTCAGTAAATTCAAGTGTTTCCACAAACTCATCCTCTGTTTCCATAGGAAAACCTACAATTATATCCGTTGTCACCGCCGGATTTTCAAAATATTTTTCAAGTATCCTCACACCTTCAAGATACTGTGCTGAAGTATAATGTCTGTTCATTCTTTTAAGCACACTGTCACTTCCACTTTGAAGTGATAAATGAAAATGAGGACAAATTGCAGATATTTGCGATAATCTCTTTACAAACTCATCCGTTATTATCCTTGGCTCAAGTGATCCAAGGCGTATCCTCTCTATTCCAGGCACCCTGTTTATCGCCTCCAATGCTTCAAGCAGAGGTTTTCCCTCCTTTTCAAGAAACGCTCCTGATTTTTTGCCATTAACACCATACGAAGAAAGATGAATACCCGTAACTACTATTTCTTTGTATCCCTGCTCCGATAATTTCTTAACTTCATCAGTTATCTTATCAACGGACTTACTTCTTAAAGGCCCCCTCACATAAGGAATAATACAATATGTACAAAACTGATTGCATCCATCCTGTATCTTTATATAAGCTCTGGTGTGTTCCTCATCAATAGCGGCCTGTGACATATTGCTGTGAGATGTTTCATTTAGTAATACTTCCCCGCTGTTATTATATTCCATAGCATGACCATTTACCTGGTATAGCTTTTCCAAAACAATTTCAACAAGATCATCTTTTTCACTATTTGAGATAAACAGATCTACACTCTCGTCAACCTCACCTTTTGCTTTTGCAGAATCAACATAACACCCGGTAGCCACTATAATAGCCTCTGGATTTAAACGTTTTGCACGATGAAGCATTTTTCTTGACTTCCTGTCAGCAATATTTGTAACAGTACATGTATTTATAATATATACATCTGCTTTTTCTTCAAATGCAACAACCATATGCCCTTTTTTCTCAAAATTTATCTTCATCTTTTCTGTCTCATAAGAATTAACCTTACAACCTAATGTCAAAAAAGCAACTCGCACTTTTTTCCTCCTTGTAATTTATAATATATATTTTATGTTTTATGTCAAAAAATCACCTCTGTTTTTTGTTACATATTACAAAACATTTTCATATTTTATCAATTATTTACAATCTAATAGTAACTATATACACACTTATACCATTTTTTTTGGCTACATTGTATATTGACTTTTTGTTACTCAATGTCTAGTATTATATATGAACAAAATATAAGGGAGGTAGTTAGTATGAAAACCGTAAAGATTTCTTTAAACTCTATCGACAAAGTAAAGGCATTTGTAAATGATGTAACTAAATTCAACACAGATTTTGATTTAGTTTCAGGAAGATATGTCATCGATGCAAAATCTATCATGGGAATTTTCAGTCTTGACCTTTCAAAGGCCATCGACTTAAACATTCATGATGATGACAATATGGATGATATCCTTAAAACATTAGAACCTTACATCGTTGAGTAAAAGAGTGTGTCATACAGGACACGACAGTTTATACTAAACACCGGGAAGGCACTGCCTTCTCAATTTTAAATGCAATTTCAGAGAACACCTTACGATACATATTTAAATATCTGCGGTGTTCTCTTTTTTGCCTATTATTTTTATCCTGATTCTTATTTCCCAATTTCGATTATCTCGATAGTATCAAGAGCCTCTTTTACCATCTCGTCAATCTTTTCCTTAAGATTTTCTTCTGATTTATTTATTGCCTTAAGGTTTGGTTTAGTAACAGGATGTTTTGCCACAAATATCGTGCAACAATCCTCATATGGCTGTATAGATGTCTCATAAGTTCCAATCTTTTCAGAAATGTCAACTATATCCTGCTTATCAAATGCAATAAGAGGTCTGTAAACAGGAATGTCACACACTTCATTTGTAGCAGCAAGACTCTGCATTGTCTGACTTGCCACCTGACCTATACTCTCTCCGGTGATGAGTCCGAGACAATCATTTTCCTTTGCAAGGTGTTGCGCTATCCTCATCATATATCTTCTCATAATAATAGTAAGTTCCTCATGAGGACACTGCTCATAAATATACATCTGAATGTCTGTGAAATTAACAACATGAAGTCTTATCTTTCCAGTATATTTAGAAACAAGTTTTGCAAGATCAACAACCTTCTGCTTTGCTCTCTCACTTGTATATGGTGGTGCATGAAAATATACTGCGTCTATCCATACACCTCTCTTTGAAATCATATATCCAGCAACCGGACTGTCAATTCCACCTGACAAAAGAAGCATTGCCTTTCCTGCCGTGCCAAGAGGCATACCGCCGATTCCTTTATATACCTTTGAATAAACATACGCTTTTTCTCTTATCTCTACCCAGATATAGACATCAGGGTTATGCACATCTACTGAAAGCTCCGGAAATCTGTCAAGAAGATATCCTCCCATCTCAACACAAACCTCTGGTGATGTATATGGATAATGCTTATCACTTCTCTTTGACTTTACCTTAAATGAAAAATCGCATTTGTCATACTGTTTTTCTACGAAATCTCCAACTGCCTTTGTCACATTGTCCCAGCTTTTATCCTCAACAACTTCAACCGGACTAATACCCGCAAGACCGAATACTCTCTGCAATGTTTCGATAACCTCATCAAAATCAAAATCTCCATCAGCCTGAACAAATACTCTTCCCGACTCCTTTTCAACTGTAAATTCTCCATCAATTTCAGAAAGTCTGAGTCTTATCTGATTGCATAATGCATCTTCAAATTTATAACGGTTTTTTCCTTTAACACCTATTTCTGCGTATTTTAATAAAAATCCCTGCGCCATTTTTTCCTCCATTTTCTTTATAATGTACTACTGTTTAATAAATCTTTTCAATATCGGAAGCTGCTTTGCTAATACTTCCAGTGCATATTCTATCTGCTCGTTTGTTGTCTCAACTGAAAAACTGAATCTTATCGTCGAATCAAGAAGCTCGTCACTTACACCGATTGCCTTTAATGTACCACTTAGGTCTGGATGATTTGATGAACATGCAGAACCTGATGAAACATATACACCCTTTGCAGCAAGTGCATGAAGAAGCACCTCACTTTTTATTCCATAAAAAGATGCACTTACTATATGTGGTGCTGTTTCCTTTATATCAATACCATCAATGCCATTTATAACTACACCACATGAATCATCACTATTTTTATTATCATTGCCAATCTTATAAAGGCCATCGATAAGCTTTTTCTTTAATTCATAAAGTCTTTCTACTTTTTCGCTATGACTGTCATACATCATCTTAGCGGCAAGTCCAAGACCTGCTATAGCCGGAACATTCTCCGTTCCAGAACGCATACCCTTCTGCTGTCCACCACCAAAAATTATAGGTCTTATCTTTGTATTTTCTTTTATATACAAAAATCCACTTCCCTTAGGACCATGTATCTTATGACCACTTACTGACATAAGATCGATTCCAAGCTTTTTGGGTACTATCTTATATTTTCCGTAAGCCTGGATAGCATCTACATGAAAAATAGTGTTTTTGTTTTTGCTTTTTATAATATCTGATATTTTTTTGATATCTTCTACAGCACCAATCTCATTATTTACAAACATGACTGATACAAGAACAGTGTCATCCCTTATAGCCGATGCAAGCTCTTTTTCGTCTACATGGCCAAGTCTGTCTACCTTAAGATAAGTCACCTCATAACCCATCTCTTCAAGAAAAGCTAACGGTTCATGCACAGATGCATGTTCTATTCTCGTCGTGATAATATGCTTTCCTGCTCTTTTATTTGCTAAAACCGTACCGATAAGTGCCATATTGTTCGACTCTGTTCCACCAGATGTAAATACTATCTCTTTTTGCTGGCACTTAAGAGTTGCAGCAATATTCTCCTTTGCCTCATTTATATAATTTTCTGCCTGCATTCCTTTTGTATGCTTTGACGATGGATTTCCAAAATCCGTTATCATAAGTTTTCTTACTATATCACAAACTTCTGGAAATGCCTGTGTTGTAGCAGCATTATCAAGATAAGCCTCCATTTGTTTTATTCCTCCGTACTTAGTCCTGCATTTCAAACATCATAATGGAAACTATAGCCATCCCAGCGGTTTCTGTCCTGAGAATTCTCTTTCCAAGGGATATTGGTTTAATCCCCCTTGATATAGCCTCATCGACCTCTTCCTTTTCAAAACCGCCCTCCGGTCCGATAAAAATTCCAACTGATTTTTTCGTGCAGCCTTCTTTTACTATTTTTCTCGACTCTTCTATTCCGTCCTGTAACTCATATGGTATCATATTGTACTCTAAGCCGCCCGCAATGTCAAATGCCTCTTTGATACTTACAGGGTTTTCCACCTTTGGAATAATACCCCTGCCACTCTGTTTTGCAGCAGATTCAGCTATTGTCTGCCAGCGTTTTGTCTTTTTATCAGCCTTCTTGTCATCTAACTTTACGACACATCTTTTCATAGCTACAGGTACTATCTCAGATACACCAAGCTCTACTGCCTTTTGTATTATAAACTCCATCTTGTCTTTCTTAGGAAGCCCCTGAAAAAGTACTATTCTGCATGGAAGCTCCGTATCTGAGTCCTGAACCTTTTCAACCTCAAGTAACACTTGTTCTGAAGACATATCACTTATTCTTGAAACATAATCTTTTCCATCCTTATCACATGCAATTATCCAGTCACCTTTTTCAAGCCTCAAAACATTTTTTATATGATTTACATCCGTCCCATCTATATAAATCTTATCATCTGCGATCTGCTCTTTAGATACATAAAAACGATACATGCTTTTCCTCATTTCTAAATTATTTTAGTCAAGCGGATATTCACGATCCGCTCTGCTGCTTGCTAATAACAATGCAAAAGGGCAAAATAGATATTTTGCCCTTTGCCAAGCTTTCTCTCCCACATCAAATGTGTATTACATAAGACCATTAAACCAGTTGTTACTGTTTGCAAATGTAGAATATGCCCCACTATATGTATATGTGGCAGCGTGATCTTTTGTAAATACACCGCTATTTGCAAGACCATAACTCTCAGATGCCTTTGATGAAATTGTATCGCCCAAAGAACCTACACCTGTAAATAAAGTCTTTAATACATTCACATCTGTTTTCTTCAATGTATCTTCATCAAGTGAAAGTTTATTATCCTTTCCGATGCTGATACCACTCTTTGAAAGAAGCGCTGAATTAGCGTTTGTATTCTTAACTACGCTTAAGCTTCTTCTTAATATTCCTGTCGAATCAGCTTTTCCGCTGGCATCGACATAATTATTGTATGCATCAACAAAACTTTTTACTGCACCAGTAATAGCATCCCTGTCATAGTCTTTATTTCCATCTTTATCAGTTTTCTTCTCATATAACTTAGAATCAGATAATTTTGACAAAGACTGTTTTAACTTAACTGAATTTGTCTTTATATCTACTAAAGTTGTTTTGGAATCAGACGAAGATGTTCCACTACTGGTCTTGTTGTCTGTTTTCTGTGAAGCGTAATATGCAGTTAAAAGCTTTTTATAGCCACCTGATTTGATCATAGAATAATCACCAAGCAATGTACTTGTCTCACCAAAAACTGATGACACCGAATTTTTTGAACTCTTACTGCTGCTGTCCGCAAAAAACATATTATACGCGCCGTTATTTGAACCGCCTATTGAAAATATTGATGACATAATACTCACACTCCTTTTTAATCAAGCAGATATTTGTGGTACGCTCTGCTACTTGCTAATTATCTATATTGTATATCGTCTTCTTTTTTATAAAATTTACCTTCTTTTATTCTTATTTTTATTTCGCTTCTTCTGTGATACTCCGCTTTTTCCACCTTTTTTAGAACTTCTATCTTTCACTGCACTATGTCCAGTTTTTTTAGATTTTTTCTCCCATGCCTCCTCACGCCACTTTTCTTTTCTTGGTCTTATAAGACATTTCTCGTCAAACCCTATAAGATCTTCTCTTCCAGCTTTAATAAGCGCCTCCTTTACAAGGTCATAATTTTTAGGATTCTTATATTGTATAAGTGCCCTTTGCATAGCCTTTTCATGAGGATTTACAGGTGTATAGACCTTTTCCATATTTCTTGGATCAACACCGGTATAATACATACATGTTGAAATAGTTGACGGTGTCGGGTAAAAGTCCTGAACCTGTTCGGGCATATAACCCAGATCTCTAAGGTGTACAGCAAGTTCTACAGCTTCTTTAAGTGTTGAACCCGGATGTGAGGACATAAGATAAGGTACGACAAACTGCTTTTTTCCAACCTTTTTATTTATCCTGTCATACCTTTTCTTAAACGCTTCATACACAGCGTTTTCAGGCTTACCCATATTTTTAAGAACTGCATCGGATATATGCTCCGGCGCAACTCTTAGCTGTCCGCTTATATGATATTGACAAAGTTCCCTCAAAAAGGTATCGTCACGATCTGCCATTATATAATCAAATCTAAGACCTGAACGCACAAAAACCTTCTTTACACCATCAAGTTTTCTAAGCTTACGCAAAAGATTAAGATAATCACTATGATCAACCTTAAGATTTTTGCAAGGTTTAGGAAAAAGGCACTGCCTGTTCATGCATACTCCATGTTCAACCTGTTTGTCACATGCTCTTCCTCTAAAATCGGCTGTCGGGCCACCTACATCATGTATATAACCTTTAAAATCAGGTTCCTTTATCATCTGCTTTGCTTCTGCAATTATTGATTCATGGCTTCTCGTCTGTAAAACTCTTCCCTGATGAAATGTCAGTGCGCAAAAACTACATCCTCCAAAGCATCCCCTGTTGCTTGTAAGACTAAACTTTATCTCAGACAGCGCCGGCACACCACCATCTTTTTCATACATAGGATGATAGGCTCTCATATATGGTAAAGCATACACATCATCCATCTCAAGCTGTGTAAGTGGTCTTGCCGGAGGATTTTGAACTACATAGAGATGATCATTATATTTTTCCACAAGTCTGCTCGCAGTAATTGAATCTGTATTGCAATACTGAATATAAAAACTTTTTGCATATTCAAGCTTATCATTCTGCATTGTCTCATAATCAGGAAGCAGCTTTGCATCATAAACACTATCAAGATTTTTAGCTCTGTAAACCGTTCCATTTACAAAAGTAATATCAGATATATCGATCCCACTTTCAAGAGCATCTGCTATCTCAACAACTGAAAGTTCACCCATTCCATATATACATATGTCCGCCTGGGAATCAACTAGTATTGAATGTTTCAATTTATCAGACCAGTAATCATAATGCGCCAGTCTCCTAAGACTTGCCTCAATCCCACCTATTATTATCGGTACCTTTTTATAAACTTTTCTGATAAGATTACAATAAACTATTGTCGCATAATCAGGTCTTTTGCCAATTACACCTCCAGGTGTATACGCATCTGAGCTTCTTCTCTTCTTCGATACTGTATAATGATTTACCATAGAATCCATATTCCCAGCAGAAACCAGAAAACCAAGCCTTGGCATACCAAACACCTTAATACTCTCCTCATCTTTCCAGTCAGGCTGTGCAATAAAACCCACTTTATATCCATGTGCCTCCAGAACCCTTGTGATAATAGCTGCTCCAAAAGAAGAATGATCCACATAGGCATCACCACAGACATAAACAAAATCAACCTGTTCCCAGCCACGCTTAATCATATCCTCTCTGCACACCGGTAAAAAATCTTTCTTATCATAACTCATCTATAAATTCCTCATTTCTATTTGTCAAACGGATACTCGCAATCCGCTCTGCTACTTGCTTGGTAATGTCAAAATATCACAATTGACTTAAACGCAAATTGTGCTATATAATAAACAACATTGTAAAAAACATTATAACAATATCGAAAGGATTTGCATATGAGAAAATTATTATTTTTTGATGTAGACGGAACAATAGCAGACAGAGTCGGTAAAAAAAATGTAGTGCCAGCATCAGCAAAAGAGGCAATTAAAAAACTTCAGGAAAACGGTCACCTCTGTTTTATAAACACAGGACGTGCTTTATCTGAAATTGATGTCTATCTTAAGGAATTAAACATGGATGGTTTCGTGTGTGGATGCGGTACTTATATTTTATATAAAAATGAAATATTATTTTCACAGACAGTTCCATTTGAAATCGGCAACATGCTCATCAAAGATTTTGAGAAATATAATATTGAATGGCTTTTAGAGGGTGAAAAAACTCTCTACTATAGCAACAAACCATATACTACGCATATAGCAGATTTTAAGGATGAGCAAAAACGCCTTTATTCTGAAGCGTATGACGAACTTGATCCTGAAACTGCTTCTAATGTTGTATTTGATAAATTTTGCATAGGTGTTCATAAAAACAGTAATTTTGAAGCATTCAGAGAAAAATACTCAAAAACATTTACAATAATAGACCGTGGTGGAAACTTTTATGAAATAGTCCCTTTAGGATGTTCCAAAGCTACAGGCATTGAATTTCTTATGAAACATTTCAATGTAGAACAAAAAGATACTATTGCAGTAGGTGACAGCACCAATGATCTTACCATGCTTGAATTTGCCGGAACAAGCATAGCAATGAAACATAGTGATAAAATCGTTCTTGATACAGCAGATTATATAACAGATGATGTATTTGATGATGGAATATATAATGCTATGAAACACTTTAAATTAATATAACTTTTGTCATACCATTCTTGAACATATTCTAAAAAATAGGATATTACTTCGCACTTTATTTTTAAGTTCTGAAGCAATATCCCTTTTTAATTCATTTTTACTCACCTGATTTTTTCAAGCACTGTTTTGTATATCATTATCAGATATGCATCTATAAAACAAAATTTATTCTCCAGAAATTCAAGCAGTTTATATAAAAATGCAGCTCCAAGTATTGCTATACTTGCACAAGTAACATAATAATCCAGATCAAGCATAAGTAAAACAATATTTGCTAATGCATATACAAACAATATTCCGGAAAATTTCCTTACAATCTGTAACGCCTTATATAAAGTTACAGAAAGTTCTTCTAATTTATTCCTGATAACCGTTTCTGAATCTTTTGAGAGGATTTCATACATATCTTTATATATTTTTTTATCCTCTATATTTGATTTTATGTTTCGATTTTCTCCAAGCTCCTCAGTAAAAAGTTTTACATATCTTTCATACCCTTTTTTCCCAAATTCCTTGCGTAAACACTTTTTAAAGACATTCATTTATTAATTCTCCGTAATATTATTTAATATTTCAAATGCATTATCATATTCAAAATTCTGTATATTATCATAAACTTTATTTAATATATCCTGTTTGTCAGCTGATGCACTTCCCATCATCTTTTCCAATGTTTCAATAATATCTATATAATTGAAATCCTGAATATATTCCTTAAGCTGTTCCACATTTTTCATAAATTCTGAAGCAGGCATAGCCTCTGAATTACTCTTATTTTTGTCCTGCTCCTTGTAAAAAATGCACGCCTGTTCAAGTTGATCATGGAATTTTTTTACTTTTTCAAGATATCCATCCATCATCTCGTGAACATATGGATTTTCAAACTCTCTTGCTGCAAACTCCAAACGCTTCGACTGTTCCGCAAGTTCATTTGCACCTATGTTTAAAAATATACCTTTAAGACTATGAAAATGCAAAGTCATAGTTTCCATCTGCTCTGTATTTCTGATAACATCGATCAAATTGTAATTTTCAATTATGTTTCTGACACTGACAACAAGAACCTTCATATAATTTTCAAGACTTCCTGCCATAAGCGAGAGACCTTCTTCATAATTTAGTCCTTCAACAGAAGACAAAAACATAGTTTTATCCTCATCTTCCTGTTCTTCACCTTTTGTAGTATCAATCTCAAAACCATTTGCTATAAGAACAGATTCTAATTCTTCTTTTTTAACAGGCTTTCTAAGGACATCTGATGCCCCTGCTTGTTCAAACAATTCTTTTACCTGTGCATCAACTGTAGCCGAAACACCGAAAAATATCGTTTCATCTGCCTCATTTGCAACAAACTTTATCTGCCTTATAGCCTCCACACCATCCATATCCGGCATAAGATAATCCATAAGCACAAAATCATAACATTTTGAGCATGATTTCTCAATGGCCTCCATACCTGATTCAGCAGTATCAGCGCAAACACCATATCTTTCAACCATAGCTTTAAGAACAAGCGTATTTGCGCCATTGTCATCAACAATAAGAACATCTAATCCACTTAGTTTTTTCATATGTATTCAACAATCCCTCCTGCGCTCACAATAATATGACTCTAAAATGCCTGCTTTAACTATATAACAGAAAAACGAAATACTGTTGTAGTAGTATACTCCTCTCCTGCTTTAAGAACTGCATCTGGAAATCCTTCTGTATTTATTGCATTTGGAAAATTCTGTGTTTCAAAACATGCTCCACTAAAATTCCCATAATTCACACCTTCCTTTGCATTTTGAACGTCAAGCGTTCCGGCTGTATAAAGCTGCATACCAGGCTGGTCAGTATATACCTCCATCATTCTTCCTGTATCTGTGCATACAAACTGGGCAGCCTTAGCAACATCACATATGTCGCTTCCATTAAGCACAAAATTGTGATCATACTCTGTAACCGTCTTTTCATCCTTGTCAAATGCACCAAGACCTTCACGTATCTTCTTTCCAGTTCTAAAATCAAGTGCAGTATTTTCAACACTTTTTATCTCTCCCGTAGGTATTAAAATATCATCTACCGGTGTATATTTATCTGCATAAATAGTAACTTCCTGATCAAAAACATCTTTACACTTATGACCACCTTTTCCAAGATTGAAATATGAATGATTTGTCAGATTTATAATAGTATCAGCATCACTAACCGCATAATAATCTATCATCAATTCATTCTGATCATTTAATGTATATGTAATGGCAACCGTGAGATTTCCAGGCATTCCCTGTTCCCCGTCAGGACTAATCCTTGAAAAAGTAATGCTCTCACCATTTTCAACTGAATCTGTTTCAACATCATACATCATACGATTATATCTGGTATTTCCTCCATGAAGACAATTTGTATTGTCATTCATATCAAGCTTATATTCTTTACCATTTAAAGAAAAAGCTGCATTTGAAATTCTGTTTGCATATCTTCCTACAGGTGCACCAAAACCTGGCATATTTATCTCATAATCTGATACTTTGTCATATCCAAGCACAATATCATCAACATTGCCATCCTTATCAGGCATCATAATATTAGTGATAACACCTCCCAGATCAATAAAAGATACCTCTATCCCATTTGTATTTTTTAAAGTATATTTTGTAACTTCCCTGCCCTCTTTTGTAACTCCGAATTTAGATTTTAAAATGCTCATACACCGTTCCTCCTAAAAAATATTTAAGTTCATTATAACAATATTCGACTTTATTTACAACTCCATCATTTTCTTTCTCACACTTCTTATATAATAATCTACATTCAGTTTTTTACTTTTCAAAAGATACAATCTGCATCTGCAGATAAGCCTGTCAACCCCTGCTGTATTTTCAATAATCCCTTCCTTTTCAATGTTTTCGCACATATTTTCCATCATTTTATTTAACTGCATCTGATCTGTATTATTCTGCTGACAAAATCTGTAATAGTCATCTACTGACGCTATCATTCCATCCATATAATCTCTATATAGGACACTTTTCTTTTTGTCAGGCACTCCAAGTAAAGCAGACATATCTAACAATTTATCGAATGGACCTTCATATATTTTCAAGAAGTCCATCTTTGATTTATTTTGAAGCCTTCCTCTTTGTCTCCATATATAGTGGTAAAGCGGAGATGATACACTTTTAAATTTTTCAATGCCAAGTTTCAGATATTCAAGATTAAAAACCAGATCCTCGCCAAAATTTATATCTTCATCAAATTTCAAATTGTTATTTTTCAATATTTCCATATCATAAATCTTATTCCATACTACTGATAAAAACCCCTTATGAAAAACATCCGTAATACTGTCTTTTACGTAAAATTCTCTCAGATTCCTATATATTTTCGTAACCGATGTATCTTTTATATCACAATATGAATCTATCTTGTAGCCACAAAATGTCAATGTTTTTTCTTCAACATTGCATACTAATTTTTCAATATATTCCTTTTCGATAATATCATCACTATTTATGAAACATATGTATTTTCCTCTGGCAATCTCTATACCTAAATTTCTAGTTGCCGCCTCTCCTGAACTTTCTCTACTCGTCATTCGTATTCTCGCATCACGCAACAAATGTTCATTACAAATTCTTAAGCTGTTATCTATAGAACCATAATTTAACAGGATAATCTCAATGTTTTCATAACTTTGTTCAGAAATACTTTGTATACATTTTGATAAATATCTTTCCGCATTATATATAGGGACAACAATAGATACTAATACATTATCCGTATTCAAATTTTTCTCCTAACTAAACTGCTGTAATTCAAACTCAATTTTTAAATTTAAAATTTTTTAACACTACTCTCGTTTTTCTATTTTTTCTCCATATATTATATATACGGCTATATACAAAAATCAACATTGCTATTATACATATATATGCTTTTTATGTCATGTTGCCGCTGTTCACACTATATATGACAAAAAAGATTACAGTCATAATAAATCTACCCTCGATGCATAGGACTGTAATCTTTCAATATTTATAACAATTTTACCAAAAAGACAGATATGTTAATTTTTTACATTGTTTTTGTAAAAGCCAAATTATATTCTAATTATTCATTCCCCTTTCTGTCATTCTCGTATATCATAAATTTTTTGGCATCTTTTAGAAAACTTACTGCTATCATTACAATAACAATACCTATAGGAAATGCCGCAATAATACTTACTGACTGCAAATTACTCATTGAACTTTCCGCAAACAGCAATGCTATGGGTAAAAGAATTAGCAGAATACACCACATAAGCTGTATCTTTCTATCCGGCTGCTGATCCTTTTCAAGACTTCTATAACTGTAACATGCCGCAGTAAATGCTATTGAATCAAATGATGTTGCATAAAAAGCTATCATTGTAATAAGTACTGCTATCATAACAACAGACGCTCCAGGCATGGTTTTTATAATCGATACTATAAGTTCATATAAATCTCCTGTTTTATTATAGATTGCAATAAAATCTTTCGCTTTCGACATCTGCATCCCCATCGAATAATTTCCAAGTATGATAAAACTTATAACTGTAGACCCCACTCCAAATACATATCCTCCAAACAATGTCTGTCTCACTGTTCTTCCTCTTGATATGTTTCCTATAAAAAATGGAGCTGCAACACACCATACCATCCAGTATGCCCAATAATATATAGTCCAGTTTTGTGGAAAATGTGATGTTCTTAACGGATCTGTATATGTTGAAAGCTCAAAAAAGTTCTGAACCATCTTTCCAAACGATGTAATCCCCGTTTCTATTATATATCTTGTCTGACCACCAAAAAGAAAGACAAACAAAAGCAATCCAAAAAACATATATATGCATCCTTTTGCAAGCAAACTTATGCCTTTAAAACCATGCAAAAGTGAATATGTATATACAAAGCATGTTATTAAAAGTATTATTACATTTACTATCGTACGGCTTATCTGAATATGAAACAATTCCCCTATTATCTGTGCCATAAGTGGAGTTGCAACGCTAAATGTTGTTGCCGTACCTGCAAGAAGTGCAAATACCGCAAGCAGATCTATTATCCTTCCCGGTATTCTATCTGTATATTTTCCTAATATCGGACGACATGCTTCACTATATTTTTGTCTTTCTCCCCCCCTTACATGAAGCATAAATCCAAAAGCCACTGCAAGCACAAGATAAAATCCCCATGGAATAAAACTCCAGTGAAAAATAGGAAATACTCCTGCCCATTCCTGAATACTTCCAAGTTCTTTTATATGTGGATCTGTCGCATACAATATCCATTCTGAAAACGAATAAAATAGTATATCAGCAGCAAGCCCGCAAGTAAACATCATCGACCCCCACACAAAAAACGAATATTTTGGTTTCTCATCCTGTTTTCCTAAAACTATATCACCATACTTTGACAATCCAATGAATATAGACAACAAAAAAATACCAATCCCTATAATAAGGTAATATGTTCCAAGTGTATCTCCAAAAAAGAAACGTATCTGACCTAAAATCTTATTTGACTGTTCAGGTATAAGAAAAAACAATATGCACAATATTATCACTATAGAAAACGGCACAAGTGTTATTATCCAGTCAATTTTTCCCTTACTGCTTAAATTTTGTTTATTCATTCCCATCTTCCTCCAAATACTTTTCATAGCTTTTATCTAAAGCGATAAGTTCACTAAGATTATCTACTTCAATTATATCTCCTTTTTTCATTGGTCTTATTCCAAGCTTATATTCATCTGGATGACAGAATAATGGTACATCATCCCAATAAATCTGCCTGTTACCATTTATCTCAAATTCTAATTCAATATGTTTTTTTAATTTTAAACCATCCTCTTTGGTCCATCTTGAAATACTATACAATTGCCAGCCACTTTTTCCACCGGTTCTGCTGCATGATGTAACCACACCATCTTCAACAGTCTGCAGCCATTCATCTGTCTGTTCATCTGTCCACACACTGTTATAACCAGATCTGTCAAATTCAGGTGCCAATATATCAGTATTGTATATTATCTGATCCCCATCAAGTATTATAGCTTCTCTAATATAGTCTCTTGCAACATACAATGACGATATGTTATTACATTTCAGATAATACGGATTTTCAATAAGCATTACTCCATCATACTCGCGTGTAAGTACTTCAAACTGTTCCTTAAGATATCCAACTACAATATATATTTCATGTATTCCATTTTCATGCAATCCTTGTATAACTGTATCTATCATTCTCACACCATTTACCATTACCAATGGCTTTGGTGTTTTGAGCGTGATCGGCTTCATTCTATTCCCGAGTCCTGCCGCCATTATTATTGCTCTTCTAACTCTGTTCTTCATTCAATTCCTCCTGCACTATCTTATAATACTCTTTCGCATAGCGGTACTGCTTAAGTGAATACTCACCAAACTCAACGCCCAAAGTTCGCTTGTATTCGCACCAATTACTCCATAAAAGCCCTGCCGCTGAAATATAACAGTAAATTTTTATCCTCGTATTTCTGTCACATTCTCCATCAAAATATATATCTATAAGTTCATCTATCTGTTTTTTGTCATAAAATGAATAAATACAAAACATTGCAATATCCACATGTGGATCCTGCATTGCAGCATATTCCCAATCAATAAGCCTTAGATCCGTCTCCTGTCCATCTCCTGAAAAAAGAAAATTATCAGGTACCGCATCTATATGACTAAGCACTTTTTCACCTACATTCTCATCAATAAATCTTTTAAGCGAAAATACATTTTTCTTTGTCTCTTTGTAATCCCTGAATACTGAATCTTCGCCATTCCATAACGATTCATAAAATCCTATTTGATCAAAGATATCAAATTCATGATCCACTCTTAGTTTAAGTTCATGAAACTTTCTTAACTTTTTCATACATTTTCTCAAGTCATCTTTATTTTTAGGATCACATACTCTTGCTCCATCAATAAACCTGGTGATCTTATAGCCGTTATCAGGATTTATATATGCTATGTCATCACATATACCCTTTCCGGAAACTTTCATGTATACATCAGCCTCTTGCCTTCTGTTAATAAGCTTAGCCGTTCCCTCCCCTGGAATTCTCATTATGTACTTTTTTCCACCTGTTGAAAATAAAAATGATCTGTTTGTCATTCCTTTTTTCAAAACAGTTATATCAACAATTTCCTCTGCTTTAACACTAAGAGCCTGACAGATAGTTTCTATCGCATCATTCTCAAGCTGTCCTGAATGTTTATCAAGTTCCCTAAGCTGTTCATATGTATTGATTTCTACAACATCCGTTGCATGAACAACATTTGCTTTGACAATCATTCCTTTATTCTGATATAATGCCTCTTCCCAAAACATTCCAGCATTATGCCTATCGCTACACAACAGTTCCATACGCCTTTTAACTTTGTCAGCATCATCTTTAAGAAGATAACTTATTCCAAGCATTGCATTACCACCAGTTCCATTTGCCACTGATACAAGCTCCATCTTTCTATTTACTCTCACATTACTTTCATCATCTACCATATCACTTACCATATACCATGAATAAAGTTCATTTTGACTATATGGATTTATATCACACCAGATATCACACGGAATAATGTATGTATTTGAAATCTTATCTGACACCAAATTCAAAGAATATAAATTATTTTTGGATGCATATTCATTATTTACAATAAGTTCAACTCCATATTCATCTATCAGATATTCATAAGATTCTTTCATAAAACCAACAACAATATAAATTTCTTTAATTCCAGCACTATTAAGCTGTCTTATAGTTCTCTCAATCAATGGCTCACCATTTACCTCAAGCAATCCTTTAGGAACTTCCATATTTATAGGTACCATACGCATACCGAAACCAGCTGCAAGAATGACTGCGTTTTTCGGTCTGCCATCTTCAAATGCTTTTTTTGCCTTGTCAGTCAGCCTTATATCACTATCAATATATCCATGTTCACTAAGCTCCCTCAACGAACGATTTACCACTCCAAGTGAATGACCACTTGCTACTGCCAGTCTTCGCTGATTAATATACTTTTCCTTTGCCAATGTGTTCAACACATCCATATCTTGTTTGTTCATGTACTTAATATTATCCCCTTTCGTGAACTATAATAGCATAAAAATATAACTTCCGCAATAATAACCACGGAAGTTATCAAACTACTCTATTTTATTTCCATAATATCAACTGATTCTCTCGTATCAACTCTATTTTTTAACTTTTGAAATATATAAACCATTCCAAATGAAAGTACTTCCCAAAAGCGATTTATACTTGTATTTTTTAATTCACAGTCATTCCTTAATTCATCATAATCTATTTCAATAGGTATTCCAACCCAACTTTTACCAGATTTATAAATTCTAACTCTCTCCAGCAATAAACACTTTGCTGCTTTTTCATAGAAAAATCTTTTTATTCTTTTCTCCCTTTTTGCAAAATAAAGCCACATGTAATAATTTTCAACCAGTTCCGGATACCAGTGTTTAGTATTTAAACTGTCATTGTGTGCCCACGAATTTAAATACAACTCATCCTCAATCAAATATGTATTAAAGTAATATGCATACCTCATCATAAGTGGATAATCATCAAGCCCTATTCCATCTCCCTGACTCCTGAAGCCACCTATCTCTATCAATTTATCCCTTTTATAAAACGCTCCCTTCACAGATGTTTTCATTTCATATAAATACTCTGTATACTTTACCTTTCTTAGTTTTCTTTTACCAGAAATACCATGCATCTCACTTTGCACATCAACATCTCCATCTAAAAAATCAAGTTTTTTATAATTACATGCTAATTGGTCTATCTGAGGATGACTTTTTACAATATCATACATATTCTGCAGATAATTGTCCTTCAAAAAATCATCACTATGTAAAAAAGAAACCCACTCAGACCTTGCCAGTGAAATGGCCCTGTTCCAGTTTCCAAACACTCCCATATTCTTCGTATTCTTATAATATATAACTCTCGTATCATTTAGTTTTCTAACATATTTTTCAGTAACAGTCTGTCCCTTTTCCATAGAATAATCATCTATAACAATAATCTGATATTTATAACTGCACTTTTGACTTAATGCACTATCCAATGCTCTTTTAATAAATTCCTCCGGATGATCATAAACCGGAAGTATAATTGTAAGAAAAACTTCATCATCATAGTGCTTTCCAAATACAAGTTTTGTTTCTATCTCCTTCAGATCATCATAATGATCACATTTTTTCAAAAAATCCCGTTCTCTTACTTCTTTTAAGTCTTTTTCTGATATCATCAGCTTTCTCCTCCAAATCTCTATCTTAATCCCTTGACCATTTCAATCAAATCCCTGAATTTTATTTTAAGTAGTACCAATGAGATAATTATAAACATAATATATCTAATAATAAGCATATCTTTCAATATAACACATATCACTGCATAAACTCCAATAACAAATGTCCAGATAAATAACCTTTTAACATCATAAACATTATTTATGCCTATTTTAACAGTAAAAACATAATTTATTATAAGAAGAACAAAATAACTTGCCAGTGTAGTAAACCCCGCTGCCAAAAATCCAAATTCAGGAATAAATATATAATTAGTTATCAGATTAAATACAGCTGCCATAACAGACGAAACAGCAATTGACTTTGCTTTTTTATTAAAAAACTGAAAATCGTATATAAATATATAAATAAATTGAAAAAACATTGCAACTACAAGTGTTGGAACGATATAAATGCAAGGTAGATACACATCTATTAAAAATATTTTTATAAGTTCCGTTGATATCGTTAAAAGCCCCATAGAGATATAAGCACCAACTAAAACTATCAGCTTTGAATTGTCAAAGATTGTTTTATACTCTTTTTCTTCCATTCTTCTGTATACCCATGGTGACCATGATGCCATTATCTGCGACATAACCGTCAATGCCAAAAAGCCAACCGTATGTCCCATACTATAAATTCCTGACTGTTTACTGCCACAAAAGTATGAAATCATTACAAGATCACATTGTGTCAGCACCATCTGTGACAAAAGATGTGGTATTATCGGAACTGTAAATGATAATGTATTTTTTACATACTCTTTTCTAAATTTCGGCTTTTTCCCAACAAACATCCAGATAATCAGACAAGCTGAAACAAGCAGATATACAAAATCCAGTCCTATAACACGACCAATATACTTATCATTCTTAAAAACATATGATAATCCTACAGATAAAAACTGTGACACCGGACCAACACTTAATACAATTAATGCAACAATATAATACTTATTCTGAAATATACAATAATAATCTGCTATACTGTACAACGCAAATCCCAGACAGCTTATAAATAACCAGTAAAACAAAAAATCATCTAAAGACAACAGCCTCATTAATTGAGTCTTAAATAATGAGCATATTATAAAACTTAAAGTAACCGACAAAAAGCAAAAAATAACTATACTGAATATGTAATTCTTCTTCTCATTTTTGTACTCTATCATTGCCTTATGTACATACGCATATACTGCACATGTAATAACTATAACAATAGTATTTCTTGTAGACATAAATGTATTTGCAATACCCATCTGTTCTGCCGATAAAATCCTTGTAATAATCGGTATCATGATCATACCGACCACAAGTGAAATACAGTTAGCTACTGTATTTAATATTGCTGTTTTAGCTGTCTGTACGCTATCATTCTGCTGTCCCATATTTACCTCTTCCAATTTTGTTACATCTAAAAACTCTTATCAATATCTGCATCGTTTCTGTATGGAAAATCATATAAAAAGTCCTGCAATTTCGTTTCTATTACCTCTGCTTCTTTCCTATATCTATCCTTCAAAAATAACTGCGTATTATTAATGCTCTTTTCAGGATCAAACATAGTTTTCTTTTTTAAATGCGCCGCTCTATCTAACTGCAATATTCCCATTATTTGTTTTAATTTTTCATCATATTTATATATAAGATCTTCAAATTGTATTATGTGAACATGTGGATTGTCACATTTTTTTTCTATCGAACGCAACCTTTTATAATATCCACAAAATTCATTTACATCCGTTGGAAATGGAACAGGATCTCCATCCCGCGTCCAGACATATTTGTTAAGAATAAAAACATCTCTTGGATCCCTATTTACAACAAAGCATTCCATATTATCATCAAAATACTTCTCAGCTCTATAAACATTATGTGGCAACAGCAATTGGTCAAGTATTATATTTTTCTGATCAATGCCCATACATTTTAAAATATTGTTTATATACTTTTTTGCTTTTTTGTAAAATTCTTCACCATCCACAAATGACATACGCATTGTTTGATATTCTAATGGCTTTCTTAAATTTACTTTTCCCATTGTAATAGCACGCAATACAGCTCTGATGCCCAACTTTACAAACATTGAAAAGTCTACTTTTTCCTGCATATACCAATATGAATCTGATCTATATTGAATCAACGATTCAATAAATTCTTTTGTATATTTCCAAAAGCTTTCTCCCACTCTTTTTTTATAATTTGCGACCCACCAATATTTATTACTATATAGTTCATACATTCTCTTTTCAAAGCTTCTTATTGCCTCATCACTCCTCATTGAGTTATTTCCGATCAAAAGCTTGTCCTCAAGATCAAACAGCCCATCAGGACAATGTAAAAATACATATTCAAAAGTTCCATTGTCAGCATCATATCCATCAAACTCACATATAAGGTCTGTTATCGCTGATGAACCTGATCCCATATATCCAGTTGGTACAATTAATCTATTCATTTGATTATTCGCTTTCAAATATAACGCTCCTTTTTTAGCCATATTAATTTGTCCGTATTTTAAACTTTTAATATTCTTTTTATCATTTTTCTTAGTAAAAAGTCTACCTTAAAAAAACCTTTTTTTAACAAAAAATATCTAAACTTACATATGATCTGATCTTTATCTGATATATTAAACATTATCTCATGCTCTTCTATACTCTCACAGGCTCTTCTTACTGCATCTTTTACTCCTTGAGCATCATCTTTATTAAAGATATAAAAATTATCTATAGAAACTATTATAGCACTCATAAAATCACTATATATAATACTTTTTTTTATATCTGTTACCATATATAATTCAGCCACACTTATTAATTTTTCAAAAAGTTTTTCCTGTATTTCTAAAAAATCTTTCCTGTATTTATTATCAAGGCTCTCTGTTCCACGTTTTATATAATGATATAATGGAACATCAATAAATATAAAATTGTCAATGCCTGTTTTGAGATACTTCAGATTAAACAGCAGGTCCTCCCCTAAGCTTAAGCTTTCGTCAAATTTCAGATTATTTTTTCTAAGTATCTCTACATCATATATTTTATTCCATATAACTGACAAAAAACCCTGGTGAAAAATATCTGCAAAATTATCTTTTATCGCAATACCAT
This sequence comes from uncultured Lachnospiraceae bacterium, assembly GCA_934320895.1. Taxonomy (GTDB): domain Bacteria; phylum Bacillota; class Clostridia; order Lachnospirales; family Lachnospiraceae; genus Butyribacter. Next base: position 96,553 of record CAKRFY010000003.1, on the reverse strand, counting down.
TATTTTTATATCGCTTTTCTGCCACAGAAACAGTACCATTTTCTTTATATGTATCTATAAAATATCCACATATCGTTAGTGCTTTATCTTGATTCTGCATTAACATTTTTTCTATATAATCATTTTCTATATAATCATCACTATCAATAAAGCATAAAAAACTTCCGTTAGCAAGCGTTATACCTAAATTTCTTGTAGCAGATACTCCTGAATTTTGTTTATTTACAACTTTGATCCTTCGATCCTTTTCAGAAAAAAGGTAACATTCTTTCAAGCTATTATCTTTGGAACCGTCATTTATCAGGATAATCTCAATATAACTATATGTCTGGGCTAATATGCTTTCTACACATCTCCCCAAATATTTTTCCGCATTATACACTGGAACAATGACTGATACTAGTTCTTCGTTTAATTTCAATATATTTCTCCTTAATTCAAGCGGATATTCGCAATCCGCTCTGCTACTTGATAGCGTTAAATCAATGCTATTATGTAATAAACTGCCCTATCAAGACCTATTTTGTTTAATAAACTTAAAATACTAACAGACATCTTAATCTTTAATGACTGCTTTCCCATCTTGACATAATGTAAATACGGATTTTTTTTATAATCACCAAATTTGTTTTTTAGATCATTCATAAAAAATTCGTATTTTTCACTCATATTCTTGATTCCACAACCATGACCATGTACAACTAATGCATTCACCATATTCGTTACATAGTTGTAACATATCTTCCAATAAATATCCTTTTCCATATTTTGCAAAGGGTACTTTTTTATAAATCTGTTAAAAATATCAGATATAAAACACTCAAGTTTCCTGTCTGCATTCATCGAACCTGTAATTGATTTTCTGTTAAAATAATAATAATATCCCGCATAATCATCCATAACATAGTATCTTGGATTATGGACAAATAATTCCATACTAAAAAAAATATCCTCGCCACATCTTATATCGATAAAACCAATATCATTATCCGTCAGAAATGATTTTTTATACATCTTGGCACATGCAATAGTATAACTTAAAACAGACCAGTCACTCTGCTTTACATAATGTGCTTTTTTGTTTCCGTCAATATCTCTGGTATATCCACCTATTACAATATCATACTTCCCAGATTTCATAACAGACATATATTTTTCAACATAATCATTAGCAATATAGTCATCACTATCTATGAACATGATATAACTTCCTGTTGCCTCTTTAAGCGCACGCTCTCTACTTTTTCCAAGTCCAAGATTTTTAGAATTAATAATTACCTTTATCTTGTCTGCTCTCTCATACTTATCCAATATCTTCTGACTATTGTCAGGACTACAGTCATTGACACAAATTATCTCTATATCAGCATAGGTCTGTTTCAAGAGACTACCTATACACCTGTCTAAATATTTTTCAACATTATAAACTGGAACTATCAATGTAACCTTTTTCATTTTTTCCTCCACAACTAATTATCTTTATTGGAATTATATCTCTCATACATGTCTTTTCTTATTATGGCAATCTCCTGCGCCATCTTTTTTACCTTATCCGTAAGATTACTGAGTGCTATTGATAATGTAAATATCACAACTATAGAAAGACAAAATCCTAAAAAGAACAGCATATTTACCGGTGAAGCTATTCCAAGTAAACTAGACAAAATAGCGAGCAACTTAGGAAATACTGTTAATACCAATACACATATGCACACAAAAAGCCATAATAATGCATATCTAAAATCTATACTTTTCTTTCTGACATGGTCTACTATGTATACCATTGCTAATAAAATAACAACTATTATCAAAATCTGTAATTTAACTGACATTTTTATCCACCCTTTTATTTCTTCATTCTTGCAATTAAAATCGCAAAACTAACCTTGATCATATAATATATACTGTTTTTAAGAGAAATAGATGATATTCCTTCCATTCTTTCATTCATAATAACCGGTATCTCTGTCACCTTATAATTTTCACACAATATTGTAACAACACTCTCAGGTTCTGGATAATCCTTTGGATATTCATCAGTAAACCTCTCAAGCAGTTTCCTGTTTACCATTCTCATTCCCGAAGTCGGGTCTGTAATCTTCTTACCTGTGAGTAATTTTATAAGCCATGAAAAATATTTTATTCCTATCCTTCTAAGTCCTGATGACTGAAATCCTTCTTTTTCAATAAATCTGGAACCTATAACCATATCTGACTCTGTTTTTTCAAGTGTATACACCATCTCTTCCAAATGTGCTGCACTATGTTGGCCATCACCATCAAACTGAACAGCAATATCATACCCATGATAATATGCATATCTGTATCCTGTCTGTACAGCACCACCAATCCCTAAATTTACCGGGAGATTAAGATAACTAAACCCATGTTTTCTACACATTTCAAGTGTTTTATCTGTTGAACAGTCATTTATAATAACATAATCAAAATCAGGTGCATTATTTTTGATATCATTTATTGTTTTCTCTAAATTTCCCTCTTCATTAAAAGCAGGAATGATTACGAGTTTTTTCATTGTACTATACCTCAGTTCCATATCTTATCTGACATAATCATCATACCTCATTTGACTTCTCTGATTTAGTATAAAAATGATTAATAAACTTTGCAATCGGCTTTGGCCAGAATTTACAATACATAATAAAATTTTCCTGTACCCTCGCATTATCATGTATTATCTCTGTCGTCGCTGATTCCTCATGTATCCTATGACACATTAACGGTTCATTTATATAAATAAATTTACCTTTTGATCTTGATAATTTTTCCCATGCCTCCCAGTCCTCACAACTTCTGAAACCATCAGAAAAAATTGGTCTTTGAATATTATAAAGATTGAATGTCACCGCCGGACAACAGATTGGATCCCCCATTGACAATATCCTGCGCCTTACAAACCTGCTCTTCCAAAACATTTTTATCCTAAGTGGCATTAACATAATACGCTTAATTTTTAACATTGTTGTGTCATGTACCTTTTTGCCGTTTCTCAGTTCATTATAGTCTGTAAATGCAATAATTGAATCATTATGTCTTTCCAGCTTCTTTATAATTTTTTTAGCATAATCAGGCTCATATATATCATCCTGATGCGCCACTGTTGCATACTTTGTTCTAACCTTTGAAAGTCCAAAGTTCCAATCTTGAGTAATCCCCTTCTGACCATAGTTTATAAAGACTTCAAGACCATATTTTCTAGCAATATCTTCTATATATTTATTTGGTGTAGAAGTCGATATAAAAATTTCTGACTTTATAGTCTGATTTTTTAGTGACACAATGCACTCTTCTAAAAATGCACTTTCTTTATATGCACATATTACAAATGTATGTTTCATTTTTCTTTTTTGCTCCTAATACAAGCTTACACAACCAAGCCATATTCCATAAATTCCTGCCAACGACAACAATGCTATCAAAATAGAATTTATATTTGCCTCGCCAATATGATTTTTAACAATTGTTTTTCCATCGAATCTTGACAAAACATATAATACTGGAAATAATGCCGGTATTATATATCTTCCCTGACATCCGTTTATCACATCAGAACCAACTGGTGTAAACATAACATACATCGAAATTGCTGCCATAGCACCAATCCCTGCATATACTGCAAGTGTTCCAAGTTTAAACCACCAAGGAAAAATTTTTTCACTTTTTTCATTTCTGCTTACACATGCACCAATAATTATAATAATCGTAAGACTTTTCCCCAAAGGTATATAGCCATTATAAGATAATTGATTAATATATTCATTTCCCTCAATAAAAGGATTAAGGTATGTCCTCAAAAAGTTAGCAAGTATCAGCAAAAATCTTTTTATATTCCCTCTTATAAAATCTAACTGTGAAGTTGAACTTACTTCTCCACCTCCACGAGTATCTGCAACATCTGTTTTAACAGCAATATTCTGCATATACACGATAATAAATGGAAGTAAGCATATCATTATTATTCCAAGTTTATACTTCCAGTAATCAACCTTAGATTTAAATTTAACCTGTGGCATAAAAAAACATATAAATATCAACGGAAAATATACCATTTTGGGTAATACAGCTAAAAACATAGAAATATATATCAGCAATACCGTTTTTAGTTCTATTTTGTTTTCTTTTTGCTGCAATTCCCCAAAGAATGTGCTAAGTCCAAGCATTGCCCATCCTGTAAGCCAAGTATCATATGAATAATTTGCAGCCAGATATATATTAGTTGGAATCAATGCTATTAATAAAATTACTATTTTTCCGTCTCTTAATTTTTTCATAGAAAAATAAACCAAAACGGCAAATAACAGTGTATTTGCAAACTTCCCAAGCATATATGTTACTGAAAATGGAAGTCCTATTCCCCTTCCAATCATCATCCCTACAGCTGACGGTATATAAGAAACACTTACTAAATCTAAACTTACTCCCGGTGCATCAATATAATATTTTCCATTTTCAAGCATATTCAAATATTCCATATATGCTCTCTGTTCTTTCTGATCATAAAAAGCTTTATCCAATGCAACTGATGCAAATTTATTCAATAATATCTGATCAGAAACTGAAATTTTTTTATCAAACTTATGTGAAAGATTAACAGCTCTGTTATAGTGAGTTTCATCATCCCATGAAACACCTGGTGATGCTGGTTCTAAAACTGAAAACATAATACCTATTACTAAAACAATTAGAAATCCTACTATCTCAATCCTATTCACTATAAGTTTTCTTGCAAAAGCAAGAATATCTACTAAAGTCAAAACACATACAGCTAACATGACTGTTTTCCAATTAAAGCGACATTTTCCAAATATAGATATCACTTTTATGATAGTCACCGATAATAATAAAGTCACTAAAATAACGCAACACAATTTTATAAGTAAACTTAATTTTTTCTTCTCATTATCTTTATATTTAAAACTTTCCTTAATTTTCTTTTCTATATCCGAATATAACAAACAATAATGCTGCGATAGCATCAAAATAAACCATAACATAACAATGCTAACCACAATAAAAAATATTATTTTTTTTATCAAAGTCTGATCACTATTTTTATCTGCATAACAGATATTATCCAATACAAAATCACACGGTATCTTAACTGTGATACCTGTATTCTCACCCTTTACCGGTATCTTAAAATACCTGCTACCTTTTTTCCATCTAATAACTCTATCTTTTGTATCATCATTATAATTTATATTTATGTCTATATCATTATCGGGTATATTCTGAAATGATAATACTATTTCCCTAACTGTTGATGCTGGATTTATAAGCTTTATATAACCTTCTGCACTATTATTTACACTAAATGAACTGCCATTCTGATCATAGCCCGATACTTCTGTAATCACTCCAGAGTCTACATTATACAAAGCTGTTTTATAGCCACCCAAATATAATGAATTAAAAAATATCAAGCCGCATACTATAAGTATAATCAAAGTTACAATCCCGCATGCTCGTTTTTCATTATTATTGTTACTAACCGTCATATTCACACCTTTCTCCTAACTTTTCAACCACTCTGCCCGTATCACACATTTTTCCTTCTTTACACAAAATAATTTTATAATCCCCTTCTGGCAACAAAGAGGCATCAATATATGTTTTAAAATTACATAGATTAACCCGCCCAGCTATTCCAGTAAGTTCATTCATATGTTCTCTGTAAACCTTTTCTGTTTTATAATAATATGCTTTATCATCGCCAACAAGATATAACTTTGTCTTTGAACTGTTATTGTGCTTTGAACCCTCAATAGCACACCATCCACCTATAACTATATGTACATTAGTGACTATAAGATTTTCTATTTCAGCTTTAATACAGTTGTCTTTTTTTATGTCAAATACACTCATATCATGTACATAAGATTTTTTACTATCACTTTCTGCATATTCCACTTTTCCCTCTACAGTACAATCTCCTCTTCTCATAGTAAGATTTGGATTATAAAATGGATCTTTTCCCTCAAGAGAAGGATGTGAATCATAAAGCTTGTGACGTTCTTTTACCAATCTTTCATATTTTGCCTTATCTAGAACATCACTTCCTCTGCTAAGCGACTCATGATGGTAAAGAACTGCATCTGTGCGCACAACATTATAGTACCCTTTTTCGAGAAGATCAAAACAAAATTTCACATCATTATAAGCAACCGCAAAGCTCTCATCTAGTCCACCAACTTCAATATACTTCTTCCTTGCAACCATAAGACATGCCGCCGTAACTGCACTATAATTATATTCAATCTTATTTCTGCAAAAATTAAATATTATATTATCATCATATCTGCACAATGCATGGCTTGGACCGCTGTCAAAACTAAACACTCCAGTATGCTGTATAAGTGTGCTATCAGGATATAAAAGCTTTGCACCAACTGCTCCTATATATGGAAGTAATGCATGACCTGCCATACGTTCCATCCACATACCATTTATTATCTCCATGTCATCATTTAACAGTAATATCAGCTCTCCTGTTGAATTTTGTACACCTAAATTGCACATTCTTGAAAAATTAAATTCCATAGGTTCATAAATATATGTATGCCCTTTTTCCTTTATATACTGCTCATATTTATATTTATTTGATTCATTACTTCCATTATCAACTGTAATTATCTCATAATTTTTATATAATGTTTTCTCAGTTAATGTATCAATACATCTTTTATATACCTCAAAATTATCTTTGGATGGTATTATCACACTTATCTTTGGGTTTCCAACAGGTTTGTAATTTACTCTGAACTGATATATATTGTCAACCCATTCAAGTTCAGCTTCATATCCACGTCTTAACAAAGCCTCTGTCTTTGCTTTTCTTGTAGCTTCAACAATATATCCCTTAGCTTCAGGATTTATTGCTGTTGATTCTTTTCTTTCTCTCCAGTGATAAAGTATTTTTGGAATATGACCTATATTATCTGTTTTTTCTGTAAATCTCAGCGTAAAGTCATAATCCTGTGCACCCTCAAATCCTGTTCTCAGCCATCCAAGTTCATCCCCGATCTTTTTTCTATATACTCCCAGATGACATGTATACATAAGTGACATCATCGTATCAGGAGACCAATCTGGCTTAAAATGTGGTTGATGCCTATATCTGCCATCTTCCGACAACTTATCTTCATCGCTATATATAAAATCAAAACTTTTATTCTCATTTAAAAGTTTAACAACCTCATATAAAGCATTTTTAGCCAATACATCATCACAATCCATAAATGCAATGTACTCACCCTCTGCCATCTCTATTGCAGTATTTGTACATCTTGAAATATGACCGTTTTTTTCCCTATATTTAATTTTTATCCTATCATTTTCCTCAAATTTTTTAAGACATTTTTTCACTTCAGGCATTGTAGACGCATCATCTGCAAGGCATAATTCCCAATTTTCATATGACTGGGATATAACTGACATTATACATTCCTTTAGCATATGTTCCGATACATTATAAACTGGAACTACTACTGAGATAAGAGGTCTGTAGGAAAATTCACTTCCATCAGGATATTCTGTCATTTTCTCGTTATTTTTCATCCAATCCTGATATCTCTTCTCATTATCACTTGAATACTCTGCACTTTCTCCTGCCTGACCGATTCCAAATTTAGCTTTCAGCTTATACAGCATCACACATAAACCTTCATCATTTATTATCCTGATTGCTGTATTTATCTTTTTTAATAATCCCATTTTATATTTTTCCTCTTATATACCTATTTATTATTTGCATGCAAAATTATTTTTCCATCTTCCATTGATGTTTAAGATAAAACATACCTTCTGAGAAATACTCATTTGCAACTGAAAACTTTTCACAATTATTCTTATAATCAAGGTTTACTATACCACCACTATTAAATATTCCAACATCAACAGTATAATCCCCGCTTATGAGTGTTAGCTCTGGAATCGTATATTTCACAACATGTCTACCTTGTTTCTGTGGCACAGAAACTTTATCCAAATTTGTATTCGGTCCAAATACATAAATCTTCCTGTCAAGACTGTAAAATGCTACTCCTACTTGAAGATCCTCCATATTTTCATCATAAACATCATATGTCACCTCAACTTCAAGCTTTTCAAATGATTTAAACATATTTTTATTTATTGATACTTTCTGTATAACCGCAAGAAATTCAGAACTTTCAGGAAGCATAAATTCAGTTTCATTATTTACTTTCTCAATCTTTCTATCACCATATTTCATATAGTTATCATAAATATCGACAATCTGACTTGCTTCTCCGTCTTCTATAAGTTCACCATTTTTTATCCAGATTGCTCTTGTACAGAATCTTTTTATCTGCTCTATTGCATGTGTTACAAATAAAATGGTCGTTCCCTTTTCCTGAAGTTCCCTCATTTTATCTATACATTTAACCTGAAATCTTGTATCCCCCACTGACAATGCCTCATCAACAATAAGAATATCTGGTTCAACATTTATCGACACAGCAAATGCAAGTCTTGCAAACATTCCACTTGAATATGATTTCACAGGCTGCTCCATAAAATCACCTATATCCGCAAATTTTACAATATCAGGAACTCTTTTCTTCATTTCTTCTTCTGTATATCCCATCATTGTGCCATTGAGATATATGTTTTCTATGCCAGTATATTCTGGATTAAATCCCGCTCCAAGTTCAAGAAGTGCAGCAATCTTTCCACCTGTGTTTATCTGACCTTCAGTAGGTGAGACAACACCCGTAATCAATTTTAATAATGTAGATTTACCGGAGCCATTTGTTCCAACAATTCCAACAGATTCCCCGTGGCTTATACTCAGATTTATATTTTTCAATGCATAATGATCTCTGGAATACTTTTTCTTCTTTATACTAAATGTTTCGCGTATCCTGTCACTTGACCTGTTATATAAATGATACACTTTTGACAAATTTCTTACTTCTATCGAACCCTTTTCCATCCGTAAAGTTCCTTTCTGTCACCTGTAATTCCTCTGCTAAAAACCTTTGTCAAGCGAATATTCGCAATCCGCTCTGCTACTTGCTCATAACACTATCATCCATTATAAAACATCCGCAAAATGAGGTCTGAGTCTCTGAAAAACATGTGCTCCGATCATAAAAATCACTAATACTAATATCCAAAAATACAATGACCAGACTGGTCTTTCCCAAAACCACTTTCCCGAAAACATAGCATCTCTGTAACTTTGTACAATATAAAATACCGGATTGATTTTTAAAACTGACGCAAGCCATGGATAGCTCTGCTGAACCATTCCGATATCCCACATTATAGGTGTCATCCACATAAGGATCTGCAGAACTATTCCAAGCAAATGCCCCAGATCCCTTATAAATACTATTATTGATGATGTGAAATATGACATGGCCCAGCACAACGCGATAATGCATAAAAGACTATATAACAACTGTAATGTATGCACTGTCGGCATATAGCCATTAAACATAAATAAAAGTACCATAAATATCGTAAAAAAAATATTTACAAAAAATGCTGAAAATATTTTTATAACAGGCAATATGCCAATATTAAATACTACTTTCTTTACAAGAAAACTATATTCCAAAAGGCTATTTGTTGCGCCATTCCATGCATCACTAAAGAAAAACCATGGCACCAGCCCCGCAGTAAGCCATAAAACAAATGGATAGTCTCCAAGTGGACGACTTCTGAACCCAACTTGAAATACAAACCAATACAATAATATAGTTATAACAGGCTGAACAAATGCCCATATTATTCCAAGATATGAACCAGCATATTTTGTCTTAAAATCGTTTTTTGCAAGATTGAAAATCATACTCTTACTCTCAAAACTTTCCCTAAGCATACACACTGCTGCTGGCATTTTTTTTCTTTGTTTCATAAGATATTAATCTCCATTTTTATTTTAATTCAAAATTTTCATATTTTAATGTCAGATGTGGGTTATAAAATTCATCCCCATTTTTAATCTCTGTTCCCCATTTACCCAAAAAACGTTCAGTTTCACCACGAAATCTTTTTTCTTTAGCTTCAGTAGTCTCATATCCTCTGCTCACAGACTCATAATGGTACATCTTTGCATATGGTGTGAATATAACTTCAAATCCAACTTTTCTTATTCTCATACAATAATCAATATCATTAAATGCAACCTCAAATTTTTCATCCAGACCACCAATATCCTCGTATATGCTCTTTTTCGTCATCATGCATGCCGCCGTAACAGCACTTAATTCCTGAACATACATTAGTCTTTTATTATATCCTTCTTCAAAAGCCTTAACGTGCTTGTGCGAATGACCTGCCACCCCACCAATTCCAAGTATAACTCCTGCATGCTGAATGGTATCATCAGGATAATATAGCATACATCCTACTACGCCAACATTCTGCATCTGTGCATACATAAGCATTTCTTCAATCCAGTTTTCTGATATTATTTCTATATCATTATTTAATAAAACTATATATTCGCCTGACGCATATCCCACACCATAATTATTTATTGCAGAATAATTAAATCCCTTATTCCATCTGCACACTTTTATATTTTCTATTTTTGATATTTCATTATAATAGCTTTCTATTTCATCTGATGTACTGCCATTTTCGACAACTATTATCTCATAATCCGGATAGCATGTCCTTTGTAAAATAGAATCTATGCACCTTTTCAAATCTATTTTATGTTCTTTATTTGGAATGACTATTGAAACCTTTGCACCTTTCTCCACTGGAAAACAAATATGCCTCATATGTTTTTCTTCATCATACCTTATATCAGCTTTTACATCACATCTATTAAAATGTTCTTTTAAAACTCCAATTTCATCTAGTTCGTTTTCAAACCTCTTTGTATCATCTTCCAATGAACTACGGCTGCATTGCTTATAATACATCGGTTCAGTTATATGACATATCTGACTCTTAATATATCCGATAAATTTCTTCTTATCATATTGCTTATATTCATCAATAAAACTTTTCTTTTCCTCTTCTATAAATCTTAAAAGATAATCATAATAACATACGTTTTTTTTGCTTTCATCAAAACCATTAATTTCGGTATACAATCCTACATATGTAAAGAAAAACTTTCCAATATAATTTTTTGAATACAATGATATAACGGAAAAATCGCTTTTGTAATCATGACTATATGCTTTTTTTACACTTTCTTCAAACCGCCATTCATCATAATAAAATAACTTTTTAAGTCCATTGTCCCTATATTCTTTTAATAAAAAAAATACTGTATACGGATGTAATACATCCCCCGCCTTGATTTCCCCATAATAATCAAATTTTTTATTTTGAAGAAAATCTTTTACATTTTCATGCTTATCTGCATAACTTACTTTTACAGCAGATATACTATCCAAATCATTCTCAAGCCTTCTTTTATAATTTTCAGATAACTTTATGCATATTACCTCACATTTACCATAAACACTCTGCTCAGCAATAGCTACGATACTTGAACATATCTTTTCATATGAGCTGTCCACACACTCTATGCCAACTAACACTTTAGTTTTATCATCCTCACATAAATGTCTCTGTCTTAAGATTTCTTTTTTCGTGACACTCCATGGTTTTCTGTATTTTCTATTATAATGTTCATTTTTTAATACTTCTCTTATATGTGATACTCCCTCTTTTTTAATTCCAAAATATATTTTGAGCATTGAATTTGTAAAACTATTAGAACACAAAATGTACCTGAATTTCGCTTTTAAATCACTCAAAATATAACCTCCTCCAACAAACTGACTTTCTCACATAATACATAAATTATTATTTTACCGAATTTTAATTTATTTTTCAACTATATATACAATGTTTTTTTACCATAAAAAATAGTTTTTACCGAAAACTTCCATATTTTTATTTAAATAAATATCTCTATCCTTTATTCTAAAATCTACTTTACATTTATCTAATTGTCTTTGTTTCCTTTTGTCAGCAATTGCCGGATAATATGGCGTTACAATACAATTAGCATGTTCAGTTTTTACATTCATACATATTTCAAACCAACTCTGACGACTAAATATGCTATTTATATCTGTAAAATCAATCTTTGTGTCAAGCCACTTTTTAAATATATCAGTTTTTACCGCAAGCATACTTCCATCTAAAAGTGATACTGTCTGCCTGAAATGCAGTCTGTTCATATACCCTGGATCTTTTATTGAAACTCCTCTGTACAAAGGTCTTATCTTTTCACCACATGCCTGATCATAGCACCATCCAGCGTTTAGATATCTACCCTTGTAATCGACCATTGTATTTGACACTGCCTTATTTTCATCCGGTTCAAGACAGCCTGTTAGTTCATCAAGCAGCGTCCCTTGTCTATCATCGAGCAGATTTTTAACTTTAAACCCCTTTCTTGCCATGATTACTATATCGTGTTTTAAAATTTCAGAAAACATATTTTCATTGTTTTTAATTTTTTCTAATTCCGATGTATCTACTATACTTATATTATATTTCTTGTTTTTAGAAATACCAGACACCTCGTTTAACAATTCTATTTTCGTTTTTTCATCCTGGGCAACTACGATCACTTTCCTATTTTTATCAACTTTATATATTATATGATAAAACGGTCCATGTCCAAATTCAGATAATATACTATCATACCCTATTCTTTTTCTCTTAAGATGACCACTCAGTGCCTCTTTACCAGCTTTTATTATATATGGTTTAGCCTCGTTTCCTGATGCAGATGATACAGCATGTATTCTCCAATAATATAATACACTCTGTATATGAGATACTTTATCAGTTTTCTCAAGTATTTTTAAAAAAATATCATAATCTTGTGCGCCATCAACACCTTTATCAAATCCGCCTACTTCTTCAAATAACTCCCTTTTAAATGTGGTGAGATGGCATATAAAATTATTGTATCTTATCATCTCCCATGAAAAGTCAGGCTTAAGATTTATACTCTGTATTCTGTCAGGTGTTTTATCAAATGACAGTTCATCACTATAAATAAACTCTGCCCCTTCTAAATCAATCGTCCTTGCTACACTATATAACGCTGATGGATGAAGCATATCATCATGATCAAGAAGCATAATATAATCACCATGTGCCATTTTTACTGCACTATTTGAATTTTCTGATATTCCATTATTTGACTGAAGTTTTTTATATTTTATCCTACTGTCATTTTTCATATATTCATTGGAAATTTCTTCTATATAAATATGCTCCTTATCACTTGCATCTGCCAGACATAATTCCCAATCTGCATATGTCTGTTCTATCACTGATTCCATCATTTGTACAAAAAAATCCCGCTGTGTATTATATACTGGTACTATTATGCTTATTTTCACAGCTTTTTCAGGTCTATATGCCATTTCATATTTTCTCTGTTTTTCCGGAATAGTAATCGGATAGTATTTTTTACCTTTCACATATTTCACATCAAATCTATAATACAGCTTTTTTATAGTATTTCTAAAACCATAATCTTTTAAATACCCAATAACTTTATCTGCCTTTCCCATCTTCTTTCTCCTAATAACTTCCCGATAAAAGTATCAATTTAAATATTATGTTATCAACTTTTCTCTGACGGAATATCCCACTTTTTCTAAGAATTCTCACTCTCTCAGGCAGATACCTCAATTTACTGCTGTACTTTACAAGTCCTATAGCTATATCCATTTTTCGTTTAACCTCTTTACTCCGTAATATACTACTTTTAGGATTTTTTTTAACATACAGCTTGTGTATACTTATTAGTTCGGAAAGCTGTTTTGTGATATTTTGTCTGTTTCCTTTAAATCTTTTTAACCTGTCCCTTAACTCTTTTATTTTACTTGTGTTATATCCTACCGTATTTGTCCCATGCTGCCTGTAACTTATATGCTGCTCTATATCATAATAAACTTTTCCATAACAGCTCGCAAGAAGATAGAACCACCAATCATGCATTACCGTAAAATCTGGCTGATATGCCTTAACCATATTTCTAAGCGTTTTATTCATAACAATAGTGCAGCCTGTCACTATGTTTTCCACCACGGCATTTTCAAAAGCAGGTTTCTTTGCCTTTCTCGTCATTTCGTTGTTAAGTTCTTTTAGTTCTTCATCTACCAGCAATGGACTGCAACAATAAAGCAACGGTATGTTTTTCTTTGTGTCCCTTTCTTCTGACATTTTATCAATATGTTTTATACCTGCACTAAGCTTATCTTTATGCCAATAATCATCCTGATCTGCAAATGCATAGTATGTCGCATTATCATCTGATTTTTCTATCAGTTCAAAAAAACTTTTTATCACTCCGATATTTTTTCCCTGATACCATTGTATAGTTTCAGGGTATTTAGCAACATACTCTTTAATTATCATTTGTGTTCTATCTTTTGATCCATCATCTCTTATAAAAAGTTTTATTTTTGTCCCTGTCTTTTCTTCACAATCCTGCTGTATAATACTTTCTATCTGCTCTCTCAAATATTCTTCACCATTGTATGTAGACATTAATATCTGTATGATTTTAGTTTCCAATCCGCTTGCCTCCACATTTTCTATCTGCTATTTTTTCATCCCACATACATACTATAACTATACGACAGTTCCATCAAATTCTTCATATATCTGTCGCATCTTTCTCTCTACTATCCCAATATCAAATTCTTTTACTTTCTCCCTGTTAAACTCTCCCATCTGTTGTCTGCGCTGTTCTCTTGGCACAGCACTTTTTCCATACTTTTCCGTAAACATCCTTCTTATTTTCACTGCATAATCAACTGGTTCAAAGCCATGTACAAGATAACCTCCCTTTGCATGCTCTATCAGATCTGTTATCCCTCTTATTTCCGATGCTATAACTGGAAGTCCTACAGCCATTGCCTCCATAACAGCTACAGGAAGCCCCTCTTGAAAAGATGGAAACACAAAACAATCACATTCTGAAAGTACATCTGGCACATCGTTTACATATCCCGCAAAAATAACTTGTTTTTCAACTCCAAGTTCCTTTACTTTCTGTTTCAACTCACTTTCCATTGCTCCAGTTCCACATATAATGTACGATATGTTCAGATCTTTAAGCTGAGCCATCGCTTCTATTACACACATGTGGTTTTTCCTCTTACTTAATTCTCCTACACTAACGATTATATTGTCATCTTTAATAATTCCAAACCTTTTATATATATTTCTTTCACATTTCCCTTTTATTTTTCCACTGTATTTTTCATATTTTGACAGTTTCATTCCTATGCCCATAGTATGCTCAACTTTTCCACGCACTGGAAATCTACCTGCTCTTTTATAGTCCTCTTTATTTATAAGTATCAAACAATCTGTATATCTTGCCAAATATCTTTCTATAGGATAATATATCCAATTTTTTATCGGTGCTCCATTATAAAAATGTAACCCATGTGCAGTATATATAACAGGTACTTTTCTTCCAGTTTTTTTTCTTACTTTTTGAGCTGCAACCCTCGCTATGACACCACTCATAGGCATATGACAATGTATAAGATCATATTCCCCATTAAACATCAACTCTTCAATCTGTTTATATGCGATTTTTACATTTTTTGAAAATGGTGAACGCTCAAAATCTATTTGGTGACATATAATACCTGTTCCATCAAGCCTTTTGTTATCCTCACCATATACAATTGTATTAAAATTTGCAGCATAATGTACTTCATATCCCATTTCCTGAAGTATTTTCACATTGTTCATCTCAAATTGTGGCACAAATCCACTCACTCTTGTAACTATCAGCACCTTTTTTAACTTTTTAGTATTACGGTTCTGTTGCATAACTCCCCTCATTTCATCCTATCTACTGGTTGTTCTTCACAATCTCTTTAACTATCTTTTCAACCGACTCCTTAGACTTATCCTCATTTTTCTCAGCTGTCGTCTGATCCGATGCCACACCCTCTGTCGCATCCTTTTTGAGCACAGTCTTAACAGTCATAAGTATAAGCTTTATATCTGTCCACAATGAATAATTTTCAATATAAAACAGATCAAGTTTTAATTTATCATACGGTGTAGTATTGTACTTACCATATACTTGTGCATATCCTGTAAGCCCAGCCTTAACTCTTGTTCTAAATAAAAACTCAGGCATTTCCTCACAATACTGCTTCATTATCTCAGGTCTTTCAGGCCTTGGGCCTACAAATGACATATCCCCTTTTATTATATTAAACAATTGTGGCAATTCATCAATACGCGTTGCTCTTATAAATCTGCCTACCGGTGTTATCCTGTCATCATTTTCTTTTGCAAGCTTTGCCACTCCATCACTCTCAGCATCGACTACCATGCTTCTGAATTTGTAGATATTAAATTTACGCTCATATTTTGTACACCTTACCTGCTTGTAAAATACAGGTCCACCATCGTACAGTTTAATAGCCATAGCTGTAATCAGCATAAATGGCAATGCTATAACAAACATCGGTATCGCTATAACAAGGTCTAAAATTCTTTTAAACAATCTCTGGTCAAAACTCAATGTGTAACCTTTCGATAGAAGAAACGGTGTATCAAATACATGAATACGGTCAGCTCCCATAAGTATTATATCTGAAATCTTTGGTATTACATATGCTCTTACCTTATTTGCATAGCAGTATTTAAGCATGTCATTTCTCTTTTCAGCCGATATGTCACCTATTATAACAGCCTGAAATCTCTTCATTTTTTCTGCTATTTTTTCAATCCCTTCATCTATATTTACAGCATCATATATCGCATATTTATCTCTTCTTGCTTCAACTTTATATACAAGATCTGCTGCTGGTCTTTCTCCATATATAAGAAGTATTTTCCACGGCTGAAATATTCTGTTATAGAAATGTATAATAATGAAATTCCATATCGTGGATACAACCATTTCTACTGCCATAGTAACTATCAGATCCAACGGATTTACAATTCCAAATGCAAGAAGACATATAACAAAATACATCAGCACATTTGACAAAAAAAGACTTAAGTACTGCGACAACATAACTTCTAACCGTCTGTATTGTCCTATCTTCATACTTCCATACATTGTCGAAAAAAAGAACAATATCATTGCATATAAACCTATGATCGCATAATGTCCTCTTCTGTAAAATGTTGTCACAAACATGGTTCCTGCATAATAATGGTACCATGAATATGAAAAGACCAATGCCATCAATGCTATATTTATGAGCGATGCAAAAAATAATATCGTCTTTTTATACGGGTCATAATTTTTCATTTTTTATCTTTACCTCGTTCTTTCTAATATATACTCTCTTTTGAAGTCTTCGGCATTTTATCTAGTGCAACCTTATCCAATAATAATAAATGCACATAGTTTCTATTCTACTAATATCTCTATTTAATGTCAACTTTACTGTTGTTTCTTTTCAAAATGTATGTATAATTATATCTGTATGTTTAAACGGTTTTCTTCTATATTATAGATAAATTACTTTGTTTAACATCAATCTTATGTTACTTCTTTATACAGTAACAAATCTATTATCAGGAGGATTATCATGGCATCTCAAAATGCTAAAAAAAATCAGGCATCTGCTGAGCAAAAATATCCTTTGGGACTCTTACTTCCAATTATCGTTATACTCAGTGTGATTCCACTTATCACCCATATGTACAAATATGATACTAAACTTAACAAGTTTGAATGGTTTATTGGTCCGGCCCAGACACTGGATTTTTTCCTTCATACAAAACTTGTATGGTTTATTGTTGCGTGCGTATGTATTATCTTTTGTCTCATCTATATCATATTTTCTGATGAACAGAAAGCTGTATGGACTAAGCAGCTTATACCTCTTGCTATTTATGGCGGTATTACATTTATATCAGCTCTTGTATCAAAATACAGGTCATTTTGTTTTTCAGGCTCATATGAACAGTTTGAATCCGTATGGGTGCTTATGGGATATTGTCTAACCGCATACTATTGTTTCTTCATCATGCGTTCCGAAGCAGCCGTAAAACGTATTATGCCGTGGTTTGTTGCAGGAATATCACTTATGACCGCACTTGGACTTAGCCAGGCATTTAAGCACGACTTTTTCAGAACATCATTAGGTCAAAAATTGATGACCCCTTCTAATTATACGGGTGGACCTTTAAAATTCAATTTTGAAGAAGGCCGTACATATCTTTCCTTATACAACCCCAACTATGTCGGTTTTTATGTATGCCTTATCGTTCCCATCCTTGTAGGGCTTATTTTTGCTGTCAAAAAAATATGGGCAAAACTCGGCTGTGCTTTCCTTATAGTATCTCTTATGGTTATACTTTTTGCGTCACAGTCACGCGCCGGTATTCTTGCGATCATCTTTTCTCTATTAGTTATGCTTCTTTGCATGAGAAAAGTATTTATAAAAAATATTAAAATAGTGCTTATTGCGATCGTACTATTTGTAGTTGCATTTATTGGTATCAATATTTCAAATCAGGGTATTCTTATCAATCGATTAAAAACAATGTTTAATACTGACGCCGAATATCATCCACTTAGTGAGATTACAACAAACAAAGATAATGTTTCAATCGTTTACAACAATAATACTCTTGTTATCAAATGCTCACAGGATTCAAACGGAAATGATCAGTTTAAACTGGCTGACAAATCTGGCAAAACTATTTCTTATTCTCTTAACGCAGATAACTCAGCATATGTTGTAAATGATGAGAGATTTCCATTTTCATTTACCTCTGTTCGCTCAGATACATTTAATGGATTTCAGTTTACTATCGATGGCAAGCAATGGTATTTTACTAATATAATGAATGAAAACGATAACAGTTACTATGGAATGACAAATGGTGCTATCATGAAGTTTACAAAGCAGACAAAATCGCTTTCATTCCTTGAAAACCACTTCCATTTTGCTAATATGCGTGGTTATATCTGGGCAAGAACACTTCCTCTTTTAAAGAAGTATTTCTTCCTTGGTTCAGGTCCTGATACTTTTATCATCGCATTTCCAAATAATGATGTTGTAGGTCTTTACAATTCGGGGCATTCAAATGAGATCATAACGAAACCTCACTGCATGTTTTTACAGATTGGTGTACAGACCGGTGTGATCTCGCTCATTGCATGGCTTGTATTTTTTATATGGTATCTCGTAAGCAGTTTAAAGTTATACTGGAAACATGATTTCGATGGTTATATGCCTAAGATTGGTGTCAGTATTTTCGTGGCTGTTATCGGCTATCTTATCATTGCACTCACAAATGATTCATGTCTCGCGATTGCTCCTGTATTCTATGCGGTAACAGGTATGGGACTTGGTATAAATTATAAACTTAAGAAGGATAAAGAAGCTGCACAGACTACAAGCAAGAAAGCTGAATAACTAAAACTTCTAACTTCAAGATATAAATTATTTTTAATCTTTATATACAAAAAATAGCACCAGTCATTAAAAATGATTGGTGCTATTTTTTTTGTGTATATCATAATCTTCGGTGTACGGCCCGGTATATAATATACACAGATATAGCAAATCATGTTTCAATATTTTCTGACTCTCAGATGTGTGTACGGCCACTTCTTTAAATCCGAAAATATATCTGCATGTTTACCGCATGAGTAAGTAATTTACCTTTTTGCTATCCAATAATAATATCGGTTTTTTTGAACATATTATTAACAATTTTTATCATTATTTTTTCAAATATTTTCGTCTTTTTCACCCTTATTTTGCAAGTTCAAGCATCCTCTGAAGAGGTTTACATGCCTCATTCATGATATCATCAGGAAGAAGTACCTCCTCTGTCGGCTGTTCCATAACTGCCGCCACCTTCTCAATGCTGACTTTTTTCATATTAGGACAAAACTGTCTATGTCCTACTGAATAAAATTTCTTGTCAGGATTCTGTTTGCTGAGTTTAAAGAATATTCCCATCTCTGTACAGATAATAAATTTTTTGCAATCACTTTCTGTCGCATAATCAAGTATTCCTGCTGTGCTGCCTATATAATCAGCAAGTTCAAGCACATCCTCTGTACATTCAGGATGCGCAAGTACAAGTGCATCAGGATGATGCTCTTTTGCCTGTGCAACAAGCTTTGGATCAATACTCTTATGTACATGACAAAAGCCGTCATTAAATATAAATTCTTTTTCAGGTAACTGTTTTGCAACATATCTTCCAAGATTGTTATCTGGTACAAAGAATATTCTCTTGTTTTTTATATTTTTAACTACTTTTATTGCATTTGATGATGTTACACACACATCCGATACTGCTTTTATCTCTGCTGTCGAATTTACATAACAGACTACAGCAATATCATCATACTGCTCTCTTACTTCCTTTATACGGTCAACTGTTACCATATGAGCCATAGGACAGTCTGCTGTTACATCCGCCATATATACATGTTTTTCAGGATTTAGAAGTTTTGCACTCTCTCCCATAAATGACACTCCTGCAAATAATATGTTTTTTGCCTCAACTTTCGTTGCAACTTTACTAAGATAAAATGAGTCTCCAACATAATCTGCTATATCCTGAACCGCACCATCTACATAGTAATGTGCCAGTATAACAAAATCATTTTCTTTTTTTAATCTCTCAATCTTCTGAATAAGTTCTTCCATGTTTATCTCCATTCATTCTAGTGTATTGTATCATTGATATTTTGCCAAATAACTTGTATAAATTTCCATCTGTAAGTATCTTAATATTTTCCCATACAACCATCTATCAACTGTTCCAACTGCTCATAGCTTTCCACCTCATTGACTTTTCTTCGTATTGTAGACGAATTTTTATAGCCTGCCGTATACCAGCCTACATGTTTTCTCATCTCGCGTATTCCAAGATATTCGCCCTTATACTCTATCTGAAGTTTAGTGTGGCGCAGTATCATCGCTGCAACTTCTTCAAATGAAGGTTTTTTAGTACATTCACCAGATTTTTCATACTCCTTTATCTGTTTAAAAAGCCACGGATTTCCCCTTGCACCTCTGGCTATCATAAGTCCGTCACAACCTGTCTCATTTTTACATCTTACTGCATCCTCAGGTGTAAATATATCTCCACTTGCTATAACAGGTATTTTTACTGCTTGTTTTACTTTTCTTATAATCTCCCAGTCAGCTGTTCCCGAATAGTATTCTTCTCTTGTCCTTCCGTGCACAGCTACAGCACTGGCACCACTTTGCTCCATTATTTTTGCAAATTCAACAGCATTTATATTATCATCGTTAAAACCTTTTCTGAATTTTACTGTCACAGGCTTTTTTATCCTGTCAGATATGGCTCTTACTATTTTTGAAGCAAGTTCAGGTTTTTTCATAAGAGCTGAACCCTCCCCGTTATTTACTACTTTTGGTACCGGACATCCCATATTTATGTCAAGTATATCAAAATTTCTTGATTCTATCTGCTGTGCCATGTCTGCCATAAGTTCAGGCTCTGATCCAAAAAGCTGTAGTGCTATCGGATGCTCTATATCATCTATCTTCCATAATGGTTCAGTATTCTTATTTTTATAATAAATACCTTTAGCACTTATCATTTCCGTGTAAAGCAGGTCTGCCCCAAATTCTTTACATATAGTACGAAACGGCATATCCGTAACTCCTGCCATAGGTCCTAATGCAAGGTCGCCATCTATCTTCACATCTCCAATATAAAATCCACTCATATTTCTCTCTATTTTTTCTGTTTACTGTGTATAAGCTGCAAACCTTTAAGTGTAAGATCTCCGTCATATATCTCTATAGAATCTGTATTCTCATACACAACTTTTCCAAGTCCTCCTGTTGCTATGACTTTTGCATTCATAAGACCTGATTCCTCTTTGATCTTTCTTATGATATATTCCGTCTGGCCTATAGTTCCATAGAAAAGTCCCGCCTGCATTGCAGAAATCGTTTCCTTAGCAATGATGTTTCCCGGACATTTTATCTCTATCTCAGGGAGATTTGCCGTATTATTCCAGAGGGCATTCGCCGATATCCTTATTCCCGGACTTATAACCCCACCCTTAAATGCTCCATCCTCTGTCACAAGGTCATAAGTTGTTGCTGTTCCATAATCCACTACTATGATAGGACCACCATATAACTCAAATGCACTTACTGCATCAACTATTCTGTCTGGGCCTATCTCTTTGGGATTCATAGTATCTATTCTTATACCTGTCTTTGTTCCTGCACCTACTACTATAGGATGACAGTCAAGATACTTAATTATTCCACTTGTAAACGAATACATCATCTTAGGTACTACTGAAGCTATTATAACCTCAGTAATATCGTCAGGTTTATACCCTTTCTGTTCCAATATATTGCACAATAATTCTCCGTACTCGTCCGAGGTCCTCGGTACCTGCACCGTAAATCTAAATCTTGCGGCAAGCCTTTCTCCATCAAATACTCCAAATGTCACATCTGTATTTCCAACATCTACTGCTAATAACATGCTTCTATCCTCACATTCCTAAATCTGTTACTCTATCGTCTGGTGTAATATTACTGCTTTATAATACTTTTCAAGCGACTCAAGAAGGTCTCTTTTTTCATTCTGCAATGCCTTTATCTTCAATGCACTTCCTATCTCATCAAACGAAAAATCATCTTCCTCGGCTACAACGTTCATATAAAGGTTTCCATCTTCATCATACTGCAATGAAAAAATCCCACCTATTTCAGCTGTATAAAGTACACACATAATCTGCAATTCATCTTTTACAGCCTGCGGAAGTGAACTAAAATTTTCATTCAGATAATATTTTTGCTCATATGCATTTGCCGCACATAATATCACAGCTTCACTGTTTATATCTGCCTCATCATACATAGCCGTATAACCCCCTTACTGATACTTCTCCAGATACTATACTTTTAATGCCATCTTCTGTCTCTACAAGCAGTGCTCCATCCCTGTCTATTCCTCTGGCAATTCCTTTTTCTTCATCCTCGGGTTTCGCTGTCTCAGCCATACCATAAAGTACCTTCACTTCTTTATTCATGCTTATGAGCATTGAATTATATTCATCAGTAAACGCCGACAGATCTTTTGTTTCAAGAAATTTTTTATAGTAATCACTAAACTTTTCTACAACTTTTGCAGCAAGTTCGTTTCTATTTGTCTTTCTGCCTGTTTCAAGATATATAGATGATGCATTCTGCCTTATTTCCTGCGGTATCTCATCATCATTTATATTTATTCCTATTCCGATAACTGCATAATTAACATAATTCATCTCAGAACTCATTTCAGTAAGTATGCCACATATCTTCTTTTTATTAAGCACAATATCATTCGGCCATTTTATCTTTGCCTCTGTTTCACAGACCTCTTTTATTGCAGTGGCCACAGACATAGCTGCAAGCAGCGTGATTCCAGAAAGATATCTAGGCTCAATCTTTGGTCTGATAAGAAGTGTCATAAATACATTTGCGCCTTTTTTTGAACACCAGTTTCTGCCGCGCCTTCCCTTTCCAGCCGTCTGTTCATCTGATATTATAAGAGTACCTTCAGCCTCTCCTTTTTCCGCAAGCTGTTTTGCCTTTGTATTTGTCGAATCTATTGTTTCAAAAGTCTCTACTTTTTTGCATATACAATCCTTAGGAAAATAACTCTCTATCGCAGGAGAATTTATTATATCAGGTTCACTCTTAAGTTTATATCCCTTATTTGATATGGATTCTATCTCAAACCCTTTATCTTTTAGCTGTGTGATATTTTTCCATACTGCCTGTCTTGATACACCAAATGCTTCACATAAACTCTGTCCCGATACACACTCATTGCCTGCTGCGCGCAATATGCGTAGTATTTCACTCTTCATACTATTTCTCTCCAAGCGTAGCTACCATAACAGCTTTTATAGTATGCATACGATTTTCTGCTTCATCAAATACTACTGACTGTTCAGATTCAAACACTTCGTCTGTAACCTCAAGTTCACTCATTCCAAATTTTTCGTAAACTTCCTTACCAATCTTTGTCTTAAGATCATGGAATGCAGGAAGACAATGCATAAAGATAGCATCCTTACCGGCATTTTCCATTACTTTTTTATTTATCTGATATGGTGATAAAACTTTTATTCTCTCTGCCCATACCTCATCAGGCTCTCCCATTGATACCCATACATCAGTATAAAGAACATCAGCTCCCTTTGTTCCACTTTCAACATCTTCTGTAAGAGTGATGGAACCACCTGATGCCTTTGCATATTCCTGGCACTGCTCAACAAGTTCCTGAGCAGGAAAATACTCTTTTGCCGTACATGCCGTAAAATGCATTCCCATCTTTGCACATGCTATCATAAGTGAATTTCCCATATTGTAACGGGCATCTCCCATATATACAAGTTTTACACCTTTTATCTTTCCTAAATGCTCTTTTATAGTAAGCAAGTCAGCAAGCATCTGTGTAGGGTGATACTCATTTGTAAGACCGTTCCACACAGGAACTCCTGCATATTTTGCAAGTTCTTCCACGATTTCCTGTCCATATCCACGATACTCAATACCATCAAACATTCTTCCAAGTACTCTTGCAGTATCAGGTATACTCTCTTTTTTTCCTATCTGTGAGCCTGATGGATCAAGATATGTAACACCCATACCCATATCATGCGCTGCCACTTCAAAAGAACATCGTGTACGGGTGCTTGTCTTTTCAAATATAAGTGCAATATTTTTGTCTGTATAATTCTTTATTGATACTCCGTTTTTCTTCTTTGCCTTTAAATCTGCTGACAGATCGAGCATATACTGTATTTCTTCCGGTGTGAAATCCTTTAAAGTAAGAAAGTTACGTCCTTTTAAATTGATAGCCATTGATATGTCCTCCATTTCTTTTTCTATACAGCAAAGATAGTTTTCTTATCATATGCTGCACTAATATGTATATAGAGCCTGCCAATGACAGACTCTTATCTATAATCAGCCAATCGGATATTCGCAATCCGCTTGGCTACTTGCTTGATAGTGTTAAAATGCTTTTTACTGCTCTTTTGTAATCTCAGTAATCGATTTTGCAAGCCCTGCAAGTCCCTGAATTTCTGATGGTATTATAATCTTTGTCGCTTTTCCGTCTGCTGCCTTTGCAAATGCATCAAGACTCTTTAATTTAATTACATTATCAGAAGCTGCTGCCTCGTTAAGCATCTTTATTCCGTCTGCATTTGCCTGCTGTACTGCAAGTATAGCCTGTGCCTGACCTTCTGCTTCACGGATAGTCGCCTCTTTCTTAGCCTCTGCTCTAAGGATAGCAGCCTGCTTTTCTGCTTCCGCATCAAGGATTGCCGACTGTTTCTTTCCTTCTGCTACAAGTATCGCTGATTCTTTCTCTCCCTGTGAGCGAAGGATTGCTTCGCGCTTTTCACGCTCTGCTTTCATCTGTTTTTCCATAGCATCCTGAATAGCTGCCGGTGGAATGATATTTTTAAGCTCGACTCTGTTTACCTTGATTCCCCATGGATCTGTCGCAGTATCGAGTGATGAACGCATCTTTGCATTTATTATCTCTCTTGATGTCAGTGTCTCATCAAGTTCAAGTTCACCGATTACATTTCTAAGTGTTGTAGCTGTAAGATTTTCTATCGCCATGATCGGATTTTCTACACCATATGTGTAAAGCTTAGGATCTGTTATCTGATAAAAGATAACAGTATCTATTCTCATAGTGACATTATCTTTTGTGATAACCGGCTGTGGTGGAAAATCAGCAACCTGCTCTTTTAAGTCAACTTTTCTTGCAACTCTGTCAATAAACGGAACTTTAAAGTGAATTCCAACACCCCATGTTCCCTGATATCCTCCAAGTCTTTCAATAACATATGCCCTCGCCTGAGGTACAACATTTATACACGATAAAAGTATAACCGCTAATATAACCACTAGTACTATTAAAAATTCCATTTTTTACTCCCTTCTACCATATCTGTTTTTCAACAATTAGTTTTACGCCACTTACTTCCTTTACCCGGACTTTTGAGCCTGCTGGTATTATCTCATTCTCATCAGCACTTCTCGCCGTCCATTCAAGTCCCTTGACAACAACTGCTCCCTTTTGATTAAAATTGTCAATCTCCTCTGTCACCTTTGCCTCTTCTCCGATAATACTGTTTATATTCGTCTTTGCTCTGCTGTTGTTTAAATATTTCTCCGCAACAGGTCTTGTAAAGAAAAACAATACTACAGATACCACGGCAAATAATACAAACTGTACTGCAAGTGGTGCATGTAAAAGTGCTGCTATAACTGCTACAAGTGCTCCTGCTGCAAACCATATTGTAGTCAGTCCCATTGTTATTATTTCAATAACAAGAAGTACTGCCATAGCAATAAGCCAATACATCGGTTCCATATTTTTTCTCCTCTCCTATATTTTATGCAAAAATTCTGTGCATATATGCGCTAAATATATCTCAAATGGTTATTTTTGTCAACCAAAGTCACTTTCATCTTTTCTGTCTTGCTATCTCATACATTATTATTGCAGCTGATACAGCCGCATTGAGCGATTCCAGTTTTCCCTCCATAGGTATCCTTATACGTGTTGAAGCTCTTTCAAATACTTTATCAGACACGCCATTTGCCTCATTTCCTATTATAAATGCCGCACCTTTTGTATAGTCAGCATGATCATACACCACACTGCCCTCCATCGCAGTAGCATATACCTCATATCCTGACTCCCTTATCTCATCTATAATATCAGTAAGAGAAGATACATAGCAAAACGGAACACGGAATATCGCACCCATTGTAGCACGTACCACTTTTGGATTAAACAGATCAACACTCTCCTTGCTCATAATGACCCCAGACATTCCTGCTCCCTCTGATGTCCTTATTATGGTACCAAGATTTCCAGGATCCCTAAGATCATCCAAAAGCACCCATGCCCTTTTTTGATCTGATAAAATATCCTTTATATCATATTCGGGCATATTTACAACAGCAAGTACCCCCTGAGGCGTAACCGTATCTGATATCTGCTTAAACACATTATCAGATACAACCTCATAAGATATATCATCTATCTTCTTTCCAAGCTTTTTAGATGTTTTTTCCAATGCAGATTCAGAAACATATATTTTGTCAAGTTTATTAAAATTTATTGCCTCCTGAACCATTTTTATTCCCTCTGCAACAAATTTCTTTGTCTTTCTTCTCTCTCTTGCCTGTTTCTGAAGCTTTATAAGTTCCTTTATCTGTCCGTTTGACTCACTTGTAATCATTAGATTTTTACTCCTCATTCATCTTTGCAAGCCTTGCTGTCTGGTCTGCTGCAATGATATTTTCAAGAAGTTCATTTAAATCGCCATCAAGAATCTCACCAAGTCTGTGACTTGTATACTTGATCCTATGGTCAGTAACCCTTCCCTGTGGGAAGTTGTATGTTCTTATCTTCTCCGAGCGGTCACCTGTTCCTACCTGACTTCTTCTCTCTGCTGCCTGCTCACTATTCGCCTTTTCCTGTTCCATATCATAAATCCTTGAACGAAGAACTTTCATAGCTTTATCTTTGTTTTTAAGCTGTGACTTTTCGTCCTGACATGTTACAACTATTCCTGTAGGTATATGTGTGATTCGCACTGCCGAGTCTGTTGTATTTACACACTGACCACCGTTTCCTGATGCTCTATACACATCAATCTTACAATCATTAGGATCTACATGAACGTCAACTTCCTCAACTTCAGGCATAATAGCCACTGTAGCTGTTGATGTATGGATTCTTCCACCCGACTCAGTAGATGGTATTCTCTGTACACGGTGAACACCACTCTCATATTTGAGTTTTGAGTATGCACCTGCACCTATAACCATAAATACGATTTCTTTAAAACCACCAATTCCATTCTCACTTGCACTCATAACTTCCACTTTCCAGCGGTTTGCCTCAGCAAATTTTGAATACATTCTGAAAAGGTCTGCCGCAAAAAGAGCAGCCTCATCTCCACCGGCACCACCACGTATCTCAACGATAACGTTCTTCTCATCGTTTGGATCTTTTGGAAGCATAAGTATCTTAAGGTCCTGTTCACACTTTTCAACAGTTTCCTTACATTCATTAAGCTCCTCCTTGGCGAGTTCTCGCATCTCCTCATCACTTTCTTCGTCAAGGATTGCAAGACTGTCTTCTATCCCGTCTTTAGCAGCTTTATACTCCTTATATTTTTCAACGATAGGTGTAAGTTCATTCTGCTCACGCATAAGCTCTCTGTACTTTTTCTGGTCATTGATAATCTCCGGCTCAGTAAGCATCATATTTATCTCTTCCAGACGTCCCACAAGTTCTTCTAATTTATCAAACATTATTTTTCCTCCATATAAAAATATTATTATCTGTATTCTGCTATAACAACTCTGTCATTTTCGCACAGATCTTTCTTAACAACAACCTCTTTAAAGCCTTCATTTTCAAAAATCTCTTTTACGGCTTTTCCCTGATCATATCCTATCTCCATAAATATCCTACCTGGTCTTGCAAGATGCTTTTTTCCTTCTTCTGCAAGAATTCTGTAAAACCTAAGACCATCCTCGCCACCATCAAGTGCAAGCATCGGATCATGTTCTCTTACCTCTGGTTCAAGAGTTTTTATCACATCAGGTCTGATATAAGGTGGATTTGATACTATAATATCATATTTTTCCATTATATTCTTAAACATATCACTTTTTATAAAAGAAACATCTGCCTCATTTGATCTGGCATTTTTTAAAGCAATCTCGAGTGCTTTTTCTGATATATCAACACCTGTACACTCAGCAGTTTCCTCAAATTTTTTTAATGATATGATAATGCAGCCTGAACCGGTGCACATATCAAGGATTTTTTTGCCATATGCATACGGCAAAACATTTTCAACAAGACATTCCGTATCCTGTCTTGGAACTAAAACATTTTCATTTACCCAAAAATCAAATCCCATAAATTCCTGTGTTCCCGTTATGTGCTGCAATGGGATATGTTTTTTTCTCTTATTTATAACTTCTCTGTACTCATTTTCTTCTTTTTGAGAAATATTTTCGGCTCTCTTAAGAAAAAATGCAGCTCTTGACATTCCTGTCACATATTCAAGAAGATACCACGCATCGATATTTGCATCTGAAATATCTGACATCAAAAGTTCATTTTCACCGATTTTCAATAATTCTTCATATGTCAGCATATCTTATTCTCTCTCTTTAAAACAAATAAAATCACCTGTCATGCATACTTTCATTTTCCTTTTGAAACTCTCTCCAGTCAAATACAGCCTCAACCGAAGCTATAGCAACCTCTATCATAGAATCATCAGGCTCTTTTGTTGTAAGCTTCTGTATCATCATTCCAGGTTTACTAAGTGCATTAATAATGGCATTTTCAGATTTCCCAGCAACACGTATAAATTCGTAGGAAACCCCCGCTATCACTGGTACAAGTAATATCCTGTACAAAATCTTAAGCCACATATTATCAACCCTTATAAATATGAAAAATATAATACTTATAAATAATACAATAAAAATAAAACTCGTTCCACACCTTTTATGTTCTCTTGATTGTTTTCTGACATTTTCAACAGTCAGCGGAAGCATATGCTCCACACAATTTATCGTCTTATGTTCTGCTCCGTGATACATAAACACACGCTTTATATCTTCAACAAAAGAGATTGCAAAAACATACCCTATAAACAATAATATTCTTATAACACCCTCAATAACAGCAAGCACCTTTTCTGACTTTATAACATTTTTTAAAAATTCCGATATAAAAAATGGCAGGATCATAAAAATACCAACTGCAAGGATTATTGAAAGTATAACTGTAAAAGTAGTTTCCAGTTTTTCACGCTTTTTTCTTGTATCCTCGTCAATTTCTTTCTGTCTGTCATCTTCCTCATCTTCATAATATTTAGAAGAATCAGTAAGACTTTTCATGCCAAGCACAAGCGATTCAACAAATGTCACCACGCCTCTTATTATCGGCAGGTCGCAGACAAAATATTTATTTCTCAGACTTTGGCAATGTCCTTTTTCAATCTCTATCTGCCCATCTGGCTTTCTTACGGCAACGGCATACCTGTCCTTATTTTTCATCATAACACCTTCAAGGACTGCCTGCCCCCCGATACCAGATGGTTTTACAACTGCTTTTTTGCTCATATAACACCCTCCATACCATATGTACATTTTCCGATTATATGAAAAATGGTCACAGCCCCCTTTTGGTTGCTGTGACCATCTATAAGACCGAATCTTATGTTATACTTATACAAATACCAGATACTAGTTTGCCTGCATGCCATATTTACGGTTGAATTTATCAATCGCACCACGAGCCTTAACAGCTTTCTGCTGACCTGTGTAGAAAGAATGACATTTTGAACAGATTTCTACATGAATTTCTTCCTTTGTAGAACCAGTTACAAACTCATTACCACAGTTGCAAACAACTTTAGCCTGATAATAATTAGGATGAATTCCCTCTCTCATGTCTTATGACCTCCATTCCGCTGCCACCGAGACAGCA
This sequence comes from uncultured Lachnospiraceae bacterium, assembly GCA_934320895.1. Taxonomy (GTDB): domain Bacteria; phylum Bacillota; class Clostridia; order Lachnospirales; family Lachnospiraceae; genus Butyribacter. The sequence goes on along the minus strand of CAKRFY010000003.1, from coordinate 66,001 downwards.
AATACATATCACGAAAAAGATCACATCCAGCATGTAGGACTGTATCTTTTCGATTTCAATTTTCAACACAACTTCATTATTGTAACATACTCTGCACAAAAACGCAAGCATATATTTTATCTTTTTGTGGCTAAACTGTTACATATCGCTTTCCTCTATCAACATTAGAAGCGGATTTTTCTTATCATTTCAACAAATTCCCTGTTATTTCTTGTTTTTCTGAACAGATCTATAATTTTTTCTAATGCCTCATCAGTTCTCATAGCACTAAACGCCTTTCTTATCCTGTATGATGCATCTTTCTCATCCTGTGTAAGTAAAAGATCATCCCTTCTTGTACTTGATTTAGGAAGATCTATAGCCGGAAATACTCTCTTTTCAGAAAGGCTCCTGTCAAGAACGAGTTCCATATTACCTGTTCCTTTAAATTCTTCAAATACAACATCATCCATCTTACTTCCTGTATCTACAAGTGCAGTTGCAAGAATAGTAAGGCTTCCGCCTTCCCTCATATTTCTCGCTGCACCAAAGAATTTCTTTGGCATATGAAGTGCCGCCGGATCAAGACCACCTGAAAGTGTTCTTCCGCTAGGGGCTACTGTAAGGTTGTATGCTCTTGCTAATCTTGTGATACTGTCAAGAAGGATCATCACATCCTCACCATGCTCCACAAGTCTCTTCGCTCTCTCTATAACCATCTCCGAAACTCTCTTATGGTTTTCAGGAAGTTCATCGAATGTAGAATATATTACCTCAACATTGTGTCCCATTATAGACTCTTTGATATCAGTAACCTCCTCTGGTCTTTCATCGATAAGAAGTACGATTATATGCATTTTTGGATGGTTTGTTTTAACTGCTTTCGCCACCTGTTTAAGAAGTGTCGTCTTTCCTGTCTTTGGCTGTGAAACTATCATTCCACGCTGTCCCTTACCGATAGGTGCGATCAGATCCATCATTCTCATTGAAATGCTGCTGCCATCCGTCTCAAGCCTTATCCTTTCGTCTGGGAATATAGGCGTAAGCTGCTCAAACTTTGGCCTTGTTAAAAGCTCATCAACCGGATAACCATTAACCGTAGTAACATACAACATCGCAGCAAACTTTTCCGTCTGACTTCTTACTTTAAGATTTCCTTTAAGTATATCTCCGGTACGAAGTCTGTACTTTTTTATCATCGCATGTGATACATATACATCATCATCTCCCGGGAGGAAATTGTCACATCTTATAAAACCATATCCCTCAGCCATTATCTCAAGGATACCCTCACGTGTCTCTCCACTGTCAAGCTGGCTTATATCGAGCTGTTTTTCTGTTTCTGTAATATTCTGATTAACATTATTCTGATATCCACCATTTGAATTATAATTGTTTTGTGAATAGCTGCCGCTCTGTGTACTATTGTTCTGATTGTAACTATTCTGGTAGCCTCCATTTGAATTATAGTTATTTTGTGAATAGCCATTGTTTTGCGTTCCATTGTTCTGATTATAATTATTCTGATATCCGCCATGATTTGAATTCGACTGATATGAACTATTTGAAGAATATCCTGGATTTTGATTTGAATAAGGGTTATTCCCCTGTCTCATATTTACTCTTCCATTATTTCTCTGCTGTCCACGCACATTATTAGTTCTTCCCTGATATGAGTAAGGTGACTGATACCCTCCATCCCTTCTTGCTCTATATGTGTTCTTATGTTCTTCATTGTAATCATTTCTCACATATGAATTCTGGCCTGTCTGCTTTTTTTCATCCACATCTGTTTCCTGTATGCTCTCTATATCCTTTTTTGAAACATCTTCTACTGACTCGACCAAATTTTTATCTTCTGAAATTTTATCCTGTTTATCGTCAGATTCTTTTTTAATTTCTTCATCTTTCTTTTTAGTTCTTGTCTTTTTCACCTTAACATCATCTGCCGCATTCTCCATAACAGCATCTTCATTTTTTTCTTCAGAGTTCTCTGCTGTCTCTGTTTCCTGCTTTTCCCTAATACTTAAAAGTAGTTCCAAAAGCTCCCTCTTTTTATATGTAGTTACATTTTTAACGCCCATTTTGCGTCCGGCAACTCTAAGCTCAACAAGAGACATTTTTTCTAAATCTGCCATTCCATTGCTCCTTTACAAATACATTTTGATTTTTTCTTTGATAATGTTTTAAAATTGTTATAAATTATATTGACGATTCCGGGATTTTAATTTCACGATAGTGTCCGAATATATTTATTAATGCTTTTGGTACTAATATACACAATCTTTTAGTATTTGTAAAGGAGCAAAAGCTATGCTAATCAAGATTAAGCTTTTTGTTTAAAAGATGTACACTTATAAAATAGTAGAAAACAGTCATCACTATCATAAGCACAAGACTTCCACACAAAACATCACTCATATAAACACTTAACGCACTAATATCCGATGATTCATTGTTCAGTATCTGTGTTACCATTCCTCTTCTAACTGCACAAACAGCAATTATACCTATTGAAATCCCCTGCATAATGATATAACCTGCAAAATATACGATAAATGACATGATATCTTTATTCATTTTCTTTGCGACTGAATATCCTATCGTTATCGCTCCGAACATCTGGATTATCGCAAAAAGACCTCCAACTATCATCGAAGCCGTAACAAGCCATATATTCATTGTATTAAAGCCGCTTTCTTTCATACTTTCCGCTATTTCTCTCAATATCGTTCCACACCAGAACACTTTTCCTGTCGATATAGCTATAGTAATATATGCACCTGCTATGTTTATCAGAAAAAGTATGACTGTTGACAGATATTTACTTGTAAAAATGGTTCCCTCACTCGCCGGAAGTGTATGTGTCAGATAGCCTTCATCTTTAAACATATTTTTTCTAAAATACAGCACACACGCTACCAGTGTAATACCAAATCCCACACCTATTCCTAAAATATGAAATATAAATGTGAACTTCTCCAGTAGTCCCCACTGCACTGCCAACGGATAAGCAGCTGACAGTTTATACATGATAAGGTGTAATATTGAAAACAATGTTATAAAACTATATGTCCCTGCAATAATCTTTATATTTGACTTTATATCATATTTTATAAGTTTTCTTAACATGAAAATACCTCCCTGAATAAAGTATCAACTGACTTTTTCTTTTCCATCCTGAGTTCATCCACATCCCTGTGAAGCATCACCTTTCCCTGTTTTAAAAAGATAACCTCATCAAGTATCTGCTCAACATCCTGAATAAGATGTGTAGATATGATAACCGTGGCATCCTCAGTATAATTGCTTATTATAGTCCTTAAAATATAATCCCTTGCAGCCGGGTCAACACCACCCATAGGTTCATCAAGCAGATAAAGCTTTGCTTTTCTGCTCATAACCATGATAAGCTGAACTTTCTCTCTGTTTCCTTTTGAAAGGGATTTCAATCTGCTCTCCTTATCAAGATTTAGCTCATTAAGCATGGCATATGCTTTTTTGACATCAAAGTCCTCATAAAATTCCTCAAAAAAGCTTACTACTTCCTTAATCTTCATTCCCGGAGAGAGATAACTTCGCTCTGGCAGATACGATACTATTTTCTTTGTGTCAACTCCGACTTTTTTTCCATCTATCAGTGCATTTCCTTTATCCTGACTCAAAAGTCCACTCAATGTCTTTATAAGAGTCGTCTTTCCGTGACCATTCGGCCCTAAAAGTCCTACTATCTTTCCGCTTTCAATCTTAAGATTTAGATTATCAAGTGCCTTTACTCTTCCATAGCCTTTCGATAGATTTTCACATTCCACTATCATTTTATGATACCTCCATTCCGCACAACCTTCTGTGCATGGTATAAAATTTTCCTGCATAAATTTTTATGCTGCATATACTTTTATGCTGCATATACTTTTATGCTGCACACATTTTTTTGTGCATAGTGTAAAAAATCTTACATATATGGATTTTTCACACTAATCTCTAATTTTGAGATATATATTTTTTCAGTAGTTCGATTATCTGCTCCTTCCCATATCCCATCTTTTCCATCTGAGCAACAAATGTCTTTATACACTCCATCGTCATCTCCTCCTGTAACCTGTCTGTCTTTTCCTTACTATCTGATACAAAACGCCCTGCCGTCCTCTGCGAATAAACAAGGCCTTCCCTCTCAAGTTCGGCAAGTGCTTTCTGCATCGTATTTGGATTGACACCTGCCTCCAGCGCCAGTTCCCTTACTGACTTTAATTTATCTCCAGCTTTCCACTCCCCAGCCACTATACGCTCTTTTATCTGACTGATTATCTGTTGATAAATGGGCTGTTCATCATTGAATTTCCAAACCAACCATATAGCCTCCTCTCTTTTTACATTGTATTATTGTATTACTTACTTAGTACAATAATACTGTAGTACAGTTTTTCAAAAAAGTCAACACCTATTTATATTTTTTGACCAAACTTTCTAGATATGGTATTCTTATATATGTAGTATTTTTTATAAAATCAGGTATTTGTGAAATTGACATAATATATATTCTTAAACTTGCAGATATAAAATTTTCGCAATACCTATTAATAAAACAAAACGGAGGATATAAAAATGACAAACAGCGAAAAAGCTATTGCACTTCACAAAGAATGGAACGGAAAGATCGATACGACACCTAAATGCCATGTAAAGTCAAGAGAAGACCTTGCTATCGCATATACTCCCGGTGTTGCTGAACCTTGCAAGATAATTGCAAAAGATAAAAAAGAAGCTTACAACTATACTATCAAATCAAACACTGTTGCCGTTGTTTCTGACGGAAGTGCAGTTTTAGGTTTAGGCAATATAGGCCCAGAGGCTGCCATGCCTGTTATGGAAGGTAAAGCTGTTTTGTTTAAGGAATTTGGTAATGTAAATGCATTTCCTATCTGTCTTGATACTCAGGATACAGAAGAAATCATCAAGACTGTTATAAATATCGCCCCTGCTTTTGGCGGCATCAACCTTGAAGATATATCTGCTCCAAGATGTTTTGAAATAGAGACACGATTAAAAGAAGCCCTTGACATACCTGTTTTCCATGATGATCAGCACGGTACCGCTATCGTTGTTCTCGCGGGTATTATAAACGGTCTTAAAGTTGTAGGAAAAACAAAAGAAGAATGTCATGTCGTTGTGAATGGTGCTGGTTCTGCCGGAGTTGCCATCACAAAACTTCTTCTCAGATACGGCTTCAAGGATGTTGTTATGTGTGACAAGTCGGGTATCCTCTCAAAAGCAAGTGACGACCTTAACTGGATGCAGAAGGAAATGATGGAAGTTACAAACCTCACTGGCAAAACTGGCACTCTCGCAGATGCCCTTAAGGGTGCAGATATTTTTGTCGGAGTATCAGCTCCTGGTATCGTTTCTGAAGATATGGTTAAGAGCATGAATAAAGACGCTATTCTTTTTGCCATGGCAAATCCTGTTCCTGAGATCATGCCTGATGTAGCAAAGAAAGCGGGCGCAAAAGTTGTAGGTACAGGTCGCTCAGATTTCCCTAATCAGGTAAACAATGTCGTTGCATTCCCTGGTATCTTTAAGGGTGCACTTGAAGGTCATGCAAAACAGATTACTGAGGAAATGAAACTTGCTGCTGCTCTTGCGATTGCAGGACTTGTAGATGAAAAAGATTTAAATGAAGACAATATAATGCCTGAAGCATTTGACCCTCGTGTAGCAGATGTAGTTTCTCAGGCTGTAAAAGCTAATATTAAATAATATATGAAGAAAAACGAACATATCAGACGGTGGGGTGAGAAACCTTACTATTCTCTGGATTATTATTTAAAGCAAACTTTCGGCGAAAAAGTATACAAAGTTGCTCTCGATGGAGGCATGAGCTGTCCAAACCGTGATGGCACGGTCTCCACAGGCGGCTGTATATTCTGTAGTAATGGTGGTTCGGGTGATTTTGCTGCAAAGCACGATAAAGATAATGACATAACAAAACAGATTGAAAGTGGCATAAACTCACTAAAGGCAAACGGTAAATTTGTCGGAGAAAAATTTATAGCATATTTCCAGTCATTTTCAAATACATATGCTCCCGTTTCATACCTTGAAAATATTTTTTCACAGGCAGTAAACCATCCTCTTATATCAGCTCTTTCAATCGCCACAAGACCTGACTGCTTCAACAAGGAAATATATAACCTTATTGAAAGACTTAATCATATAAAACCTGTATGGATAGAACTTGGTCTCCAGACAATGCATGAAGAAACTGCTGCTCTTATAAATCGTGCTTATACACTCAATGTATTTGAAGAAACAGTTCACGAACTCAGGAAGAGAAATATAACTGTTATCGTTCATGTTATAATAGGACTTCCCCATGAAACAGAATCGGATTTTTTTAAAACAATAGATTATCTTAACACTATGGATATTCAGGGCATAAAGCTACAGCTTCTTCATGTTTTAAAAAATACTGCCCTTGCCGGCATGATCAGAAATTTCCATATATTAACAATGGATGAATACATAGATATATTGTGTAAATGTATAATGCACCTCTCGCCTGACATAGTAATACACAGACTTACCGGAGATGGTCCAAAAGATTTACTTATAGCACCTGAATGGAGCAAAAACAAGCGACTTGTATTAAATACCCTGAGCCATGAATTAAAGGTACGTGGCATATATCAGGGACAAAATTTTAGAAATGGGGGATTTTAATGACACCGGAATCACGCAAGCTGTATAAACTGATAATACTTTATTTTTTAAGTCTGACAAGACAGCCAATGTCAAATGCGATAATTTCTGATTTCATTTTGAGAAACAATTACACTGATTATTTTTCAATTCAGGAAACACTTACAAATCTTCTCGAGGACGATATGATAGAAAGTGAACAAACACATTCTACATCATATTATAAGATAATGCCTGCCGGCCAGGAGATACTTACATTCTTTGGAAAACAGCTTCCTGATGATACAAAAGCACAGATAAGAAAGTATCTTTCTGAAAATAGAGTAAGTATTGTCGAAAGCACATCTGTACATACTGATTATACACATGTAAAAAATAAAGAGTACATAGCACGCTGTTCTTTAGTCGAACGTGGAAGCACGCTTTTAGAGGTTGCAATAAATGTTCCAACTGAGGAAGAAGCAATTCAGGTATGTGAAAATTTCAAAAAAAAGAATGAAAAAATCTACAGTTTTCTCTTTAGCGAACTGTCGGTAGAATAGAAAACACAAAAAACATGTCTTTTATATAGTCAAGCAGACATTAGCAATACGCTCTGTCACTTGCCTGATAGTGTTAAATAAAAGACATGTTTTTCTTTGTATGATATTTATATTTTATAGTGCCTGTCTATATAGAGCTTCTATATCACACTGCTGTGATGATCTTGGATTTACTGCTATATTGCCACTCTTCATTGCATCTGCTGCCATAGGCTTTATCTTACTTTCTATCTCCTCTATTGAAATTTCTCCATTTCTGCTTGCATTATTTATTGCTTCAAAAAGTGTTGCAGGTATCCCAATAGCCTCATTAAGTTCCCTGACTGCATCAACCAGCATCATAGACTCAAATTCATCTTCATATGCAGGAATCTGACTTATATAATTATAAATTTTTCTATATCTTCCATGGTCAGCAAGCGCATTATATTCTACAATAACAGGTAAAAGTACTGCATTAGCAACGCCATGAGGTACATCAAAATACGCACTTACAGGATGACTCATCGCATGCACATTTCCAAGTCTCGCATAAGAAAATGCAATTCCTGCAAAAAGCGAACCAACCATCATAGCCTCTGCCGCTTCAGCATCCCCTCTGTTTGCCACAAACCTTCTTATATTTCCACCTATAAGTTCCATTGCCTTTTCTGCCATTGCATCCGAAAATGGTGAAGCGTCTGTGGAAACATAGGCTTCCTCTGCATGTATAAATGCATCTATTCCACAAGCCGCTGTAACCGAAGCCGGTGCTGTCATTATAAGTTCCGGATCAAGAAGTGCATAAGCCGGAAGCAACTCATAACTAAACACTGTAAGCTTATAATCCCTGCTATGGTCTGTTATTACAGAAAATGCAGTAACTTCAGAACCAGTTCCCGCTGTCGTAGGAATTGCAACAAGTGGAATTGTCTTTCCCGGCACTTTATGTGCCCCTTCATATTCAGTAATACTTCCACCATACTTTCCTACTACAGCCACAGCCTTGGCAACATCCATAGGAGAACCACCGCCAAATGCAACAATAAAATCTGCACCACATTCCTTATACTTATCTGTGGCCTTATCTACTGTTGTTACTGATGGATTTCCCTCAACATCAGTAAATACATCCGCATCAATTCCCGCCTCTGTAAGATAATCAACAGCTTTTTGTACTACACCCATTTTTTCAAGATGCGGTCCTGATATAATGAGTGCATGCTTACCTCCCATTTTTCCTGCAACTTCAGGCAGTTTTGAAATACATCCTTTTCCTACAATAATATCCTGTGGTACTGAAAACGAAAAACTTTTCATGTTATATGTCCTCCTAATTTTTCACTAATCAACCTTCTTTTACAAAACACTACTCAAAACATCTTCAAGTTCATTTTTATCAAATGAACCATCCTTTGTGTCAGAAACAAACTTCTCAATAATCAATTTGATATCTGCATCTTTCACACCAATTTTTCCCAAACTTCCTGTCAGATTCAGATTTGCCGATAATATCTTAAGCTTGATCTGTAAATCTTCTGCTGTAACTCCGCCTAATATTCTTGCAACTCTTGCAAACTTAAAATGATTTGTCCTATGAAGTCTGCCCGCAATCTCAGGAGCGAGTGCCGGAATTGTCTGTCCTGGAGCAGTTCCTTTAATCGAGGCAATGGCATTATCCATATCATATATATAAGAACTACCCATAATATTAAATGCCATCCCAGCCATTGTAAGAGCAAGTGCTATCTTCTCAGTCGCTGCCAGATATCCGGAACTCTTTTTATACGCTGTCATAAGATTTTCCGAAATAAGATCCATCGCATAAAGGCTTATAGCATCTGATATCGGCTGTGCCTTTTTTGACGTGTAAGTTTCAATAAGTCCACAAAGTGCTGTATATCCTGCGCCTGCAATATTTTCTTTCGAAACATTGTCCGCTGTGATATAATCTGTATCAACTATAACAACTTCAGCTGCTGTCTTTTCTGATACACAATCAAGACCATTAAAATCAGGTACCATGATAACTGGAAGTTTTCCTTTAGATATAACTTTTTTTACAAACTTCATAGCATAACTATCTCCAACAGCAACAACAGCCTTACACTTTTTCTTATTTATCATATCACTAACCGACTGTTCAGTAGCATTTGATAAATCATCTATCCTTTCAACGGCAAACCCTGTTTTTTCAAGAAGTTCACATACTTTATCAAATAATTTTTCACTTTTTCCCTTACCGTTATTTATAAGCGCGATATTCTGACCTAAAAAGCAATATCCAGATAAAAGTTCTCCCACTTTTTCAATCTTTCCACTTCCAAACAACACATTTGTTGGAAGGCAAAAATCAAAATTCATCTCAGGCTCTTTCTTGATCTCTGCCACATCTGTCCTAGCTGTACTAAGCGCATTAGAAAGTGCCTCATCCATAACATATGTAGATGCAACTGCCTCTCCAGCTACTTCTTCATTTGATCTCTCAAGTGCCTTAAAGTCTTCATCATCTACAGCAACATCAATATGTGAACCAAACTTTTCTTTATACTTTGCCTTGCATGCAAAAAAGAATATAAATCCAAGACCTATCCAGGCAGCAGCCATAATCCACTCCTGTGGAGCAAGTGAACAGCCTGTGCCAGGTATTGCATACATTGCAACCATAAATCCAGAAAGAACTACGGCAAGCGCCCCAACAACCTTATAATGTTTGACCTTATATGGCCTTGGCATATCTGGCTGTTTTTTTCTTAAAATAAGAAATGACATCGCAACCATACAATACGCCAGACAACATCCAAAATTTCCTACATCCATTATCCACACAAGCATTGTCCTTCCACAAAACGGAGCAAGTATTGACAATGCACCAATAAGATAAAGTGCATTTATAGGTGTCTTATACTTTGGATGAAGTTTAACAAAAAATCTTGGTATCATATATGATTCTGCCATTGAATACATTGCGCGGCTTCCACCGAGTAAAAACGAATTCCAGCTTGTAACGATTCCGCACATACCACCTATAATAAGTACTTTAGACATCATAGGCCATCCAAATGCTTTGCCCATTGCAAATGCAGTTACAAGGCTGTTCTGATCTGCAACCTGAGCAGCAATTTCTTTTGAACTAAGAACATATCCCACCGCAATAATTACAAGCGAATAAAATGCAACCGCTAAAAATATTGATAAAATAAGAATTTTTCCTATTTTCTTTAATGGAACGTTTATCTCCTCTGCTGCCTGCGGAATTACATCAAATCCAATAAAGAAAAACGGAGTCATAACTGCAACAGAAAGTGTTGATGCAAATTTTTCCGAAAAAATATCACCGATGAACATCTGATCACTAAGATTTGAAACATTTCCTCTGAACGCTGATGCTATCATAAGCAGTATTCCGGCACCACCAATGATCACTGTAAGTACCGTCTGCAATTTTGCGGCAGTTTTTGCGCCTTTGATATTTATAAAAGTTATGATTATTGCAACTATTATAGCAAGCAAAAGCCATGAAAGATATATTTGAAACCCTGCAACCTCATAAAGTGGTTCCTTACCAAGCAGATAATTAAATGGCGGATAAATATTGCTGACTATAGTCGGCAATGCACACGCTTCAAAGCATACAACACTAACATAACCAAGTATTATAGCCCATGTGCAGATATATGAACCGACCGGTCCCATTGCCTTATAACTAAATACATGCTCACCTCCACACTGTGGCATTGCGGCAGTAAGTTCGGCATAAGTAAGACCGACAAAAAATATCATTATACCACCCATTGCAAATCCAAGCGCAGCTCCAAACACTCCACCTTTCTGGATCCAGTCTCCAGTTGATACAACCCAGCCCCATCCAATCATTGCACCAAAAGCTATAACAAGTATGTCCCACGCACTAAATACTTTATCAAATTCTGATGTTTTCTTTTCCATAAGCTATATTTCCTTTCCGGCAAATTCTAAATAATAAAGCGCCAACCAACTTATGTAATAAGCCAATTGACGCCCTTGTCATTTAGGAAAAAATGTTATTCAAATTTCAGATCGATCATCTGCATAATGTATTTCGCTGTCTTTTCAAGTCCAAGTACACTGCTATCTATCATCATATCTCGCAGACTACAGTCACTCATCTTGGTTCCCGTCATATATTCATATCTCGAACCAAGCATTCTGTTCTTATATTTAATAAGTTCCCTGGCCTCATCCTCTGAAACACCTTTCTGCTCCATGATATGCTGCACCTTAAAGTCTTCAGGTGCATATATGAATATATTCAGACAATCTTTTCTATCCTTCAATATGTAATTACCGCATCTTCCAATTATGATGCAGGAAGAACTGTCGGCAAACTTTCTTATAACTTCAAATTGCGTCTGTATAACGCGATTAGTAAGATTCGCATATCTTGGTCCAAAACTTGTTTCAAATTCATATTTTTTTGAATTATCACCTTTGTCTACTTCTTCAACAAGTTCAGGATCTATATTAAGTTTCTCGATAACCTTGTCTACAAGATCTCTGTCATAATATTTTATTCCCATAGACTCAGCTATCATATTACCTATATCAGGGCCGCCACTTCCGTATTCACAGCCAATTGTTACTACAAAATGTTTCATAGGATACATCCTCCCGGATAACTTATTATTTTGCTAAAGATTCCACTGTATCTTTTATAATTTCATATGCTTTGTCACAATCAGCTTCTGATACAATAAGTGGAGGAATAAGACGAACTATATGTGCTCCAATTGCTGTTGTAAGAAGCTTTCTATCCAAACATCCGTGTTTAACATCAAGTCCACTTATAGTATCATCAAACTCAACACCTATCAAAAGTCCCTGATGTCTTACTTCTTTAATATGAGGAAGTGTTTCAAGTTTTTTGCAGAAGTAGTCACCCATCTTCTTTGCATTTCCTGCCAGATCTCTGTCGATAAGTTCATTAACTTCAGCAAGTGCTGCTGCGCAAGAAACAGGATGTCCACCAAATGTTGTGCCATGAGAACCCGGCGTAAATGCCTTTGAAACTTCTTCTGTAGCACATATAGCACCAATTGGCATTCCACCACCAAGACCTTTGGCCATTGAAACAATATCAGGTTTAATACCATAATTCATGTAAGACATTACAGTTCCTGTTCTACACCATCCAGTCTGAACTTCATCAATAAGTAAAAGCATATCGTTCTCATCACAGAACTCACGAAGACCAACCATAAACTCTTTCGTTGCAGGATGTACACCGCCCTCACCCTGTACAGGCTCAACCATGATAGCTATCGTATTTTCTGTACATGCATCTTTAAATGCCTGAAGATCATTATATGGAGCATATGAAAATCCATATGTCATAGGTCCAAATCCAACCTGACATCCATTTGCCGGCTGACCTGTTGCTGACATTGCACCAAATGTTCTTCCATGAAATCCCATCTTCGCAGTTACAATATGGTAACGGTTTGGACCATATTTCTCAATGCCATATTTACGAGCCATTTTTATCATAGCTTCATTTGCCTCTGTACCTGAATTCTGATAAAAAATCTTATCCATTCCAATCGTTTTACAAACTTTCTCAGCAAGAAGTGCCTGTGGAATTGTATATGGATAGTTAAATGTATGCATTATATCACTCACCTGATCCTTTACAGCAGCAACAACCTTTTCATTACAACTTCCTGCATTATTTACTGCAATACCTGCATAAAAGTCCAAGTATGCATCTCCATTTTCATCATACATATACATATCCTTTGCAGTCTCAGCCACAAAGTCAAATCTCTCATATGTCTCGATCATATATTTATCTACTTTGTCTTTAATATCCTGTGCTGTTAATCCTAAATCTTTCAATTTCATATTTCTTTCCTCCTAAATGAATATAGTATCAAAATGATAAAATAAAAAAGCAAAGACACCCTGATTCCATAAAATGTATATCAGATAAGCGCCTTTGCTTGTCAAAATGTTCTTTATTTATTTGATAACTATAAGATAACATACAATATATTAATTGTCAACAATAATTTAATTTTTATTTTTTTGCTGTTAAGCCACTGTATTTCAAGGCTTTTTGTATATTTTTACTTTTTATCCGCCAAAAAAAGTGTTTAATATTTTATTTCCTTGTATAATATATTGCACATTTTGTTCTTTTTCATTTTAATTTTATCAATGATAATCTAAAAAATAAATCATCACACTTACCTTTTGATCTGTGTTATTCTGGTATGTATGCTGAGCATCCGTCTCAAATCTGAACACCTGATCAGTTGTAACCTCCTGAATAGTATCTACTGTATGTATCGTAACCACTCCGTTTATAACAGAAAGATATTCTCTTGTTTTTTCTCCATGTCCGCCACTTACATATATTCCACCCGGTTCTATATCTATACGATACACTTCGACAATCTTATTATCTTCATACGGAAAACACGTCCATACTTTATACTGACCAACAACTTCTTTTGTTGGAATTGTTTCATTTACATCCATAAGGCTTGATGCCATAGGTGGTGTTTCTAGAAGTTCATTTATCGTCACTCTCAAGCCACTGGCTATTTTTCCAAGCACCCCAATTGAAGGATTAGCATTATCTGATTCAATCCTTGCAAGCATACTTTTACTTACACCGGTCTGTTCTGCCACAACATCCATACTCATCCCTTTTGATGTACGCAGACGTTTCAAGTTTACTGCTACATTGTGCGATAAATAATCCATATTAATCTCCATTTCTGCATCCGTTCTCGGCTATTGCTCTTCTTTCATCCTCATGCTCAAGATAATATTTTATCTTGTCAAGCATATCTTCCCTGTCACTATAGCTTACATAATCTTCTCCGTCAACAAAATGCATTGCAAAATCATTTTGATAATTTGTAAGCAAAAATCCCCCTGCCCCCATTATATCAATTGCACGAAGCGGTATCCCATTTCTTATGCTTCTGAGTGTGATATTAAGATTTATCTTACTGTACTTAAATACAAGCGGCATCTCATACATGTAGTGAACCTCTCCCATATTTTTTATACCTTTTAACTCAGGTGTAGGCTCTGATGTATACAGTTTCATTGGAGCTATGTTTTTTCCGTTTTCAAGTTTTATATTCGGAAGTTTCTCTCCCAGATACTTAAATATCTCTGTTCTGTCAAGCTGCGTCATCTTCCGGCACAAAAAATAGTTTGCATAAATATACTCTATACTCTCCATTCCATTTTCCTGTACTTTTACCGGCATCGCAGCCATCATTTTCTCCAATATATCAGGTGTGAGCAATTCCTCAATAAATGTATAACCATATATAAGTCTCTGTGACTCCATTATTCCCTCAAGCTATCCCTTTGTATAATCATCAAGTTTTGGTTCCATTCTGTCATAGAGATTATGTTCCTCCGTATAAAGTCTGCCGACAAATGATACATCACTTTCCACAATCTTTCTATCCTGTGGTGATATGCTTAAACCTGCAAGCCTTTTTTCATTTACAGCCATAGGCATATACCATACATTTTTTACCCCAAGATTTCTAAGCTCCTGAACCATAAGTGAATCAAATATAAAAATCCTGTTTACCTCATTAAAGACTGATCTTGAATATGTAAGTATTAAGGGACTGTCATAACACCATGAAAGATATGGGATTTTAAGGTCGTTACAGCCATCGGATATGACCGGATAATAGTTTGATGTAAATACAACTTCTATATCATTTTCCTTTATATACTTTTTAATTTCAGACTTATATCTCGGGTCAATACGATAATTCTTCGGTTCATTTTCATATAATGATACCGTATGCCCTAGATTCTCAAATGTTTCTTTTATATCTTCTACTCCAAAACTTTTCCATGTTGGAAATAATATCTTCATTTTTTATCCGCCTTTCATCAACATTAATTTCTGTAAATATACTTTACACATAATGTATCAACAACTGACCACATTTACATACTCTATCCCGTATTCCTCAAATATACCTATCATATTTTCGTCTATCCTCTCACCACATACAGCTATCGGAATTGCTGGTGGACATGCTATGGTCTGTGATGCACATATACTGTCGCAGGCATTAGAGACTTTTATTTTCTTATATGGTGAAAATGCTGCCTCTCTTATGCTCATCATTCTTTCTGCCTTGTGTAATATAAGTTTTTTAGGTTCAATTTTCTCATTGCCAGCTCTCTTGTCTTTAGTATCAGCCGCCCATTTTTCAAGCCGTTCAAAATCTTTTTCGTCATTCTGCGGTGTTATCATCAATACAACAAAATATTTGTCTGCATATTCACATTCAATCTTATATTTTCTAAGTTCATCCGCAAGTTCTTCCCCCTCCATACCTGCTGCCGCAGTATCTATCACTATCTTAAGGGGTTCTGTTTCCATAAGTTTTACATTATTTTCAATAAGAACTTTTTTCGTCTTTTCTATCCGCACGATACAATCATCAAGTTCCCGTCTATATTTTCCATCAAGATATCTGTTACACATATCAAGTGACTGCATTATCAGATACGATGGACTTGTTGAGCCAAATATTGTCATATATGATGCAATATATGAAGCAAACCTTTTCTTATATTTCTCTGAAACATGGATATATGCGCCACCTGTCAGAACAGGCAGTGTCTTATGTGCTGAATCACAGCATATGGCAGCCCCACTTTTTATTGGATGGATCTTTCCATACCTTTTTTCATCAAGAAATGCCTGATATGCCCCATGTGCATTATCAACTATTAAAGGAATGTCATATTGTTCACAGACCTTTGATATCCCATCTACATCAGCCACATTTCCGAGATAATCAGGAGATGTTATATATACAGCCATCGGCAGTTCATTTTTTGTAGCACCATTTGCATATAAAGTCTGTTTCTTTATATCTGACGCTTCTATATGATTTTTTTGGGTTTTGTCCGATATTTTTTCAAGATAATCCCTGATATCTTCAGATGTTACCATACTTACGCAAATGCTGTCTGTATCTTTCGGATAGATAAATTCCACATCCATATCAAGAAGTGCAAGTGCGTCTATCATTGACTTATGCACATTCCTTGCAGCAAGTACATATGCCCTCTGAGTAAGCGTACCACCTCTTTTTCTTCTATAATCAGCCCAAACTACAGCAAGCATAGTCTTTATGCACTGCGACGAACCCTCCGTTGAATAAAACGAAGCTCCACTTCCAAAAAGTTTTGCAGCGTTTTCCTGGCTCTTTTTAATAATCCCATCAGCATGGCTTAGTACATCCGCGCCTTCTATTTCTGTTATATCATACATTTCACATCCGACAAATTCCTTTCCCTTATGTCCCGGCATATGAAACCTCGAAAAATCACTGCTTGCATATTCTTTCACAAAATCACAGATTGGTGTATCCATCTATCTTTGCTCCTTTTCAATCAATCTCTCTTACCTCTTTTAAGTTGTGAAATATCATTGACTTGCTAATCAGTGTAACCATTTTATAATTTTTCACCGATAATATCACCCATTTTTACAATGGTTTCATAATCTTCTTCTGAATTTTTGATTATCTCATCCTTAATCTTTATCATGTCTTTTGCAAATGCAAGTATAACTGTAGAGCCTCCAAACTCAAAACGGCCTTTCTCCTGTCCTCTTGACACATGACATTTCTCATTGTTATTAACGATTCTTCCAACCATAAGTGCCCCGACTTCCATCTGAAGTATCTTTCCAAAATTTTCACTATGCAAAACACAACACTCTCTTGTATTTTCTTTATATATATCATATCCGGTCTCAATCGCAATAGGATTTACAGTATGATAAACACCATTTATTCTTCTTATCGGTCCAAGATAGCCATTATCCACATATGAATATCTGTGATAATCATCCACACAAAGCCTGAAAACAAGCATATATCCATCATTATAATAATCTGTAAGTTTTTTACTTCTTGTAAGGCTCTCAAACGAATATTTTGTTCCCTTAATCTCATATTTTGATTTTTCATCTATCTTATAAACTGTAAGTTTACTGTCACATGGTGAACATAAAAACTCAGGTGTCATGTCAAATATTCTCTCACCATCTTTAATCTTTCTTGTAAAAAATTCATTGTAGCTTTTATATTTTTTTTCTTCATACTGTGACATATCAATATTATTTTTTTTGATAAACGGTCTTATAAACGGCACCGAAAGAGGACTGTCCATAAAACTTCCACCAAGCTCAGACACTGCCCTGCTTGTAAGCACTTTTAATAGCCGCTTTCCTGCCTCACTTTTATACATTTTTTCAAGAAATTTATCCTGACCGTTTTGTTCCAATCTGCAATTTATTTTTTCAAATTCCATTATATACTCCATTCATCCTTTATACTGTTTGTAACATTTTTCCAATTTTAGAAAATCATTTGTTCTTTTTGCTAATGGAGTAGCATCTCCATTATGTAACTTATGTTTATATACAATTTCATATGATTTTAGTCCTCTCAACATTTCCTCCTATAAAAAACAGAGGCACTATAAAAATGCCCCTGCTGTTAACTTGCTCATTTATAAGGCTGTGCATCACCTACTATTTACATTATATCTAAATATTTATTATTTTCAACCATTTTCATAAAAATTTTATTTCTTAATTTAAACAAACAATATTACTATCAATCAACTCTCACTCTACATCTTCCCCTTAACCAGTTTCCACAAAGGTTTCTCTAAAAAGTGTGGTTTTGGTATCTTATATTTTGAAAATACAACTACTATTATAACCGCAATCGCTACCAAAAGTACCAAAAATACAAGTGTCTTATTGTCTGGCTTTTTAAGTCTGAAATCGACTATAAATAACGTTCCGACTATTGCAAGTGCAAAATATAATACCATCACAAATGCCCTGTCACTTACAAATATCTGAAGCATAAATACAAGTGGAAGTACTATCGCCATAGATGTTATCGGAAGCCCATGATAATATTTATTAGCTCCCTCTTCAACCTGCTGTCTCCTTGTCTCTAACACATTAAAAAATGCAAGTCTTATAACTGAACATACACAATAATAACCAATAACAAGTATTCCTATCGGTCCTCTCACACCTATAAGAAAACAGATAAGAGCCGGAAAAATGCCGAAGCAGACAACATCACAAAGCGAATCTATCTGAACGCCATACAATTTTTCATCATCCGTCCTGTCTTTCTTGCTCCTTGCTATCTTTCCATCAAACATATCACAAAGTCCTGAAAGTGCAAGACATGTAACCGCTGTTCTAAATCTTCCATCCATCGCCTGTGTCATACCAATAACTGATATAAAAAGACTGACATATGTAAGTATAACCGTATAATCATAGACTCCTATCAACTTATCCGTAATTTTCTTTTCATTAACATTCTCTTTCATAATAATCTCCATTTCTTTCTAAAATACAGCATTGTAACCTGATTATCATATAAAATTTAACAATTCACAAACTTCTTCATGCTGCTGTATTCCAATATGCCACCCATTTCGTTACTATGCACACATATGTGTTTTTTGTAACCATATTTCTAATTTTTATCATTCGTTCCAATAGTAAGATATGCCACAACTGTCATAACTGCACTTATTCCAAGCTGAACATAAAAACTTAATCCTCTGCTGACTATCATAACAGGAAGTGTATATTTCTTTGTACATATCTGCACAAATATATCCTTAAAAAGTTTTTCGCTTATCCCAAGACCTCCGGGTAATGGCAGCATATCAACTGCAACAGATATCATACCCTGAAGCGATATAACAACACCCGCACCCGCAAAGTCAAGTAAAAATGATCTGTACACAAGATAGGTAACTGCAAACAGCAAAAAACGCTGTATACATGTTATTAAAAAAACATTTATTATAACTCTTATATTCTTATAGAAAAATTCTGCTGCATGTCTGTACTTTTCCATCGCTCTCTCAAGGCGTTCACCATACTTTTTCTCTTTTTCAGTCTTAAATACTTTATCAAACGCTCTTACACAAAATAACACTATCCTGCTTGCAAGAGTTGGATGAAATACAAGTATAAGCATACCAAAAACACACACAACATTCAAGAAAATTCCCAAATAACACCATCCATATATGGGTTTCAAAAGTTTCCATACCGGCTTTGGCCTTACAAACATAACCGCAAGACCAAGTACAACAAGTACAAGTTTGTATGTGATCGTCACAATAAGCAAGACCATTGTAGATGTAGGCAATGACAACTTATCTTTTTTCATAAAGTAAAGCTGCGCCGGCTGCCCTCCTGTTGCGGATGGTGTGATAAGTGAAAAGAAAAATCCTACAAATGAATATAAAAAACAATGTGTAAGTTTTACATTTTCACCAAGGACTCTCATCATATAATATATTATTACCGATTCCGATTCGATAAAACCGACTACAAATATCGCACCAAGTATCCAATATCTGAAATCTCCCTGTTTTAAGTACGATAAAAGTTCCGAAAGATTTTCTCCATGAAACACCGAATATAGCGTGATAAAAAGCACCAGTAACAAAAATGCAGCATTAAAAATATTTTTCTTTACTCCAGACATTTACTCTCTCCCAAATACAACATTATTAACTTTATCGAAAAATTTCCATATCTTTTTATAAAAGTTAGTATGTGTCCCTATAAAATATGACAATTCAGCTATCACTACACCAGCAAACACATCCAGTATGTAATGCTGTTTTGTAAACTGCGTTGATGCAAATACAAGTACCGCAAATACTGCTGAAAAGGCTTTATACCATTTAGGTATATGCTTCTGCTTTCTTATGCCGATAAAACACATCCAGCTTACAAGGCAATGTATTGACGGAAACAGATCAGTGGCCGGATCAACCGTATATATAAATCTCATAAGAATACTTGAAAGTCCATTTCCTGTAACCTCAGGTCTTACATTCGTAGTTGGAAGTAATATAAAAAATATTCCACAGATAACTCTTGACAGATAATCACCAGTAGCAAACTTATACCAGTGCTCTCTCTTAGTCCTTGAAATCATTATGTAATTAACAGCCCAAAAAAGAAAACAAACCAAATATATATATATCCATTCCTTAACAAATGGAAAATTTTTATCAAATTTAGTAGACAAGTCATAATGCTTTGCATTTTTCATAAGCATCTGCGTGCCTGTATAGATCACCGAATTAAGCACAAAACATGATATAAGCGATATAACAGTCTGCTTAGGTATCAACTTTCCCACAGATTTCTCATACCATACCCCAAACCTTGTACTTCCAGCCTTACTCACTCTTTTATCTCTCATATTCTTATTTTCCCTTATCCCCCTATTTTTTACTAGTGTATTTTTAATTTTCTAAAATCACTTTACATACTGAACAGATGAAAATAATATTTTGCAACTCTCATAAATGATCATCTGACAATGAAGTCTTTAAAGCGTTTCATCCTCATCTTCACCACCATCATTATTATCATTTATCTCGCCGCCATCATCATACTGTTCTCCATGCATTTCAGGATGAAGAACCCTGTAAATAATCGTATACGCATAAAGAAGCAACGGAAGCATTATCGTCATCCCGACACTCGCCATAAAAAGCCCATGAGCCTGCGGCTTAGCAAAAATCGCTGCCACAAACGAAGCCACATACATACCGACCAGCAACACACACATAACGATAGCCGCAATCTGTTTTATCTTCTTCAATTAATTCACCTCACAATCCTGATTTAAAATCCATCTCATATCACAATTCCTAATATAAACTTAATAACGAAACTCCCAATACCAATAATTGATCGTAACGATATAGCAGATAATATTAGCAGACATTTTTGTCGCCGTCAGTACTTAGTTGGCGTTTTATGCCAACTTATGTACTGCTACGAGCGACATATAGCGAGAGCGTGCCTGCGCTATTATCTGCTATATCGTTACAATCCTCACAACTTTTCACAAATTTCGCTCTCAGCCTTAATCTTTTTAAGATGTTCGTTTATATCCCTCTCATACCCATTATCAGATGGCACATAAAACCTTCTTCCAACAAGCTCATCTGGAAGATACTGCTGTCTGACATAATGGTTTGGATAATCATGCGCATACTTATATCCATTTCCATGACCAAGTTTTCCTGCACTTTTATAATGTGCATCCTTTAGATGATTTGGCACTCCGCTTATCTTTTCATTCTGGACAGATTTCATTGCATCATCTATAGCAATTATCGCTGAATTACTTTTTGGTGCAGATGCCACATATGCTGCTGCCTGTGCAAGGACTATACGCCCCTCCGGCATACCAAGCCTTTCTACTGCCTGTGCTGCACTAACCGCTATGACAAGTGCCTGTGGGTCTGCATTTGAAACATCTTCAGCCGCACATATCATTATTCTTCTTGCTATAAACTTTACATCTTCTCCAGCATAGAGCATCCTTGCAAGGTAATAGACCGCCGCATCCGGATCTGAACCACGCATACTCTTTATAAATGCAGATATTGTGTCATAATGATTGTCACCTGTCTTATCATATCTTACAGGTCTTTTCTGGATACACTCCCCCGCTGCTTCAAGCGTTATATGAATAATACCGTCAGCTCCTCTGTCGGTCGTGAGTATTCCAAGTTCAATGGCATTTAAAGCTGCCCTTGCATCTCCATTTGCCATATCTGCAAGAAATTCAAGTGCCTCATCGTCTATCTTAGCATTGTACGAACCCATTCCCCGCTCTTTATCATTTACGGCACGAAGTATCAGTTCTTTTATATCCTCTGTATCAAGTGCTTTTAATTCAAATATCCTTGACCTTGATATAAGAGCACCGTTTACCTCAAAATATGGGTTTTCAGTTGTCGCACCAATAAGAATGACTGTTCCGTCCTCGACAAACGGCAGCAGATAATCCTGCTGTCCTTTATTAAATCTATGAATCTCGTCTACAAAAAGGATAGTTTTTTTGCCATACATTCCTGCATTGTTTTTGGCTTTTTCTATGACTTCCTCCATATCCTTTTTTCCTGCACTTGTCGCATTTATCTGTAAAAACTCTGCACTTGTCGTGTTTGCGATAACCTTAGCAAGTGTTGTCTTTCCTGTTCCCGGAGGTCCGTAAAATATGATAGAACCCAGTTTGTCAGCTTTTATTGCACGATATAAAAGTTTGCCTTTTCCGACAATATGCTGCTGCCCCACCACTTCATCGAGCGTTCTCGGTCTGAGTCTTGATGCAAGCGGAGATTCATCTTCTTTGCTCTGTTCACGCATATAATCAAATAAATCCATGATGTACTACCTTTCTAAAAGATTACCGGACTGCCATCAAGCATTGCAAAATATATTTCCTCTCTGTCATCTATCCCAGCCTTGCCTGCCGTCGCTTCTACTATCTTTTTCTTTAATTCCTCACATTTATCAAGCGGTACTATAAATGTCATTATAACCTTATCAGTGTACTGTGTATCTGTTATTGTTATGTCCATATTTGCTGCAATATACTGTAAT
Source organism: uncultured Lachnospiraceae bacterium (assembly GCA_934320895.1). Lineage (GTDB taxonomy): Bacteria > Bacillota > Clostridia > Lachnospirales > Lachnospiraceae > Butyribacter. Next base: position 43,285 of record CAKRFY010000003.1, on the reverse strand, counting down.
TTGCCTACACCGTTGTAATCAGTGTCTATCACAAATTTCTTTCCGGCTTCTTTGGTAATTATACTGCTATTTGCTATTCCCTCTTTTGCCGCACCGGAGTATGCTCTTACAAGTCCTCCCGTGCCAAGAAGTGTTCCACCGAAATATCTTGTCACAACAACAAGGATATTTATGATGCCCGCCCCCTCGATAACTTCAAGTATAGACTTTCCCGCCGTTCCCTGCGGTTCTTTGTCATCACTGCATCTTTTTGTCTGCCCGTTTTCTCCTATAATATAAGCAAAACAGTTGTGTCTTGCATCCCAGTATTTTTTTCTTGTCTGCTCAATAATCTCAAGAGCCTCATCTTCGCTCTCTACCTTAAACACATTTGCTATAAATCTTGATTTTTTTTCAACTATCTCCCCTGTTCCGCCTTTATAAACTATCTTGTATTCTGACATTTACTCCTCCGTACATTCTGAAACTGTGCAAACATTGATACTGCTGCACTGACTATAACTAAAACATAGAAGCTTGAACCCCTGCTGAGAAGCATTGCTGATACCGCGATGCTGTGTCCCATGACCGGTGCAAACAGTGCTACGAAAAATCCCTCGTTGGCTCCGACACCTCCCGGAAACGGAAGGATATCTATACATACCGACACGAAACTTTGAAGCATTATTATCTCCAATGCCGAAAATCCACTGCCGCCAAGTGCCCTATAGACAAACCATGTTACTGCAAAGTACGAAATCCTCTGAACACAGGTCGTTAAGAATACGATTATTGCAACCTTTACATGGGTACGCATATAGACTGCACCCTCTTTGTATGAATCAAGCAGAGCGTCAAGTTTTTTTTCTGCCTTTTCTTTATGTCTTACTATCTTTAATTTATGTAAAAACCATGTTCCCATATAAGCAAGCTTTTTTGCACCCGTTTCTGAAAAAACTATGATGGTATATAAAACTATCGAAACAACATTTACCGCCATCCCAATAATAAACAGCCACATATATCCGCCGATATATTTTACGGCAAAATCAAAATGGAACAAAAATACATACAACTCAAATACGACAAGTACGACTTTGTATATTATCGTCCAGAAAAGAAGAGTCACTGAAGATGCTCCCGCATTTATCCCCTCCTGATGCATATAATATACCTGCATGGGCTGCCCACCGGATGCCGACGGTGTTATCGCATTAAAGAAAAATCCTATAAACGAATATTTTACACATTTTAGTCCCTGTTTCTTGAAATCGAGCGAGTGTAATATTATCTGCATGGAAACTCCCTCCATGATAACATAAACAAGTGCCGCAAACATCGAGAAAACCATATCAAATTTCTTAGCACCTCTCATCGCATTTAATATGTCATTTAAGTCCTGGTCTTTTAAAAGCACATAAAACACTGCCGCTAAAAGAACCGCCATAAATATTACATTTAAGTAGTATTTTTTATTTTTGCCCATTCTTCCTCCCATCCTGTCATTTCAGTAATACACCGGTAAAATCATCATCACCTTTAATTATTCGCAATCCACTCTGCTCCCTGCCATAACTCTATCAGCTTCTATTTTTGCAAAATCAACACCGTATGCATCCGCTTAACAAACATATGCATTTATTTCAAAACAAATCTTTTCGGTGCCATAAGATATGCAAGTGCATAACCTGCGACAAGCCCTACAACAGTTATCACCATTATTATTGCAGCAAAATACTGTGGAAGCGTATCTATCTGCAGGCATGAATATGATGCCACATATATAACACCCTTACATACTGAATATCCGACTCCCGTCTCTTTTCCACCCTCTGTGTACGGCTGGAAAATATAATACATACAAAGATATACCACTGAATAAAAGATACTCAGCAATACTATGCAGGCTATTATCGACAGAAGCTTTACCCACTGGTCTGCCTTTCCGATGATTATCGTATCTATCACAAAACCGACACATAATACAACTACCATAGGAAGTTCGCTTTTTAACATAAATCTCAGTCTTATCCTGAAATTTTTAAGTATGGCATCAGGTCTTCTGTAATAACCGTATTTCATAAGACTATGGTCGCAATTATAAAATAACGCTCTCGTTATGCTTCTTCCTGATGTAATGCAATACATAAGAAATACAAAGATAGTCATAACCCTGTCCATTGCATTCCACATATCATTTGCAAATGAATTAAACTCCTTTGCCGTTGAGCCTGCCTTAAATACGATAAGCCCCACTATGCTCGCAGCCATTATGATAAATGAAATAACCGTTTTTAATTTTCTCGGTCTTGAAAAAATCTTTTTGTGCCGCTCAAAAAATATCGCATTGAGATATTCATATCCCTCTTTTTCTTCAAAAATTCTTTTACCTGTCTCTTTTTCCGTAAGATCATCTGCCTCAACATCTTTATTGACTTTTGAGACATTCTCTGCGACGATTTTCTGCTGCATTACCGTATTAAATCCTGCAAGTCTCTTTGCAACAAACGGATAATTTTTGTAAGTCACAATATATCTTATCGATGCAATCGCAAGCATAACTGATGCTGAAAGAAATGCAGGATTGGCAGCTATAACAGATATATCCGGAAATACTGCTACATTATATTCGAGCACATATTTTGTGAACAGCAGTATAAAAGGAATCACATATGCAGCAAAAAGCATTATGCCGACATAAGCATTATATAAAACATTCAATACCTTATTTTTATCTGTAAATGGCATTCCAAACCTGTCATTTAAATACAATCTTAAAGCTTCCCCTATAAAACGAAATGCTGCAAATCCTGACATATAAAGGAGTGTCGTTTTTATATTTCCATCAAATATATGCTGTGCCACAAGCATAAACACCGTGTAATATATAATCTGCGTTATCTGTGACTTAAACATCTTTATCAGAAAATATTTTCCGGCATCTATTCTCAAAAGTCCCACCATAAGATAATCATTTTCATCACATGCACATATTCTGCTGTTCACAAAGGAACCAAGCAGAAAGTTCATAAAGAAAAATATCCAGAATATCATAATTCCGGCTTCATCAAAAACAAATTTATCCTCATCTAACTTAGCAGCAATCATAATCACTTCCATAAGAACTGCACTAAAAAAATAGATAAACTTATAAAATATATCTTCAATCAATGACAAAATTCCTATAAATACAGCAAGTGTTCTTTTTAATGATATTCTTGCATAAAATTCTTCCGGTATGTATTTTCCAAAAAACGGTATTCTTTTAATAGTATATATAAATCTGTTTATTTTTTCAGCATATGATATCTGCATCTGCTGGTACATCAATCCAAACATTCTGACTTCCCCTTTCATTTTTTGCTGCACTAATCATAATCATACGGATCATAATCCCTGTCAGAAGCCTGAACGTCAGGTTGTGTATTTACTCCAACACACGCATTTTCATCAACCTCGCCACCTATATAAGTTTTATTAAATGATTCTATGTCATCAACCTTTGTCTCACTCTCATCACTGAGCATCTGCATTAGTTTTTCTTCAAAATCCACACTGTGATAAATTTCTTCCGGCACACCTGATAAATTTCCTCCGTGAAGCAGCACTATCTCATCACATAAATCCTTCGCAAGCTGAAGTATATGTGTAGAAAATATGATGATGTGATCTTTTTTCATATCCATAAGCATTTCCTTCATCTCATGTGCAGCAACAACATCAAGTGAAGTAAGCGGTTCATCGAGAAGGATGATATCAGGTCTTGCAATAATTGTCGCAAGCATCTGCATCTTGTTTTTCATTCCATGCGAATAACCTTTTATCAGTTTGTCAAGGTCACTTCTTTCAAGACAAACCATGTCCGCATATTCTTCCGGTGTTTTAATATTTTTTATTTTCTTTTTATTTATATCAATAAAAAATTTTATAAACTCATAGCCCGTCAAAAATTCCGGAAGTATCGGTGTTGAATAAACATATCCTATCTTTTCGTAATCCATGCTTTTATTGTTTTTTTCATCCTGAATGTATATTTTTCCACTGTCAAAATCCATCTCACCACTTATGCAGTTAAACAATGTTGTTTTCCCGGCTCCATTTCTTCCAAGCAGACCATATATCTTTCCTTTTTCAAAAGAATACTCTGCTCCCTTAATAACACTCTTTTCTTCAAAACTTTTAACAAGTTTTTCAATTTTCAATTCCATCCTATTATCCTGTTCTTTCTTAAATTATTTTCTTATCTGTCCATCTCCATTTATAAGATACTTCATTGTCGTAAGTTCCCTAAGCCCCATGGGTCCTCTTGCATGAAGCCTCTGTGTTGATATTCCTATCTCAGCTCCAAATCCAAATTCGCCTCCGTCCGTAAATCTTGTCGAACAGTTTACATATACGCATGCACTGTCAATCTCCCTTTGGAACTTTTCGGCATTTCTAAGATTATTTGTGATTATACATTCTGAATGTCCCGTAGAATATTTTGATATATGCTCTACGGCTTCGTCTATATTATCTACGACTTTTACAGCCATGATATAATCGTCAAACTCTGTCGCGTAATCAGACTCAGTTGCCTCTTTTATGCCATCTCCCAATATTTCTCTTGTTCTCTCACAACCTCTTACATCGACATTAAACTTTTTGAATTCCTCCATAAGCTTTGGAAGAAATTTATCCGCAACTGACCTATGTACAAGACACGTCTCAAGTGCATTACATACACTTGGCCGCTGAGTTTTGCCATTATTTGTGACTGATACAGCCATGTCTATATCCGCACTCTCATCTATATAAATATGACAGTTACCGCTTCCCGTTTCTATTACGGGTACAGTAGCATTTTCAAGCACCGCTTTTATAAGTCCCTTTCCACCTCTTGGAATAAGCACATCTATATAACCATTAGCTTTCATCATCTGATTTGAGCTTTCTCTTGATGTATCTTCAACGAGCTGAATTATATCCTTTGGCAGACCACACTCCTCTACTGACTCTCTCATTATGTTCATAAGGATCTTATTTGAGTTTATCGCTTCTTTGCCACCTCTGAGTATAGTAGCATTTCCACTCTTTATGCAAAGAGTTGCAGCATCCACTGTAACATTCGGTCTGGACTCAAATATAATACCTATTACTCCCATTGGAACTCTGGTTTTCGTAATTCTCATTCCGTTTGGTCTTGTGTACCCCTCAATAACCTCACCCACCGGATCATTTAAGCCCGTTAAATATATACATGCATCAGCTATGTCATTTATCCTTTCAGGAGTAAGTCTTAATCTGTCAACCATCGCATCTGTTATTCCATTTTCCTTCGCCATAGCTGTATCTTTCTCATTCTCTTTAAGTATAACATCAATATTTTTCCTTAAATTTTCTGCTATCTTTTCAAGAATCTCATTCTTTTTTGCTGTTGACGCTGTTGCTATGCTTTTCTTTGACTTTCTTGCTGCTTCACCAAGCTGTTCAATATAATTCATCTTTATCCCCTCCAAGATATGAAAATCTTAATTTTCATCCTATATTAATTCCAACGATCTATTCAATAAAAAACCTTCAATTTTTATAATTTTTAATATAAACTTATTCATAGTCAAGCGGATATTCGCAATCCTCTCTGCTACTTCCCTGATAGTAAATATCAGTCGATAACCTTTGAACATGCAACTGCTATAGAACCTGGTCCTATATGACATGCAATGCTTAATGACAATGGATATACATCTACCTGCTCCACACCAAACTTCTCAATTATCTGCTGCTTTAATTCCTCTGCCGCCTGAGGATTTTTGGTGTGTGCAACCTCCATATGTATATTCTCCATATGCTCTGTTCCACCAAATCTCTTATTTATATCATCCTCAATTGCAGAAAGCATCTTTTTAACCCCCTGCTTTTTCGTCTTTGCTATTGTAAATGCATCAAGTTTTTCTCCCTGAATCGTAAGAACCGGTTTCAATCTTAATGCAGATCCAAGTGCTGCAGCAGCTGGCGTGATCCTGCCACCCTTTTTAAGGTATTTAAGTGTATCAAGCATTATATATATGCTAGACTCAAATTTCACACTCTCAAGTTTCTCTTTTATCTGAACCGCATTAAATCCTCTATTCGCAAGTTCAATAGCATCAAGAACTGACTGACGTTGTGTAACCGATATCCTCTGATTGTCAATGACCTGAACTTTTCCATCATAATCATCTGATAACATCATCGCTGTATGACATGAACTTGAAAGTCCGCTCGACATAGGTATATAAACAACTTCCTCTGAATCCTTAAGTTCCTCATCCCATATCTTCATGACATCCTCAGGTGATGGCTGTGATGTAGATATGTCAACATCATTTTCAAGTTTCTTAAAAAACTCTTCCTGTGAAAGACTTATCTCCTCAAAGTATGTCTTTCCATCAATAAGAAATGGCATAGGTATCACTCTTATGCCAAGTTCCCTTGCTTCCTCAAAATTTATGCCGCTATTACTGTCCGTAATAATCGAAATCTTACTCATATTAACCTCCGGGCAAATATTAATATACATTTATTATTTTTTAATTATCAAACCTGCTTAAAATAAAAAAATTATATTTTTCCAATTCGCAAGTATTTCCAAAATAGATTATATCCTAAATTGTGTTTTTTTACAAGAAATTAGACAAAATGAATCAATGTTACTTGTAGCAGGGACAGTCATGTAGTATTATATGATTACAATAAATAAATGAGGTAAAACTTTATGCATAGATTTTTAAGAGCTGTCGGTTTCAGCAATATTTCATCAAAACAGGATATGGATAAACTTCTTGGTGTTTCCATGGATAAACCTTCTGTCAGCAAACAGATGATAACCGGAGATGGTAAAAAGCTCACTGAACTCAGCCGCGAATTTGCACATAATACAGGTATAACTGTTCGTGGTGAATACGATAAACTCGGCTTTTTTCATGTTGACCACTATTTTCCATACTGCAGCAGCTCACTTATTACCATGAGAACCGATGTCACGATAAATAAACGTGTTGACACCAATGCTTATACTGGGATGTGTGATGATATACGTATGGCTGTCTCAGTCATTTTTTATCTCCAGAACTCTATTGACTATATTAAGCTCAGGTTTACTGATAATACACCACATCACGCAAATCTTGCTCTTTCAGGACTGTCTCTTGAAGGACGCATTTTACTTGGCATACAAAAAACTGACGAAAGCATCAACAGAAGGAACCATGAACTGCGCATGAAAAGACAACTGCTGCTTCAAGCTAAAGAGGGTGATCAGGATGCTATTGACAGTCTTACACTTGACGAAATAGACCTTTCGGGCAGACTTGGGAAGCGAATCCTGACCGAAGATCTGTATTCCATTGTCGAATCAAGTTTTATCCCATATGGCTCAGAATCTGACAATTATATGATAATAGGAACGATCTTAAACTGGTCTCTTACCACAAATCCTTATACTAACGAGGATGTCTTCCAGCTTCTAATAAATTGTAATGATGTTGTCCTAAACATTGCTATAAATAGAAAAGACCTTGAAGGAGAACCTATGATAGGCCGTCGCTTCAAGGGCATTATCTGGATGCAGGGACATGTGGATTTTATCTCAGCCAACTAGGAATAAGATACGGTGTATCTTTTGTAGCCTCACTATATGCTGACTCATCTTTTTTTAGATACACCTTAACATTTGCATCTCTATAAGATGCACCATTTACCAATTTTCCCGTAGTTCCTGAAAATAAATATTTAACATGACAGTCACAGTTTTCTTTTGGCTGTGTCCCTTTTGCAAAATATTCTATTTTTATATCATTTCCATCAAGTGCTTCATCACAAAGGCCGGTTACTGCAAGTTTGCCGCACTTAGTACATATCTCTCTTGCTACAACATCCACAGGCATCTTAAAACTTTTATTTTTCAATTTTTTATACTTATGAACTTTCTCCATGATAGATGACCACATCAATTTATGTGTACTTCCCTGATCCTGATTGAACATCGAATCATACCCCATCCAGATTCCTGCTGTATAATACGGTGTATATCCTTCAAACCAGAAATCTGTATTGTCAGAAGTAGTTCCCGTCTTTCCTGCCTGTGACATTTTTATTTTCTTAAATGCCGCTTTTTTTCCTGTTCCAGTCTTTATAACATCTTTCATTGCATCAGTGAGAAGCCACGAAGTACTCTCTTTCATAACCCTTTTTCCAGAGGATTTATTCTGTAATAGAATATCACCTTTACTATCAACAATTTTTGTATAGTATACAGGTTTAATATATTTTCCCCCATTTGCTATCGCTGCATATGCTGCTGTCAGTTCAATATTAGTCACTCCGTCAGTAAGACCACCAAGTGCAGTAGGAAGCTGAATATCAGTATATATCTTGCCATCTGAGCTTTGCCTTTTATCAACAAGCGTCGTAAAACCAAGATTTAAAAGATAATCAAAACCTGTCTGAGGAGTTACTTTCTGAAAAGTTTTAACTGTGACAATATTCACAGAATCAACTATTCCCCGCCTCAGAGAAGTAAGTCCTTTATAGCCGGAGGAATCCCAGTCTTTTACCTTTTTGTTTGTTCCAGGATATTTAAAAGGCGCATCATCCATAACATCTGCCAGTGTCATACCACAGGTATCTAATGCCGGAAGATATGTTGACAAAACTTTAAATGTAGAACCAGGCTGTCTTTTTGAATTTGTTGCTCTGTTAAGTGTTCTATTTGCCTTCTTCTCACCTCTTCCACCTACAAGTGCTCTTACTTTCCCTGTTGCCTGCTCCATAAGAACAAAAGATGCCTGAGGCTGTTTAATAAAGTTTACCACCTCATTTGTTATCTTATCTCCCTTTCCTAACATCTTCTTTTTAAATCTTTTTATATATTTTTTTGCCGTCTTTTTACTTTTAAAATATAAACTTGAGTCTTTTATATGTGAGTCATTCAAAAAAGTCTTTATATCTCTTTCAGTATACTGCACAACATCTCCATCTGACTTTAAAACATTAAGCTGATAAGAAAGATATGACTTTGTATCCTTCGGATAATATTTGTCATCATTTATAACTTCATCACATATATCCTGAAGTCCCCTGTCCTGACATGTATATATCTTAAGGCCTTCTCTGTATATCGCATTATAAGCCTGCGTCTCTGTATAACCCAGTTTCTGCTTTAGGTCACTTATAACGTTATCTATAACAGCATCAACATAATATGAATTTATTGTACTTTTATCTGATGCTTTCTGTTCATTTACACTTTTTATCCTGCTGTACACATCATCTCCCAGCGCATCCTCATATTCATCCTCTGTTATATATTTCTGATCGAGCATATTTTTTAGGACAATCTTTCTTTTTGCCTCATTATTTTCCGGCTCAGTAATGGGATTATATTCTGTCGGATTCTGTGTAATTCCTGCAAGAACTGCCGCTTCCGATACAGTCAGTTTTGAAATTGATTTATTAAAATATCTCCTGCTCGCAGTTTCTACTCCCATCGTGTTCTGTCCAAGATTTATAGTATTTAGATAATATTCAAGAATCTTCTTTTTACCTATATTGTTTTCAAGTCTTATGGCAAGACACTGTTCCTGTATCTTCCTTGACATTTTTCCAAAAAATGATTTCTCATTTCCACCACCGAATATTTGGTTCTTCAATAACTGCTGCGTGATCGTACTTGCTCCCTGTGTCATCTTATCTTCCGATAAAGAAGAATATACCGCTCTTAAAATTCCCTGAAGGTCAATTCCACTATGTTGGTAAAATCTGGCATCTTCTATCGCAACAAATGCATTCTGCACACATTCAGGAATTTCTTTTATTGTTTTATATACACGATTCGCATTTGACCCCATAAGCGTCTGCACTTTATTGCCATTTGCATCATAGATAGTTGAAGGATATCCATCCGGTATCATACTTTCCTCACTTATCTTAGGTGCACTGTCTGCAAGCCCTCTTACAATACCAACAACGCTAAATACTGTACATAGTACTGCTGTAAAAATAAAAACAACAACAATAATTTTTAAATTAAGCTTTATTTTATTTAAAACTCTTCTTTTAGATGAATTTAATGTTTTGATTTTTCCATCAATCTCATTTTTACCGTAGTTCATTGTTTCCTTTCCATTTAAAATTATACGGGTTAATCGTTTTCAGAAACATCTTAATGTACTTGAAAATCAACTAACCCGTATAGTTACCTGCTTTATATACTAATTCTTATTTCTGTGCAGTTTCCATAATACTATCCTCTGTGGATAATATCGTGTCTTTTTGGTCCATTTGATACCATCTTGATCGGAACACCTATTTCCTTTTCAATAAATTCAATGTAATCTCTGCACTCTTTTGGAAGTTTATCATACTCTGTTATTCCACCTATATCACAGTTCCATCCCGGAAGAACTTTATATACAGGTTTTGCTTTTGCAAGTTTTGCTGTAACAGGGAAGTCTTTAACAACCTCTCCGTCAATCTCATAACCTACACATACCGGAATTTCCTTAAGATATCCGAGACAATCAAGAACAGTAAGTACAACTTCTGTGGCACCCTGAATCTCACAGCCATAACGTGTTGCAACTGCATCAAACCATCCCATACGACGTGGGCGACCTGTTGTAGCTCCATATTCTCCGCCATCTCCACCATGTTTGCGAAGCTTGTCTGCTTCCTCTTCATCAAGAATCTCACTTACAAATTCACCTGCACCAACAGCACTTGAATATGCTTTAACTACAGTAACAATTCTCTTAATCTCATATGGTGGTATACCTGCGCCGATAGCTCCATACGCTGCAAGTGTTGATGAAGATGTAACCATAGGATAAATTCCATGGTCAGGATCTTTAAGTGAACCAAGCTGTCCCTCTAAAAGAACATTTTTTCCTTCTTTGATCGCTTTTCTAAGAAAAGCTGACACATCACAAACATATGGCTCTACCATATCTCTGTACTTATGAAGTGTCTCTAAGATTTCTGCCTGATCAAGTTCAGGTTTATGATACAAATGTTTGAGTATAACATTTTTCTGTACACATATTCTTTCAATCTTTTCTTTGAGTGCATCATCATCCTGGAAAAGTTCTGACACCTGAATTCCGATCTTCGCATATTTATCTGAATAAAATGGTGCTATTCCTGACTTAGTAGAACCAAAAGATTTCTTTCCAAGTCTCTCTTCCTCATACTCATCAAATGCTATATGATATGGCATAAGAATCTGTGCTCTGTCAGATACGAGGATTTTTGGCTGTGGCACTCCTCTTTTAACCAATTCATTTATTTCATTAAATAAATAAGGGATATTCAAGGCAACACCATTACCGATAATACTTGTAGTATGATCATAAAATACTCCTGATGGAAGCAAATGTAATGCGAATTTTCCGTAGTCATTTATAATAGTATGACCTGCATTACTTCCTCCCTGAAAACGTACAATGATATCTGACTCCTCACCAAGCATATCAGTAATCTTACCTTTACCTTCATCTCCCCAGTTAGCACCTACGATAGCTGTAACCATAAATTTCCTCCATTCTGTCATTGTATGTATGACACCATATATTTACGATACGATATAGATAACCCGGCTGCCGCTTATACATAATATAAGCGGCAACTTTTTATGTCTTTATTTCTAAGACCACAATGGATTATACCTAATTTGCAGAATTATATCAAGACCTTATCTATAACAATATCATTTGTTTCATTTGATAGATCATAAAATTCGTCTCCAACCTGTACAACAGGCTTTGAAAACTCATTTTTATTTATCATAACTACTTTGCCAACTTCATTTGTTGAAAGCTTGACTTCCGTATTGAGATAAGCCTGTACTGCCTTTTCCAAAAACGGAAGTAAAAATTCTACATCAAATTTGACAATTCCCTCACGCTCAAACATCTGTATAACATCAAACGGACATATCGCTGCTCTGTACACTCTGTCAGAAGTCATAGCATCATATGTGTCCGCTATGGCAACTATTCTGGCAAAAGGCTCTATCTGGTCTCTTCTATATCCACCCGGATATCCTGTTCCATCACATCTCTCATGATGACGCATAGCCACCTCTGCCACTCTGGGATCAAGATTTTTGAGTCCTTTAAGAATATTGTTTCCAAACAGTACATGTGTCTTCACAACACCATACTCTGGAAGTGTAAGTCTTCCCTTTTTCTGAATAATATTATCAGGAACCATCATCTTACCTATATCATGTAGAAGACCTGACAGTGTAAGCACATCAAGTTCTTCCTTTGATATGTCAGGGTATACGATCCTTCCTATCATGTTACTAAGCAGTGCAACATTTACACTGTGAACATAAGTCACATCATCATATCCTCTCATGCACTGAAGCATGTCGAGAATGTGAAGACCATTTCTTCCTTTTGAGACAACATTTTCAACATCCTGAAGGATAGCTTTGCTGTCAATCTCTTCATTATGCATTACAACTCTATTGAAAACATCCTTAAGATCATCAACACTATCAATGAATGCTGTATGAAACTGCTCAAATTCTTTGCTCTCTTTTATCTGTCTTAAATAATTCTGCTGTTCTGCATCATTTTTCTTCTCTTCTTTTGTATCTTTAATATCATCTGATCTTTCCTCTGGATTTTTCTCCAAAGGAGTGCTTCCATCTTCCTCATCAACCTTTATCTTTATCGCAAATATTCCATAGTCCTTAAGCGATTCGATTATTTCTTCCGTAAGTACCGTACCCTCTGGAATTATAAGTTGACCGTCTGTTGTATAAACATCATCAGCAACAACCATATTTTCAGCTGCCCTGGAAGTCAAAATACGCTTAGCTGCCATATAGCCTCCATTCTGCTTGCATTCATTTCACTTCATACCCTGCAAGCCCTATTAAGTCAAATAGATCAAACGTTAATTTCTGCCTTAACGCCCAATATATCTTTATTTGCTTCCAATATTGGATTTACAATGTTTTCAAGGAACTCTGTAACCTGTGAAGCTGAACGTCCAACATATTTAGACGGATCCATTGTCGCATTCAGTTCCTCGATTCCTACTGGGAATTTATCATCATCTGCTATAAGCTCAAGAAGATTATTCTCCTTGCCATATTTCTTGACATTTTCTCCTGCTTTCATAGAAAGTTTACGTATCTCCTCATGAAGCTCCTGTCTGTTTCCTCCAGCCTTTACTGAGTCCATCATAATATTTTCTGTTGCCATAAACGGAAGTTCTGACATAAGGCGTTTCTCTATAACCTTATCATATACAACAAGTCCATCAACAACATTTAATACAAGGTCAAGAATACCATCTGTTGCAAGAAATCCTTCTGGTACACTTATTCTCTTGTTTGCAGAATCGTCAAGTGTTCTCTCAAACCACTGGCATGCTGATGTAAACATTGTATTTGTAACATCCGACATCACATATCTTGAAAGCGATGCAATACGCTCACTTCTCATAGGATTTCTCTTATATGCCATTGCAGATGAACCTATCTGATTTTTCTCAAACGGCTCCTCAATTTCTTTAAGATGCTGTAAAAGTCTTATGTCATTTGAGAATTTATGAGCGCTTGCTGCAATTCCTGCAAGTACATTTAAAACACGTGTATCAAGTTTACGCGAATATGTCTGACCAGATACAGGGAAACATTTTTCAAATCCCATCTTGTTTGCAATAATCTCATCTAACTTTTTAACTTTTTTCTCATCTCCATCAAAAAGTTCCATGAAACTTGCCTGTGTTCCTGTTGTTCCCTTTGAACCAAGAAGTTTCATTGTAGAAAGAACATACTCAACATCTTCAAGATCCATAACAAATTCCTGAAGCCACAGTGATGCTCTCTTTCCTACTGTTGTAGGCTGTGCCGGCTGGAAATGTGTAAATGCAAGGGTCGGCTGACTCTTATACTTATCAGCAAATTTTGAAAGTTCATCAATAACATTGATAAGTTTCCTTCTAACAAGTTTAAGTCCCTCTGTCATGATAATAACATCCGTATTATCACCAACATAACATGATGTAGCACCGAGATGTATAATACCTGCTGCCTTTGGACACTGAACCCCATATGCATACACATGTGACATAACATCATGGCGAACTTCTTTTTCTCTCTGCTTTGCTACATCATAATTTATATCATCTGCATGTGCCTTAAGCTCATCGATCTGTTCCTTTGTTACAGCCGGTTCCCCATGTTCATTTTTAAGTCCAAGTTCATTCTCTGCTTCTGCAAGTGCGATCCAGAGTTTCCTCCATGTCTTAAATTTTTTGTCAGGTGAAAAAATGTACTGCATCTCCTTGCTTGCGTAACGTTCTGAAAGTGGGCTTGTATATTTATCGTAACTCATATCTTCTATTCCTTTCTCTATAGTGCTTTTTACACTTTATTATTTCTCAAAATCTCCTCTTATATCCTCTTTTGGCGGTTCCACAGGATAATTGCCTGAAAAGCATGCATTGCAGTAACCTGTATCCCCTGATATAAGTTCACTCAGTCTGTCAATATCAAGATAGCCAAGTGAATCTGCACCTATCATTTCACATATCTGATCCACTGAATGATTATAGGCTATAAGCTGGTCACTCGATGGTACATCAGTACCAAAATAACAAGGATATAAAAATGGTGGCGAACTTATGCGTACATGAACTTCCGTAGCTCCTGCATCTTTTATCATCTTTACTATTCTTGCACTCGTTGTTCCCCTCACGATAGAATCATCTATCATAACAACTCTTTTGCCTTTAACAACTTCTCTTAATGCATTTAATTTTACTCTTACACTCGACTCTCTTGCCGACTGCTTTGGTTTAATAAATGTTCTGCCGACATAACTATTTTTCACAAATGCTATGCCATAAGGAATGCCTGATTCCATTGCGAATCCCATTGCAGCAGCATTTCCTGATTCAGGAACACCAACTACTATATCTGCATCAACAGGATGAGTCTGCGCAAGTATCCTTCCTGCTGTAATTCTTGAACTGTTTACTGATATTCCGTCTATATAGCTGTCAGGTCTTGCAAAATAGATATACTCAAATATGCACTTTGCAGTATGCTCACAGGCAAGACTCATATCTGACTGTATGCCGTCCTGCGTAATAGTTACTATCTCACCTGGCTTTACATCTCTTATAAACTCTGCACCAACAGTATCAAGCGCACATGATTCAGATGAAAGAAAATAGGCATTATCTCTCTTTCCTATGCATAATGGTCTAAATCCAAACGGATCTCTCGCTCCGATAAGTTTTCTCGGACTGGCAACAACAAGTGAAAATGCCCCTTTTAATCTTATCATGGCATTTTTAACCGCTTCCTCAACCTTTCCAACTTTTAATCTTTCCCTTGCAATAAGATATGCTATAACCTCAGAATCAATACTCGTCTGGAAAATAGCTCCGCTCATCTCAAGTTCACGTCTGAGTTCTACAGCATTTACAAGATTTCCATTGTGTGCCATAGAAAGAGTGCCCTTTATATAGTTTAAAACAAGTGGCTGTGTATTTTCAGCAACACTCGCACCTGCTGTCGAATAACGCACATGACCTACCCCGATATCGCCAGCCATCTTTTCAAGATTTTCTGCATTAAAGACTTCATTTACTAATCCCATGCCCTTGCATACATTTGAATTTCTCGGTGGACCATCTGTTCTGCTCACTGCTATACCACAGCTTTCCTGTCCACGATGCTGTAACGCAAACAATCCGTAATAGATAGATGATGCAACATCATTCCCATCAAGGTCATACATACCAAAAACTCCACATTCTTCTCCGAGTTTAGGTTCCTCAATACCTCTCAGAAGGCATCCTTTACACTCACCCTTCTGACAGGATTTTTTTTCCCTGCAATAATTTGTTTCGTTATTCATTATTTCCTCCGGCTCTGTATTTTAACGCAATTACCACAAATATAATTATATCAATTTTTTCCAAAATCGCAAGTTAATCTTTGACACTGTAATTTTTTCACTATTTCCTCTGAGTATTTTTTACATCTGGAATATTAGTCTGCTCCGCAATCGGACTATCCTGTGTGTCAGAAATTATCCCTCTCATGAATTTTACCGTAAGTATCCTCTGAACCGATTCATCAATTTTCTCAAGATCTATATCGCCTGACTTTGCAGCATTTAGTATGGCATTATATGCCTCGTCAAAATCAGTAGGCATAAGTATTATATCTGCCCCCGCCTCAAAAGCTCCAAGTGCTGCCTCTGCTGATGAATATTCGTCAGTGATCGATGCCATATCCATTGCATCTGTAATTATCACTCCATCAAATCCAAGTTCTTCCCTGAGTATAGTCTTCATGATAAGTTCTGACATACTTGCCGGCTGTGCAGTTTCCGTAACTCTGCTCACTGAGATATGCGAAACCATCACAAAGTCAGCACCGACCTTTATTCCCTCTTCAAATGGCACAAAGTCAACCTTTCTAAGAGCAGCTATACTGCTGTCGATATTTACGCTTTCTATATGAGTATCGCCCTTTGAAGAACCCTGACCCGGAAAATGTTTAAGTGTCGCTGAAACATTAGTAGATTGCATTCCATTTACAAATGCCTTGACCATAGAAGCAACCTTTTGAGGATCTGAACCAAATGACCTTGAACCAATCTCAAGATTCAGATTACTTGTTTTAACATCTGCAACTGGAGCAAAATCAACATTAAACCCAAGCTGTTTTATATCATTTCCTATAGTCTGCCCCATCTTATTTACATATTTAGTATCCTCTTTATTTCCAACTTCCTCCATAGTCGGAAAACTTGTTGTTTTCATATCAGGATTTCCTGCGATCCTTGCTACATCTCCTCCCTCCTCATCTACTGTTACAAATAATGGAACGGGCGACTTCATCTGCAGTTTTTTTATAAGATTCTTTGTCTGCTTTCTATTTCCGATATTTCTTGAAAACAATATAACTCCACCTACATTGTACTTTTTAATACTTTCCATCATCTTTTTTGAGCATTTTTTCCACTCAAAATAGCTTCCTTTGGAACTGTCAAGCTGTTCAAGATTTACCACAAACAATTGTCCAACCTTTTCTTCAAGTGTCATATTTTTCATATATTCGGACGCTTTTACATATGCATCCTTTCTATCCATTCCCTTTTTTTCATCTGTTTTTTTCTGAGCCGTAGGAGAACTTGTCGCACTTTCATTTTTATCATTCCCTGAAATAGAACACCCTGTCAGAGAAATAACAAGTATAAGACTCATAAATGTCTTTAGCAATTTTAAAATGCTGTTTCTTTTCTTTCTTAACATACAAACCTCACTTCTATTTGACTTTATTTAAATTTCTAAAAACAGTCACAAAAACACTGCCTGTTTTCACATATGTTTTAGTATAACATACACTCTCACAATTTTTAATTACAATTTTCTAAAGAAAATCTGGTCACTTTTCTATAACTCTATAACTTCACAAAATTTATTTTATAATTTTTGTAAATTAGCCAAGCTCTGCTGCATATCATGTGATTGTAGATAATTTTTAAGTCGATTAAATCGACAAATGGAGGATTTATGAGTGATTTAGCAGCAACAACATGTGGCGGATGCAGCAACGGAGATAACGGATGCAGCTGGATTATCATTCTGCTTTTACTCTGCTCTTGCAGTGGCAACGGAAATGGTTTTGGATTTGGTAATAACGGATGTGGTTGCGGTTCTGACAATGGATGCAATTCTATCATCTGGATCTTACTTATTCTTTGCTGCTGCTGCGGTGGTGGCTTCTAAATGCCCACAGCAAATCACAGCCGCTGTCAGTTTCGACTGATTCCTGACTGTAACATAAGCTAAATTCTTATAATTTGAAAATAATTCTAATTTTCAGGGGAGTGCTTTTGGCCTCCCCTTTTTCTACGCACAAAAAAGTTTTGTCTATATTTTTCATATAAAAACCAAGAGCCACAAGTATCAAAACCCATGACTCTCATCAGTTCTATCATCTGTTTTTATTTTTAAGACATTTCTCACATTTTCTGTCTATCTCATAAATCGTATCTTTTTCAATAACAAGCTCAGTATTATCGTCAATTATGATCCGTTTGATCTCATTATTCTTTTTTAATTCCTTAGACTGTTCACCATCTTCAAACGCTTTTATCTCATTTTTTTCTTTCCCATAATAATAGCATCTTCCCATAATTTTTTCTCCGTATATTATAGTTTTCCACTATTATTTTATGTATCGGTACAAGATAAGTGATGGATTACGCTCTGATATAGCTTTTTTCACTTACAAAACTATATTGTCAGAAAAGTTCAAAATATTTTTTTACATTGTACATTCTTGAACTCATTGACATAAGGAGCATATCAAATAAACAGATTGCTGCCATCGACTCCACCACAACAACAGCTCTTGGCACGATTATCGGATCATGCCTCCCTTTTATCTGAACCTCTATATCTTCACCAGAACGATTTACAGTCTCCTGACTTTTTGCAATAGATGGCGTTGGTTTTACAGCAGCCCTGAGTATTATATTACTTCCATCACTTATTCCACCCAAAATACCTCCTGCATTGTTAGTCTTTTTGGATACGCTGCCATCTTCCATACAAAAAGAATCATTATTATCAGAACCATACATTGAAGCAGCCTCAAATCCCGCTCCAATTTCAACACCTTTTATGGCACCTATTGACATAACTGCCTTTGCAAGATTTGCGTCAAGCTTTTCAAATACAGGTTCTCCAACCCCCGTAGGCATACCTGTGATAATACACTCTATAATTCCACCTAGTGAATCATGCTCATTCATTTTTTCCTCGAGAAGTTTTTCTGCCTTGTCTGATGCTTCCATATCAGGCATATAAAGCGGACTTTTCATAATCTCCTCAAATGATACATGCCTGGTGTCAGCTTCTATACCTCCTATAGCCTTACTATATGCCATCACACTAACACCAAGCTGCTTTAATGCCTCACAAGCTATCGCACCTGCTGCAACTCTTCCTATAGTTTCTCTTCCCGATGAGCGTCCGCCTCCTCTATAATCCCTAAAACCATATTTTTCATCAAATGTGTAATCTGCATGTCCCGGTCTGTAATAACCTGCTATCTCAGAATAATCTTTTGAACGCTGAGTTTTATTATACACGACCATTGAAATAGGTGTTCCCGTCGTTTTGCCCTCAAATATACCAGACTGTATCTCGACTATATCATCTTCCTTTCTCGGCGTTGAATACCTTGTCTGTCCTGGTTTTCTTCTATTTAAGTATTTCTGAATGATCTCCTCATTTATCTCAAGACCTGCCGGACATCCGTCAACTACAACACCTATTCCTTTTCCATGAGACTCTCCCCATGTAGTCACCCTAAACATATTTCCAAACGATGAACCTGCTGCCATATCTTATCTCCCCTTCCTAAAATCAATAAACTTTTAGCTCTTTCCAAAGTCTGTTGTAATACTCCTCTGCATCTTTTCCAAGATAAGAAAAAATCTTACATCTCTTTATAACATCATCTGATGGGAATATAGCATTCCTCTCTTTCTTTTCCTCATCATCTATCTTGTTTAACACTGCTTCATTTGGTGTTGAGTAATAAATATACTCAAAATTTGTCATTGCCACATCCTCCCTGCACAAAAAATCAAGGAATTTAATAGCACCATCATAATTTTTGCCACCCTTTGGTATCACCCAGCTATCCATCCAGATATTTGAGCCTTCTTTTGGAACAACATACTCAAGATCATCGTTATAGTCCTGGGCAAGACTTGCCTCACCTGAATATATAAGTCCCATAGCTGCCTGATTATTCGCCATATCATCCCTTATCTCATCGACAAGATATGACTGCACTATATCTTTCTGCTGTTTCAGATCATCAAGCGCAGTTTTCAATTCATTTTTATCTGTCGTATTTATTGAATAGCCACGTCTTATAAGTGCAGGCAAAAAACTGTCTCTTACACTGTTTTGCATAATTATATTGTTTTTATATCTCTTGTCCCACAATGCTTCCCAGCTGTCAGGAACATAATCCATCATTTTTTTATTATACAATATACCAACTGTTCCCCAATAATAAGGAACAGTGTAACTAAGTGTCTTATCAAAACTCTTTGACAGATTCCAATATGTTTTTCCAATATTTTTTATATATTTCATTCTGTCATAGTCAATCTTTCTGACATCATTTTCCTTTATCATTTTGTCAAGCATATAGTCAGAACAACAAATAAGATCATAATCCACTGCACCATTTTTATACTTGGTATACATCGCCTCTGGAGTAAGAAATTCCTCATACACGACCTTTATACCTGTCTCTTTTTCAAATTTGTCAAGAAGCGATGAATCGATATAATCTCCATAATTAAACACTACTATCTTGTTTTTTGATGAGACACCTGATTTTTTGCAGGATGTAAGAAAAAACATAGATGATACCGTTATACTCATAAATAATACTGCCGCCGTGATCCTCTTTATACTTTTTCTTATCATGCTGCTGCCTCCCTCTTTTTTAAAGACATCACACTTTTCCTGTTTATCACAAAAAGCACAAGTAAAACTATGATAAATATTATAGTTGAAAGTGCATATATCTCCGTCTGAATTCCCTTTCTGTACTCAGCATTTATCATGGTAGACATAGTGTGTATTCCCGGTGCTTTTGTAAAATATGTCACCGAAAAATCATCGAGTGACATTGTAAAAGCTAAAAGAAAACCAGATAATATACCTGACATGATATCAGGTATCACTACTTTCCACATAGCATAAAGCCTTGATGCCCCAAGGTCAAGTGCAGCCTCATATGTGCTCATGTTAAGCTGTAACACCTTGGGCCAGACAGACAAAACAACATACGGTATTATCAGTGTAATATGAGCTACTATCATAGTAGAAAAGCTAAGTTCTGTAAATCTTGTAAACAAAAGCATAAGTGCTATACCCGTAACTACATCAGCATTTAACATTGGAATATTTGTCACGCCCATGATAACAGAACGTGCCTTTTTACTCATTCCTATCATACCTACACAGACAAGTGTTCCCAATACTGTAGCTATAAAACCTGCACCCGCTGCAAGTACAAGCGTAGTATAAAGTGCCTTCATTATAGTCTCATCGTGAAACAGCTTTACATAAGCTGCAATCGAAAAGCCACCCCATACTGCTTTATTCTTTTCAGATGAATTGACAGAAGATACAATAAGAACTCCTATCGGAAGATAAAGCATTATAAGTATAATGGCAAGATAAATTTTTTGTAAAGCTTTCTTTCCTTTTACCATATGCTCTCCGACTCCTTTCCATTATCAAATATCCTGTAAATAATAATACTGATAAGGATCAATACCATAAGTGACATAGACAGACCTGAGCCCGCATGCACATCAGCATATCCCGAATTAAACGCCTGCTCTATCGCATTACCGATAAGATATATTTTTCCACCACCGAGCATATCTGCTATTACGAACTCACTCATCGATGGAACAAGTACCATTGTTATACCACTTACTATACCGGGTACACTCAGAGGAAGTATTATTTTTCTAAGAACAACTGAATTTGTCGCCCCAAGGTCTTTTGCCGCATTTATAACATCCTTGTCAATTTTTACAACTGCATTATAGATTGGAAGCACCATAAATGGAAAATAATCATATGCCGTTCCAAAAATAATAGCTGCCTTAGTATTCATAAGATAAACTTTCGAAAGACCAATCATTGTAAGTACCTGATTTAAAAATCCATTATTAAGTAATATAAGTCTCCACGCAAGTGTTCTAAGCATAAAATTCATCCACATAGGCAGAATGAATATCATGACAATAAAGCTGTTTTTATCTGTAGAATATTTGCTTAAGATAACAGCCAGTGGAAACGCAAGCAAAAGACAGACAACCGTAACAATAAGTGACATCTCAAAACTTAACAGCAATGGTTTTGCATTAACAGGATCTGCTATTGCAGCAACATATTTAAAAGTAAAATTTCCGTCTGAATTTGTAAAACCGTTATAGATTATAAGTCCAAGCGGAATTACAGTAAATAAGATCATCCACACAAGATAGGGTCCTGCCAGAAGCTTTGAGCCAAGACTCTTTAACTTTTGCATATAAGTCTCCCCCTTTCTACTCCTCAACAAGCACCTTTTCGTCCTCTGACTCAGGTTTATTCATTATCTGTATATTGAACGGATCAACCCACATTCCTACTTCTTTTCCCGGCTCTGCCATAACCGTACTGTGAACAAGCCATTCAAAGCCACAAGCATCTATCTCCATTTCATAATGCACACCCTTAAAAATCGCAGATATAACCCTGCCATTTATAATTCCCTCATCTTTCTCTTTGATAACGATATCCTCAGGTCTGATAACGACATCAACTGGTTTATTTGTACCAAATCCTTCATCAACACATGCAAACTTCGTACCAAGAATATCTACAACCCTGTCCTTAACCATAGTAGCAGCGATAATATTACTCTCTCCGATAAAATCAGCAACAAATGCATTCTGCGGCTCATTGTAGATATCCTCCGGAGTACCTATCTGCTGTATATAGCCCTGGTTCATAACCACTATCGTATCAGACATTGTAAGTGCCTCTTCCTGATCATGTGTAACATAGATAAATGTTATTCCAAGTTCGTTTTTAAGTCTTATAAGTTCATACTGCATATCCTGACGCATCTTTAGATCAAGGGCTCCAAGCGGTTCATCAAGTAGCAGTACTTTTGGCTCATTTACAATAGCTCTTGCAATCGCGATCCTCTGTTGCTGTCCACCTGAAAGTGAATCGGGCATACGTTTTTCAAACCCGTCAAGATTTACAAGTTTTAACGCATATTTTATCTTATCTTTTATATATGATTTTGGCTTATTTTTTATTTTAAGCCCAAAAGCTATATTTTCTTCTATATTCATATGTGTAAATAGCGCATATTTTTGAAATACCGTATTAAGATTTCTCTCATTTGGCGGCATTGATGTAATATCTTTTCCATCAAATATAACTTTTCCCTTATCAGGTGTCTCAAAACCACCTATAATACGAAGTGTAGTAGTCTTTCCGCAGCCACTTGGTCCAAGCAGCGTAAGAAATCTGTTTTCATTCATAAAAAGGTTCATATCATCCAATATGACCTTATCCCCATATGACTTCGTTATTCCCACCAGATCTATCAATTTTTTTGCCATTTATTTTTTCTCCAGTCTTTAACTCTATAATGTCATTTTTTTCAAAGAAAGAAAATCTTTTCTTAAAAGTTTTCCCTAAAAAAATATACATAAATTTTTGTATTGTTGTCAACATATCTGCATAAAAAAAATTATATCTCATAAAATCAATTTAGAAAACACTTTAAAGGAGATTTATCTTGGAATTTTCAAACGAACACCAGCGCCGCCTTGCAATGCTAAAAGCTGCACTGCCGTATGTCCCCCCACAGAATAAAAAAGCTATGGAGATCATTTTGCAAGCTGATAATCTGATATCACTTGCAACAGAAGTTTCAACAAATGATGATGACATGACGCTTCGTGCTGCACAGGCTGATACGCCCGCAACTCCAGCAGTTTATGAAAAACTGCTTCTTAACATAAAAGACTACTGTACGCCTGCCGAATCTGAAGTCGTGCGTATGCTGCTAAATTTTCTGCATGCTGATGAACTTTTTAAAAACTACAGAGACTTCACAAAAAATCATGCCGCTATGCATGCAGAAGAATATAGTGAAAACGACAATCAAAATTTTATGATGGAATTTCTTATGTCGCAGCTTTCACCAAAACAGCGCACAACACTTGAACAGGTAACAAACATAATGAATAGTAAAAAAGGAGAAGACAAAGCTTATGAATAATTGGAAAAATAACGAATCATTTATGCAGATGGAACAGAATAAACAGCACATGGTAGAACTGCTTGTGAACTCTCTCCACGGTAAAAACCTAAGTGAAGCACTTCCAATATTATCAAACTGGAAAGATAAACTTAGAAGCGAAAACATAAGCTTTACTGCTGAGGAAGATAAACTTCTTACCAATATTTTTATAGAAATGCTTCCTCCAAAGCAGAAAAGCCAATACGAATTTTTACGACCTTTCCTCTGATGAATCAGTCATAAATATTTCACTATATTTCTTAAAACCTAACTCCCTTATGGCACAGGCATAACCTTTTGCTGCTGTTTTTGCAGCTTCTAAAGGCTGTGCCTGCAAATTTTTTATTATCACCGCTGCCTCATGCATATCTTCAAGCGAATACATAAAAAGTTCTTCGCCATCAACAAATTTATTTTCAAGATATATGCTCTCATCACTCACACATACACATCCATTACACATTGCAAGCGAAATCCGGTCATGCTGCCCTGCCTTAAACCATGGCAGCACATTTAATGCAATTTTGCTGTCTGCATAAATATCAGGCAGATTTTTGTAATCTGTCTCACCATGAAGTTTTAACTTTCCACTAAATACTCCCTCTTTTTCCTGCACCATGTCACACTTTAATATAAATTTTTCCCATCCATGTCCAAATATATCTACATCTATACCACTTCTTAACATCTCCATCAACAATTCTTCTCTAATTACAGCTCTTATGAACATATCCGCAAAAAAATTAAGTTCCAGATTGTCCATAAAATTTGTATCAAACTCCTTATTGACATGATTTAAAACACTTTCAAACGCCCGTTCTATAGTATATGACGGATTATTGATGAGATAGTCTGCCATTTTTTGAAATATTTCCATTGTATTTTTGCCACCATGCATTGCAAGACTTATTATATCCTCTGAAGACGTATATGTCCCTGTAAACAAAACGTCAATACTTCTTTCCATATATGGAACAAGCCTCTTAGCTGTGTCTGCTGGAAGTGGTCTTACATAAACATCTTTTATATGAGCATAATTTTTCCTAATAAGTTGTGCATGAGTTTCATCAAGACAGATAACCCTCATATCATGCAGTTTATTCTTTAAGACACGGTTATGATAAAGTGGATGATCAAGTATGATATGCCACAACGGAACATACAAAGAACTGCTCTGCTCATCCCTAATATCAAAAATATCATCATAAGAATATATATCTGTATTAAAACCTATTATCCCGGCTGTATTCTTCTTTTCAAAAATCTCTCTGGTAAGCCTTATGGCATCATTTTTGTCATTGATCGAAACCAAAACAGAATTTCTACCAGCCTTTAAAAATTCTTCATTCAACCGCTGTGCAAAATATGATGTAGAACCATAACATACATTTCCTTTTGTTAAGATTACAAATTGCTTTTCAATATTTTCTTTCATATAATCTACGATTCCTCAACTATTTTCTTACGACAGCTGTAACAAGACTTTCACATTCTTTTGAAGGCTCTTTAAGATCAGGAACGCATATAACTGGAATTCCTGCTGCTCTCGCTGCCTTTATCCCATTTTCACTATCCTCAAGCACAAGTGATTTTCCCGGTGAAACATTAAGTCTCTCACAGGCACATATAAAAATATCCGGTTCAGGCTTTGAAACCATTACCTGCTCACCACCTATGATAACATCAAAATATCCGTCAAGTTGTGCCTTAACAAGATATTTATCCACCAATTCTGTTTTTGTAGATGAAGCAACACCACATTTAATCTTGTCATTCTTTAGTTTTTCCAGCAATTCTCTTATCTGAGGTTTAACAGACAAACCTATGGTATCGCAGATTATAGCCATCCTCTCCTGGGCCAGCTTACTACATTCCTCAAAAGGATAATCATAGCCAAACTCTGAATACATGAAATTAACAAGTTTTTTTCCACCAAGTCCGAGCGTGTTCGTATAAATTTCCCTGGTAAGAACATAACCATGCTCCTTCATAGCTACAGCAAGCTGTTCCATAAAAACCCTTTCCGTATCAAAAATAAGACCATCCATATCAAAAATAACAGCCTTCTTTGACTTCACACTATCAACTGCCTCGATCAGATCTGTAAATTCTCTAACCATAAAATAGTCCCCCCTAATAACTACTGTTCTCTCTATACTCTTTTGGTGTACATCCTATCGTATTCAAAAAAACCCTGTTAAAGTAACTTATATTGTTAAACCCTGACAGATTTGCAATCTCCCCGATCTTCTTATCTGTATCCTGAAGAAGCTTACAGCTTTGCAATATCCTGTATCTCATAAGATACTGTATAGGCGACATCTTCATCGTCTGCTTAAAGACCCTGCTAAACTGTCCCTCACTCATAGGGAGTATACCAGCAAGTTCTGCAAGTGATATCTCATATGCATAATTTTCTTTTATATAATTTATAACAGGCCTAAGTCTCTCTGAATACCGGTTTTCAATATCATCATCTTTATGTACACGTGTACCATTCTGTGTCATAATGTCCCAAATAGCAAATATCCTGCTTCTTATCATCAATTCAAACGGTTCTAGACCATGCTCCGGACAATCATCTATCTCACACAGATAATTTCTTATATTCTTCTGCCATAACTTTTGTCCGTCCTCACTTAACGGCATAAATTCAGGAAATATAAACTTGTCATTCAAAACAGGTCTTACATATTTCTTTGAAAAAATACTATGTATGTCCTCATTCAATACCTGATAAGAAAAATCTATCGCATAAAAAGAGCATACTCCACCACAGACATTTTTTGCCATGTGCAGATAATTTGAATTTATAAATACTATATCACCCGGAACCATAAGATATTCCCTGTCCTCTATGGTAAATAAAACCGTACCCTCTGTGAGAACAAGAAACTCAAATTCCTGATGCCAGTGAACATAAAACATAACATCCGTCTTAGCAGGATATGTTAATTTATGAAGTCCCACCGGAAACTGGGCTGTACCATGTTTCTCCTTTTCTTCATATTCCTTTTTTCTGCTCATCTTCCACAACCCCTCTTTAAACTTATTTTCTTTTTACTGACTTCTGACTGGTTTTCATATATGACGGTCTTACCCATTTACCACTTGCTTTTCTGCTCCTGAATGTATCTTCACTTCTATTATAATCTGTCACACATATATACTGATATCTGCTCGATTTTTTAAGTGAACGATATATTTTTTTAAGACTTACCCAGTGACGATTATGAGCCGGCTCCCCTGAATCTGCAAGAAATACCCTGTCATTCTTTTTATCATATGCAAATACCGTAACATAATGTCCTGGTGTATGTTTCCAATAGCATGATGAATCATAACTGCTTACAAGCACGATAGCACATTTTGAAGCTGCAATATCCTTTTTAAAAGAAGAATATCTGGAAGGTTTTGTCTTAACTCCACAATGAATTCCGGCTTTTCTCATCCCTTTTACCATGTATGGCCAGTCAATCGCACTTCCTCCCCAGTATCTTGTGTTCTTTTTCGCAAATCCATACATATCAACCGGAGAAGCTTTATAATAAGATGGCGTTATCGACGAATATACATTTGCCATACAGCAAAGTCCACATCCAAACGCACCAAACTTACTTCCATTCATATATGCATTTCCCCAGTAACCTGACCACACCCTTTTCTGTTTCCATGACCTTGGTCCCTGAAGATACGAATATATCGTTTTCGTATCAACAACAGTTTCCGTTATAGGAACCTTTGTAGATGCCGGCTTTCTAACATTTTCATCTTTTAAATCCGAATCCGGTGATAATGTCGCTTTCACCACTGGTCTTGCTGTAACCTGTTGATTTTCCTTGTCCGATAACTTATTTGAGTTGTCTTCAATTTTTCCTGTGATCGATACCACTATGGTAACAGCAATAACAACCACTACCGCAGATGTTACAATATAAAATCTTCTAGCTTTTAAAGGATTTCTCCTCGCCCATCTTCTAAATGTCATCTTTATTTTTTTCATAAGCCTGTATAAATATGGCTTTTTCTTTTTCTTATAACTCATATCTTCTATCCTTTTCTTTTGATATATAAATCTTTACCCCCAACAGTTATTTAGTATAAAGCAAAATCTTTCCACTTTCCATTAAAATTTTCTGAAAATTATCACCGCACACAAAAAAATGGTGAAACTGCCACTTTCATAACAGTTTCACCATTTTTTTACCCTTTAAAAACAATTATATCCCTGACTCCCTTTTTTCATCCACCTAATATACTTAATTTATCCGCTGCTTTACTCTTAATATGTACGAGAGGCACCACATCCATGAATAAAACAACATACCCTTTTCCTAATACCCTTTTTTCCATCTGAAAATATTTTCCGTTCATATTTCCAAAAAACAGCCTCTCAAACCACTGCTTTAAAATAAGCATTGATTATTTACAAGACATATTTTACCTGATTTCACCCAAAATGCAACATTTTTCACCAAATTAAGTCCGAAATACAAATATTATGGTCTGAACTTCAATTTTATAACAGTTGAGCCTTTCATTTCTTGCATTCATAAACATGCCAGCAAACTTCCAGTGGCTGCTACGCAATTTTGGTAAAAATTACATATAAATTTTGAAAAAGTTAATTATATGTGTTATACTAAATACCTAAATACAAAATTTCGTTTTATCGGGGGTATATGATGTTTACAGTTCTTATTTTGGAAGACGATAAAGAACAGCAAAAGGCAATTGCCAAAATAATAAACGAACATTACGAAAACTGGCAACTTTATAATGCAACTACATATAAAGAAGCATGTAATCTTATTGAAACAAAAACTTTTGATCTTTTTTTGCTGGATATTGAACTAAATTCTACTGATATTGATGACCTTGACTGTGATGGGCTTGATTTTGGCAAGTATATAAGAAGTATAAAGCGCTATACTTATGCACCGATCGTGTATCTCACAGCACTTCCTGACAGAATATTTTTTGCAGTACAGGAACTTCACTGCATTTCATATCTTGTTAAACCTTACACAACATACAAACTGATAGAAACCCTTGATTATATCATCGGTGAATATACAGAAAAGAAAAAAGAAAAAATCACCTTAAAGGACAGCAACGGCGTATACCTGCATGTGATACTTGATGATATCGACTATATCGAATCAACAAGTAAAGAAACTGTTATTTATACACATGACAGCCATATTAAACTTGCAAATATGACCATAAGTGAACTTTTAAATATTTTTCCAGACAATTTTGTTCAATGTCATAGAAAATATATAATAAATCTACATCATTTTTATTCATATGATAAGTCAACATTTATCATACAGGTTGGCAAACATTCCATACCACTTGGAAGAAAACATAAAAAAACAATTGAAGAAAGGCTTCATCTATAGATACCAATATGCATTATATTATAAGAAAGGCTGTACCACGATTTGCTATGGTACAGCCTTTTTTTATTGTTTATATGAATTTAACATGACATCAAATGAATATAATATATTTTTATATTATAATGTAATCTCAACACTTGTTGTTCCAGCCTTAGCTTCAACAGTTTTTCCTTCTGCTGTAACAGTAAATGTTTTATCTGTAGAGTCATAAGAAACTGTGATAACATTTCCCTTACGCTCTGCTGTAATATCTGTAAGTTTGTTTGACTCACTGTCATATATTGTTGCTGTTGCACTCTTTCCGTCTTCAAGACCGTAAACAACTGCATCTGCTTTCTCAAGATAATCGTATACTACTGTCATCTTGTCTTCTGCGTCAAAGTTACCATATGTAACAATGCTGTTTGGACGTGCAAGAATTGGTGTCTGGAAGTAATCACACTGTCTCTTATAATACTTTCCACCCTCATATGTCTCGCCACTCTGGATATCTGTCCATGTTCCACAGTCCGGTACATAGAACTCTGCAATTCCTTCCTCATTCATAACAGGTACGATGCAGAGATTGTCACCGAGCATATACTGCTGATCAAGATATTTACAAGCTGTATCATCTGAGAATGTAACTATCATTGAACGCATCATAGGAACACCGACATTGTGTGTCTTGTTTGCCTGTGCCCAAAGGTAAGGCATAAGTCTTCCTTTAAGTACTGTATAATGACGAAGTACATCGCAAGCTTCTGTATCACCATCTTCATCATAAACCCAAGGTACTCTGTAAGATGTTGAGCCATGTAAACGGCTATGTGTAGAAAGAAGTCCGAATGCGCACCATCTCTTATAAACATCAGAAGGCGCAGTAGCCTCAAATCCACCCATATCATGTGAGAAGAAACCAAATCCTGATGAGCAGAGTGAAAGTCCTCCACGAAGAGTCTCTGACATAGCTGAATACTCTGCATAGCAGTCACCACCCCAGTGTACTGGGAATTTCTGTCCACCTACTGTCGCACTTCTTGCAAAGAGGCATGCCTTATCTTTTCCGTAGTAATCCTCAAGAGCCTCAAATACACACTTATTGTAAAGATATGTATAGTAGTTATGCATCTTGATAGGATCCATGCCGTTATAATATTTGCACTTTGTAGGAATTCTCTCACCAAAATCTGTCTTAATGTTGTTTACACCCATGTCAAAGAGTTTCTTAAGTAATCCCTTAAACCACTCACAAGCCTCTGGATTTGTAAAATCGACAATAGCCATGCCAGGCTGCCACATATCCGACTGGAATACACTTCCGTCAAGATTCTTTATAAAGTATCCCTTTTCTTTTCCTATATCAAAAAGTTTTGACTGCTGTCCAATGTATGAGTTGATCCATACGCAAACTTCAAGACCTTTTTCATTGTGGAGCTTATCTAAAAGTCCCTTAGGATCAGGGAACATATCCTTATCCCACTCAAAATTACACCACTCATACTCCTTCATCCAGAAACAGTCAAAATGAAATACCTGAAGTGGAATCTTACGCTCTTTCATTCCATCGATAAAGCTCATAACTGTCTTTTCATCATAGCTTGTTGTAAATGATGTTGAAAGCCATAAACCAAATGTATAAGCTGGTGGAAGTGCAGGCTTTCCTGTAAGTGTTGTATAGTTCTCAAGAACATGCTCAAGGTTTTCTCCACCAATAATGAAATATTCAAGTTCTTCGCCTGGTACTGTAAATGTAACTTTTGATACAGTATCTGAGTTTACTTCAAAAGAAACTTTATCTGAACTATTTACAAATACACCATAACTCTTTGATGAGATGTAGAAAGGTACTGTCTTATAACTCTGATCTGAGCATGTACCACCATCACAGTTCCATGTTTCAACTGTCTGACCATTCTTTACAAATGGTGTAAACTTCTCACCGAAACCATAGATACACTCACCAATATCTGTTTTTAACTGTTCTCTGAGATATGTTGTATGGGCATCCTGAGGATAGTTGAAGAATTCATCATCATCCTGAAGGTTCATACGTGCATTAGCTGTAAACTGGCTCTCAGAAATAATAGATGTTGCTCTCCATGCACCACCTGTAAGGTGTCTGTCCTTATAATAGAACTGAACATCCCAATCATCACCGATCTTTATCTCAACTCTTGTATCACCTGAAGTAAGTGTAACTTTGTCTTCTGTTCTCTCGATAACAGGAGTATATCCTGTATCCTCATTGAGTTCATAACGAGGAATATTATCAAGTCCTCCTCTGTAATGATCAATATGAACTTTGATTATATTTTCAGAAGTAGAGCTATATGTAATCTCAAGGTTTGGTCCGCCAAGAGTCATACCTCTGTTCATAACTGTATAAGGTGTTGCAAGAACCTTAATGGAATTTTCTGTAGTTTCAACTTTGTATGCCTGTGAAGCATATCTTACATCATAACCTTTTTTGCTTAACCAGAATCCGTCTGCTACTTTCATTAGAAATCTCCTTTCTTTATACAGATGGTGCAGCTTTTTTGTAAAAGTAAAAATCTCAAAAACTCTGTCCCATCCAAAAATGTTTTCTCATTTACTTAACTTGATTATATTATATAAACACATTTCAGCTTCGTCTATAATTATTAGTGCGATTTTTAACACTATTATGATAACATAACCCGGCACAAGAACTTTTAAAAGTTTTTGTGCCGGGTTATTGAAAAGAACTACCATTCACACTATGCCTAAATTTAGTCCATCCTTTGTGCTTTCATCTCTATTTTCATCTTATACATTCTTTCATCTGCCATGGAACAGACCTTGTCTGAGGTTGGCTCATCCAATTCCTCACTACTCGCAATCCCATACGATGTCTGCA
This sequence comes from uncultured Lachnospiraceae bacterium, assembly GCA_934320895.1. Lineage (GTDB taxonomy): Bacteria > Bacillota > Clostridia > Lachnospirales > Lachnospiraceae > Butyribacter. The sequence continues at coordinate 11,124 of CAKRFY010000003.1, read as the reverse complement.
TAAAATACTGATGTTTTTCCTTATTATCATCATCTATAAGAGTAAGCATCCTGTCTATACCTTTCTTTATCTTTGCATCATTTATTGATCTGGCTGTAATTACGCAAAACTCATCACCGCCCATACGGCATACCGTACCTATTCCCTCAAATGCTTTTCTTAGTATGTCCGCAAAGTTTATAAGAAGAAGATCGCCCTCCTCGTGACCATATTGGTCATTTGTTTTTTTAAGATAATTCAGATCAAACCATACTACGCTATATGTTTTATTCTGGGCCTCAAGTTTTGAAAACTCCTCCATTGACTTAGCCCTGTTAAACAAACTTGTCATAGGATCTGTATAAGCCATTTTCAACAGGATATTTCTCTCTACATCATCCTTAAATAAACGCATATACTCTGTAAGATAGCTAAACAAAAGCGCAAGGATAAGGTATATGTTTCCAATAGGCATAAGATAAACGGTAAGACTTGAAATTTCATTTGTATCTTTAAATATCATAAAACTCAACAATGTTATAGTATCAGAAAAAATAAGCACTAGAAATCCTGACACTTTTAATTTGTCCACCGTTGGTCTGAATATGTTTCTAAATTCCATAATAAATACAATGATACTACCAAGTATAATATATACCCTGTAATACCCTGATACCTGATTTAAATGCAGATTGTAATTCTTATAAGCAATAGCAACAATTATCGTCGCAACAAAATCAACAAATGCGTATAATATCAAAAAGCCTCTATAAATCTTTCTGTCTTTTTGGGTTATCTCAAATAAAAACAGCGCAATAGCCACCGGGAGTAAAAACATTGTAAAATATTCTATCAATGTGTCTGTCAGAAGGTCTTCATTAAAAATCTGAAGCAGATATCTGCTGCTTAAAACATACAGCCCCATCATAAACGAATATATGCCCACATACAAAAACTGTGCATATGTTCTTTCTCTAAACACCAAAACTATACCTAATGTTGCTATTATAATTCCAAATACTATCAAAAAGTTACACAGCAGTATAAGCATAAAATTTCTAGAAGCCAGATTAACAGACATATCTGTACTATCATAAAACTGTACCTGTTTAATATTATTATATGAATCAGCACCATTTGCACGGAATACTATCTTAATCTTCCTACCATAATCTTTTTGCGTTATATGTATAAAATGATATCCGTTTCCTATTGATTTTCTTTTTATATATCTTCTTATCGCATATGTATAATATCTTCCACCGCTTATTTTCACCTGATAAGCCATCCTTTTAAGACACATCTGAAGTGTTATCCCATCAGAACTCCCATCTGGTATTGTAGCTGTTGCAACAAGCTTTATGTCTTTTCCAGATTTTTTAAAATTCATCTTTGTAAGATCCGTTGTTATAACATTCCCCAAATGACCATCTGATGTATACTTTTTAACTTCCCACCTTACCGGCAAAGCTTTTGTCTTTGTCTGACTTTGAGCATACATAATTCCTGACATCAATGCTGTAAATAACAATACGACAAGCGTTACAAGAATTATCATCCCTATAATACGCCATGATCTGCTATTATCTTTTTTCATAAAATACCTCATATATCCTTTTAGCCAAGTGCTCTTTTCAAACGATTAATATTATACTTCATCAGATCAATATATGAAACTCCTTCTTTAAACTGTTTTTCAGTAACAGTATGGCATGTGTTAAATACTTCTACTTTCGCACCTGTTTTTTTTGCTATCTTTTCTGCTATGTCAGACTTTGTAATTTCATTTTTAAATACAACGGAAAGTTTTTCTTTTTTTATTCTATCCTCAATATACGATATAGTCTGCTTTTTGGGAGCTTCATATTCTAAACATACCGGATATGCCGCACTGTAAACAAGCCCTATCTCAGCAAAAAGATATTTTAAAGAAAATCTGTCAGCAAAAACGACATGCTTTGTCTTTCCATTCTCAACAACCTCCCTGAAATCATAATCCAGTTGTTCAAGTTCCTTTTTATAATCATCTGCATTCTTTTTATAATAAGCTGCATTTTTGCTATCAAGCTCTGATAGTCTGTCTGCGATAATAGATACGATCTTTTTGGCACATAAAGGAGCTGTCCATAAATGCTCATCATAGTTCATAGAGTTTTTTGTATTATCCTCGCCATCTCCCTGCTCATTTAATACACTTACAATTTCTGAAACATTCTGCATCATTGACAGTTCATTTATACGTTCTGCATCCTTCTTTTTTACTTTCAACAGGTCATCGATCCATTTTTCCGACACTCCACCATTATAGATCAACACATCTGCCTTTAGAACCTCAGACATAACATTTGAATCAGGTTTAAATGAATGCATATCCTCGCCTGCCGGAATCAACATAGAGAGATTTACCTTATCACCTGCGATATGTTTCACAAAATCATAATACGGATAAATCGTAGTTACAACATTCAATTTTTTAGTAGACTGCACTTCTTCTTTCTGTTTATTTTTTTTACAACCACTCATCATACATATACTCATGCATAATACAATACTGAATATCAAAATTTTTTTTAATTTCATAGCTGCCCCCATCTCATTGTCATAAATAATCTTAAAAGCAGCAGAACATAAGCCCCGCTGCTTTCTATTTACACATTTTACTAAATAAGTTTCCAGACTGTTCCTTCTCTTGTATCTTTTATTTCTATTCCCTTTGCAAGAAGTTCATCTCTTATAGCATCCGCCTTAGCAAAATCTTTAGCCTTACGCGCCTCATTTCTCTGGGCGATCATATCTTCAACCATTGTTTTAAGATCATCATCAGCAGCCTTTGTCTCCTGCTCCTTTAACAGATCAAGCGAAATCACTTTATCAAAATCTTCTACCAAAGCTCTCTTTGTAGCATCATTTGTATCAGCCTTTAATACATCATAAAGCACTGTTATTGCCTGTGAAGTATTAAGATCACTTCCCATCGCATCTGCAAATTTATCCTGATAAAGTTCAAATACAGCTTTATCAACCTCACCTTCTTTTGAAAGTGATGATGTCTTATTTACAAGTTTTTCATACGCTGTCTTTACATTATCCATTACATCATAACTAAATAAAAGAGGTTTACGGTAATGTGACTGTAAACAGAATAATCTGTACACGAGCGGATCATAACCTTTTTCTTCCAATAAAGATACAGTTAAAAATTCTCCCTTTGATTTGCTCATTTTTCCGGTTTTGTCATTTAAGTGCTGTACATGGAACCAGTAATTACACCACTTATGTCCTGTATATGACTCGCTCTGCGCGATTTCATTCGTGTGATGTGGGAAAATATTGTCAACACCACCACAGTGAATATCAAGATACTCACCCAGATGCTTCATACTAATGCATGAACATTCTATGTGCCATCCCGGATATCCAACGCCCCATGGACTATCCCATTTTAATTCCTGTGAGTCAAATTTCGATTTTGTAAACCATAATACAAAATCTGTCTTATTCTTTTTGTTGTCATCCTCTTCAACATCATCACGAACTCCTACCTGAAGTTCTTCCTCATTCTGATTTGACAATACATAGTACTCCTCAAGCTTTGATGTATCAAAATATACATTCCCGCCAGCAACATAAGCATATCCCTTTTCTATAAGTACCTCTATCATATGGATAAATTCCGGAATACAGTTTGTAGCCGGTTCAACCACATCCGGTGTCTTTATATTTAATTTTGCACAATCGCTAAAAAATGCGTCCCTGTAAAATTTTGCGATTTCCATAACTGTCTTATGCTCTCTTTTAGCACCCTTAAGCATTTTGTCTTCGCCACTGTCCGCATCACTTGTAAGATGACCTACATCAGTAATATTCATAACCCTTTTTACATCATATCCCGCATAACGCAGATATTTTTCAAGGATATCCTCTTCAATATAACTTCTCAAATTTCCAATATGAGCAAAATGATATACCGTAGGACCACATGTATACATTTTTACCTTTCCTGGCTCATTTGGTACAAACTTATCAATCTTTTTTGTTAATGTATTATAAATATTGATGTCTCTCAATTTAAATCCTCCATTCAACTCTTATTTATAAATCAAGCGGATATTCGCAATCCGCTCTGCTACTTGCCTGATAATGTAAAACAATATTTTTCATACTATAGTTTACTAGATTTCACAACTTTTATCAAGCTTTGCAAAACTAATTTAAATGTTTCTTTGCATTAAAGAAATCTCTTGTCTCTTTCGCAACTACTCCACTTAATGCAAACAATGCTATCATGTTTGGAAGAGCCATAAGCCCATTAAATATATCGGCTATTACCCATACCGCACTTACTGTCATATATGGTCCGATAAATACTGCAAGTATGTATATCCAGCGAAATACTTTTACCTTCTTCATATTTCCGCCTGTAAGATATTCAAGACAACGCTCACTATAATAATCCCAGCCAAGTATTGTCGTAAATGCAAAGAATACAAGACACATCATAAGAATAAATGATGATACCTCTGCCGGAAATGGAAGTCCGTGTTTAAATGCATATGTCGTAACCTGCACGCCCTCAAGCCCATCAACTTTCCAAGCTCCCGTAAGAACTATAGAAAGACCTGTCATTGTGCAAATTACAATCGTATCAATAAATGTTCCTGTCATACTGACAAGTCCCTGTCTTACAGGTTCATGAGTCTGTGCTGCTGCCGCTGCAATAGGCGCACTTCCAAGACCTGCCTCGTTTGAGAATATACCACGTGCAACACCTTTCTGCATTGCAACAAGCATACTTCCCGTTATACCACCTGCAACTGCCTGTGGATCAAATGCAGCTTTTACAATGACAACAACAGCAGCAGGAATCTTTGTGATATTACACACAACAAGTATAACTGCAAATACAAAATAGATTATCGCCATAAAAGGAACTATTATCTGACTGACATTTGCAATCCTCTTGATGCCTCCGATAAGAACAGCCCCCACACAAAGTGAAAGTATAAGTGAAGCAATAACTACCGTCCATGAATATGTTCCTATACCTGGAATTGAAACCGTATGTGATTTTTTAGGATCAAAAAAGTTCTGGATCGCACTTGATATACCATTTACCTGACTGAATGTTCCTATACCGAACAAACCTACACAGACACCAAAGAAAGCAAATATCTTCGCAAGCCATTTAAATTTATCACCCATTCCAAGCTCTATATAATAGAAAGGGCCGCCAAGGCTATGATTTTCTTTATCTACAACACGGTATTTTACCGCAAGAAGTCCCTCTGAATACTTTGTTGCCATTCCAAAAAACGCTGCAACTATCATCCAGAAAAGAGCTCCCGGTCCACCTGCACCTACAGCCGTAGCAACACCTACAATGTTTCCTGTTCCTATAGTTGCACTAAGCGCCGTACAAAGTGCAGCAAAGCTTGAAATCTCTCCCTTTGCCCCCTCCTCATTCTTAACCATCCACTTTAAAGCAAGTGGAAGCCTGCGAAGCTGCAAAAATCCAAGACGAAATGTAAGAAGAATACCGCCTGACAATATCAGTACCATAAGCGGAACTCCCCACACAAGGTCGTCGATGTTTTTCAGTAACGTATTAATACTATCCCACATGATTTTCTCCTCTTGTACATAATTTAATATTTTTACACACAAAATAAATTATACGCAAAAAGCCTGTATCAGGCAAGAAAAAATTCTCCTGCCAGTTATTCTTTATGTGCATTTGCAAATAAATCAACACAGAGGCTATACACAATCTGATAAAGAACGGTTCCAATATGTACCTGTGACCTGTCATAAAAAAGTACAAATATAATCATAATTATAGCTACTATCAAAGAAGCCATACCTATACTTATATGAAATGTCTTGGAAATTCCCTGCCACAATACAGCAAGAGTCGCACTTCCGAAACCTGCATACATAGCCAATGTAATACCATATGCAGCTATGATCGAACCAATCACGATGATTATTATTTTTTTCGTCCATTCTGTTTTACTCATTGATATAGCCTCTTTCTTTTCTGCTCTGTGTCTGATTGTATCTATAATCTCTATCAGCTCTTTCCAATATTCTTATTAATATAGATAAACTCCAACCATTTACTGTTTTGGAAAAATCTTCACATATTTTCTCTCTGCTTTATGAAAATATGAATCTTTCACCAGATTATACTGAAAATGCAGATGATATTACAGTTCTCACTGCGATGATTGGATATGTGCAGAAAAATTATGCAAATAAAGTTCTTCTCAAAGATATTTCTTCTTCCGGAAATTGCTGTAAAACAAAATGCACATCGCTTTTCCAAAAATATTTAAATACATCACCAATGTTGTACCTAAACCACTATCGTTTAGAAAAATCGATTTTTCTTCTCAGAAGTACAACTATGTCCATTACGGAGATAGCGTACGAATGTGGATTTTCAAACACAAGTTACTTTTGTGAAATTTTTCATAAGCATTATAATACCACACCAAAAAAATTCCGCATCAAAACCAAATAAATGCTTCATAGTATGCCATCTTTATATCCATTTATTTTACAGTGACTTCTTCTCTCTCCTTATAAAAAGACAGACACATAAACCGACAAAAACAACAGCTACAGCTATAAGCAGCGGCAGCACCGGAATCTGACAGACATCTGCTCTTATAAGTTTAAGTCCCTGATAAAATGTGTATATACCAAATACAGAGAATATTATAAATGCGAGTGTATTAAGCAATCCCTCCGGAGTCTTACTCTTTAATAGATAGCCAATTAACATTCCAAGAATATCCGCTGCAAAAAGTCCGAGCGAGCACCCAATCCACACAATAAGTGCTGCCCCCATACCTTCACTTGCACCGAATGTTATAGTTGTAAGCTGTGTCTTATCGCCAAGTTCCGCTACGAAAAATGTGCAGAAAACTGCGAGCGGCGCAAACTTAATCTTTGTCCTGCGACCTTCTTCCTCTTCATCGCCATCATCACCGGCAATAGTTGATGCGGCAAAGTAAAGAAATGCAAGCGCTGCAATAGTCTTGATCAGCCAGTCGGGAATAAACTGACTTACAAGTCCGCCTGCAAGAACAGCCAGTCCATTAAGTACAAGAATTGCAACAGCCGTTCCCGATATAATATCCCTTAACTTGTATTTAGAAGTAAGTGCAATAAGCATAAGCTGGGTTTTATCTCCCATCTCCGCTATGAATTCGGTTAAAAATACTTTCAAAAATAATAACATTTGTACAATATCTCCTTTATCTTATTGGTTTTCCGTTATGTTACGAGCATTTTCCCATAAAGCAAAAAAAACTCATGTATATCAACTGCCAGCCTATGTATAATACACAAGCTGTTAATCGATATACATGAGTCTCATTATTTAAGATTTGCCAGATTATACTCTTTATTATAATCAGAATGTTGACAAACCACACTTTCGCGCTAACTACTCCCTCATGGAATATTAAATTACCTGATAAATATTATCAAATATAAATTTATATGTCAATCTATTTTGTTGAATTTTGCAAGTCCACATCTCCACTTATTGCTATACGCAATAGAAGTGTGTTACTTCCTTGATAGTGTTAAATGCTGATAAAATTCACTTTGAAATACATCTTATGTTCTGTCTGCCTGATACACACAGGTTTGCACATGAGAGAAGTCTGCACCTTTCTGACATAAACGGTGAAAACATGATAGTCATGCCAAATTTGGGTTTCTGGCGTGACATAATCGATAAAAAAATGCCTGATTCAAAATTTATTGAACAGACTGACAGAGCGGCATTTGAAGAACTTATACAGGCATCAAGCCTGCCATATTTTACAACAGACATTGCCATTAACGATTACATCATGCCAAAAGACCGTGTGCCTATTCCCATACTCGACTCAGAAGTTAATGTAACATTTTTTATTGTTTTTAAAGAAAGTAAAAAGCAAAAGTTTTCCCAACTGCTAAAACTTATTTAATATTTATAACCACATACTCCGAATGTCTCTCTGTTCGCAACGGAACTCCCCATCCTGCTATTCCTGAAGTCACTATAGCATGCAGTTGTTCCACATACTTTTCACCATAGTTCAATTCATCAAAATGGAACAAGGATGCAAACAAGCCCGCCGGCCATATCTGTCCTGCATGGGTGTGTCCTGATATTATCATATCACCGCCTGCATTTTTTACATTCTCATAATCGGCAGGCTGATGGTCAAGCACTATAAGTTCCTGATTTTTATCAACATCTTTTACCAGTTCTTTTATATCTTTCCTTTGCATATCACCGCTGCCCCTGTCAGCCCTGCCTATCAATGTTACTTCATTATTTATCGTGAAAGTCTTATCCTCAAGAATTTTAATTCCAGATTTTGTAATCGTATCGGCAAGCTGCTCTGATGAATAATTCGGCTCTGCCGTGTAATTGTTTTTGTCATGATTTCCATAAACATAATAGACCCCATATGTACTCTTTATCCTGCCAAGAATACTAAATGCCGATTTCATCTGTGCTTTTGTCGTACTCTCATCGACAATGTCACCATCAAGCACAACAATATCAGCTTTTTCTTTATCTATCCTGTCAGCAACCTTTTGCAAGCCAGAGTCATTTAATGATATACCATAATGCAGGTCAGACAGGACAACCATCTTATATCCGTCTTTCCTGATATCTTTGTTTGCCGCAACATTATACTCTGTCCTCACCACATTAAAAATATTGTACCTTCCGTAACCACAGATAATCGCCGTCATAAGTACAGCTACTATACAGCTTTTATAAATCCTGTTCCATAAAAGCTGGTTTTTACTTTCTTTACATACTTTCTTAACAATAAAAGCAATAATATCAATAAGTACCAAACAGACTATAAGGTGCAAAAAAACAACAAACCATAAGGTAAACGCTTTCGTTGCCGGCAATATCAGGATAACTTCTGTAAGTCCCGAAATCATCCTTCTCTTTCTCTTTGAAAATCCACTAAAAAAATACGAAACCGCACCCGAAATCTTGCGGTAAAAATAAACAACCGCTGCAAGTGAAAATAAAAGCGGCAACACCAGCCATCTAAACATCATCATTTGTTCTTCGTCCTTTCTATCTTCTAATTCTCATAGATATTTGCGAAACTGTAATAAACTGTGATTAAATTGTGCAGCTATAATCATTTTTACAAACACCTGTTTTTCTAAACCTCTGCCTGCTCTAACTCTCTCTGTTTCCAGCTCATAAATCCATACATATCATTCATAAAGAATATGCTGAAATTCACAACGACAGGGATATACGCCGGGTCTTTAAGTGATGCAAGCACCCACAATATTATCAAAACAACATCGTTTGCAGCATACCACACCGCATAATACGATGACCTGAGCATCGTAAGTGCAGCTGCAAAAAAACTTGTAATTATCGAAATCGTACTAAAAACAATATTTGGCGTGTTAAAACTTTTAAGAATATAATAAAAAACTGCTGTAACGATTATTCCACTTATACAAAGTGCCACTATATGTTTTTTACTTAAAGACTGTATCTGCACTTCATTTCCATTATTTTCTGACGGATTTTTAATCCATGTTATCGTAGACCACACAGCCATTGGAAGCGTCATTCCGAGATATGTCATCATCTCTCCCCAGTAACGAAAGCGGAATGATATTATTCCATAAAGAATACTGAACAGTATCATAAGCACTTGTCCCCACACATTTCCTTTTGCAGCAAAAATAAGTGATGTTACACCCGTAAGTGCCGCAACAAGTGTAAGCAGGTCAAAATCTTTTGTAGCAAGATTTGATATTACAACTATGATTATTGAGCCAAGCCAGATGAACCATTCTCTTTTTGTCAATGTTTTTATCGGATTATTCATTATTATCTCCATTTCGTGAACTACACACGAAGCTAAAGCTTCGGTGCTTCTTGCTTCAACCACCACTGCCTGGCTAATACTAAACAGCATTGCTAAGTGTTAGAAAATATCCTCAAGCATTAAGTTTGGCTGACATACTATAACATTATAACATGAAAGTCCGTAAATTTGTGTTATAATTTATTATAGTAATAATAAATGAAAAAATATCGGAGGTATGATATGGAAAATAATACAAAATATCTTAAACTGCTCGCTCAAAAATATCCCACAAAACAGGCTGTAAGCAGCGAGATCATAAACTTAAGTGCCATCTGCAACCTGCCAAAAGGAACAGAGCATTTTATGAGTGATATTCATGGCGAATATGAGGCATTCTGCCATATTTTAAATAACTGCTCAGGTGTCATCCATGAAAAGGTTGATCTTTTATTCCGTGATACGCTTAGCAGTGTTGAAAGACGTGAAATATGTACACTTATCTATTATCCGAAGGAAAAACTTGAGATGCTCCACAAAGAGCATGAACTTCCTGAAGAATGGTATCGTATGATGCTTGGAAATCTTATCGAGATTGCAAAACTCCTGTCCTCAAAGTATACACGCTCAAAAGTAAGAAAAGCAATGCCAAAAGAATTTGCCTACATTATAGATGAACTTCTGCATGTACAGAAGGACGAGGATGACAATCAGGTTCGCTATCACAAAGTTATCCTCGATACAATATTAAATATTGACAACGGTGATGAATTTATCATCGCTCTTGCAAACCTTATAAAAAGACTTGCCGTAGACCACCTTCATATTGTCGGTGATATATTTGACAGAGGTCCCTGCGCTGATATGATACTCGACCTGCTCATGGAGCATCATTCCCTCGATATCGAATGGGGTAATCATGACATTCTATGGATGGGTGCAGCTTGCGGAAATAAAGCTTCTATAGCAAATGTGATACGAAATAATTTGAAATATAACAATACAAGGATTCTCGAAAATGGTTACGGTATAAGTCTTAGAAATCTTGCTCTTTTCGGCGAGAAAACATATAAAGACAAAGAACCTATGGATGCCGCACTCAAAGCCATATCCGTTATCTTATTTAAACTTGAAGAACAGATAATAAGCCGTCATCCTGAATACGAGATGAATGAGAGACTGCTCCTCTCCAAAATAAATCCTAATAGGCGTTTGCGAAACACCAAAACCCGCATAAATACGGGATATTTTTCATTACAAAATAAAACAACTCCTCACT
>CAKRFY010000002.1 GCA_934320895.1 uncultured Lachnospiraceae bacterium | reverse complement strand
GGAGAGCTCTGTGCTACTGTTTTCTTGTTCAAAGAATTGTAAGTGTACTGAAGTGCAGGAGAATTAGACTTCTTTGTAGAGGCCTTTCTTCCCTTTCTTACTAACTGGTTAAATGTTGGCATTAATTTCACCTCCTATGTTTATAGTCAAAAAGTTAATGTATGCAAAAACGCACACTCACTCAGTATAATAAGTAAGCATGCGTTTGTCAATACTTTTTTCTAATTTTTTTATAGCTGAACTGCTATATTTATTCCCTTAATTCAGATAAGATACCTTTTATACTACTGATTGAAAATCCTTTTCGGTAAAGTTTAGCCACGATCTTCTGACTTTCTTCATATGAAAGTTCTGATGCAGCCTTTTCATCAATGCCAAGTTTTTCAATCTGTCGCCTGAGTGCCACACTGTCATCATAATCTATATTTTCAAGTGCAAGCTCTATATACTCATCTGCAACATGTCTCTTATAAAGATCCTGCTTTAATCTCTTTATACTCCTACTCTCATGGTATATCTCAACAAATCTTTTAGCATAACGCTCGTCATCAATATAATGGAAACCTCTTACATACTCTATGGCTTCACTGACAGCTTCATCAGAAAATCCGGCTTTTGAAAGTTTATCAGTAAGTTCCCATTCTGTCCTGTCATTATGCTGCAGTATCAGCATAGCTCTTTTCTTTGCCTTTAATATTTCATCATTCTTTTTTTCATCTGCTGCCATGACAAATCCTAATCTTCTGCCTGAATATCAGTCTTATCTGCCTTTGCTGTAACACTTTCTGCTTCATCAGCAAACACACTTTCATCATCTTCTGTCTTAGTTTCCTTTGAGAATTTTTCTCTTACTTTTTCCTCTATCTCAGCCATAACATCCGGATGCTCTTTAAGATATGTCTTTGCATTCTCTCTTCCCTGACCGATCTTATTTCCTTCATATGCATACCATGCACCACTCTTGTTTACTATATCTTCTTTTGCAGCAAGGTCAAGTATGTCTCCCTCTCTTGATATACCCTCACCGTATATAATATCAACCTCTGCTTCACGGAAAGGAGGGGCAACCTTATTTTTAACAACTTTTATGCGCGTACGGTTTCCGATGGCTTCGCCATCTTTCTTTATCTGCTCACCGCGTCTTACTTCAAGTCGGATAGATGAATAATATTTAAGTGCACGTCCACCTGTAGTAGTTTCCGGATTTCCAAACATAACACCAACTTTTTCACGAAGCTGATTTATAAATATAACAGTACAGCTTGTCTTTCCTATAATAGCTGTAAGTTTTCTAAGTGCCTGTGACATAAGTCTTGCCTGAAGACCTACATGACTGTCTCCCATGTCACCCTCTATCTCTGCTTTTGGTACAAGTGCTGCAACTGAATCCACGATAACTATATCTATAGCTCCGGAACGCACCATAGTCTCAGCAATCTCAAGTGCCTGCTCCCCCGTATCCGGCTGTGATATATATAAGTTGTCAATATCTACACCGATCTTTTTAGCATATACTGGATCAAGTGCATGCTCTGCATCTATAAATCCTGCAATGCCGCCTCTTTTCTGCACCTCTGCTACCATATGAAGTGCAACCGTAGTCTTACCACCAGACTCAGGTCCATATACTTCAACAATCCTTCCCTTCGGAACACCGCCGACTCCAAGAGCAATATCAAGAGAAAGTGAACCTGATGGCACCGTCTCTACATTAAGATGCGTATTGTCACCTAGTTTCATAACTGCACCTTTTCCGTAATTTCTTTCTATCTGTGCAATAGCAGATTCTAACGCTTTTAACTTATTCTCATCAATATTTGGTTTTGCCATTTTTAAATCCTCCTTTTACGAACAAATGTTCCTGATACCTATATTATATTCTTTCGATTAAATTGTCAATCATTTTTTACACTGGTAAAATCATTGAAATTTACAACACATAGCAGAAACAATAACATTATATTTTTTTATAACCATGATTTCTATGTTATTATTTCACAAAACAATATACATGTTTATGTATATTTATCATAATATAAAATTCATTTTTCGTCATTATCTGTCATTTTCTGAAAAAAATCACAAAAAGTATCTGTTTTTATCCGGCAATTTTCTTTTCCAACTTCTTATATTTTGTGTTAGACTATATGTATCATTATTTTGAAAGGTCGTGTTTTTATGACGCAAAAAACTGTAAATGAAGGAGAATTTTATAAACATTTTAAAGGACAGATATACCAGATAAGGGCACTCGCTACAAATAGTGAGGACAATATGCCTATGGTTGTATATCAGGCAATGTACCCACCCTTTAGGATTTGGGTGAGACCTCTTTCAATGTTTGTTGAAAAGCTTGACAAAGAAAAATATCCTGATGCAGTACAGGAATACAGATTTGAAAAAATAACATTCGATAATCAAACATCCGTATATAGCAACAGCGAAACAGCTTATACACAATGTCCCACAGATACTTTATCATCAGAAAATTCTTTAGAAACCGAAGCTATGCCAGATACAAAATTATATAACGAAACTATTTGCGTGTCAGATGAAGAGATTACTGATGCTCTTTTATCCGGTCAGGCCGAAAGAAAACTTGCAGGTAAAATTTCAAATGACCAGCTTGCCACAAAAGGTTTTATGATTTTTCTTGATGCAGAAAATTATCATGATAAATGTAAGATTTTTCTAAGTCTCAGGAAGTATCTTAACGACACAATGCTCAACAACATAGCGGTTACTCTCGACCTTGTTCTTCCTGACGGCAGTACTGAACAACATTTTGATACAATTTTAAATTGTCTCCAAACACATGAACATTATGAGTGCAGCAGACTCCGTTAAGTTTTAACTATGCTTTTATTTTTCTAATACTTATTTCAGTATTAAAAAATATTGAACAAAAATCAAAAATATCCTCTCAGAAATCAATATAGACGAAATTCTGAGAATACAATTAAAAGAAATGAGGACAAACAGATGAAAGTAAATACAGAAAGCATGCTTGTATATGCAATAACCGACAGACACTGGACAGGCAGACAGACACTTGAACAGCAGGTAGAAGGTGTTCTTAAAAATGGTGCTACCTTTCTACAAATACGTGAAAAAGATATGCACCATGATGAACTTGTAAAAGAAGCCGTCCGTATTAAGGAGATTGCCCAAAAATATAATGTTCCTGTTGTAATAGATGACGACATTTATGCCGTTATTGAGTCAGGTGTTGATGGTGTCCATATTGGTCAGAACGATATGGATTACATTGAAGCCAGAAAACTTCTCGGCGATGACAAGATAATAGGTATGACGGCACCAAGTGTTGAACTTGCAAAAAAAGCAGAAGAACTCGGTGCTGACTATATCGGTGCAGGCGCAGTCTTTAGCACAAACACAAAAAAAGATACAAAACCACTCGAACTTAGTACACTTAAAGAAATATGCAACAGCGTTTCCATTCCTGTTGTTGCGATCGGAGGTATCGACCACTCTAATGTCAGAGAACTTAAGGGAACTGATATAGACGGAGTTGCCGTAATCTCCGCACTTTTTGGAGCAAGTAACCCCGGCGAAGCCACAAGGGAACTTGTTTCAATTATGAAAGAAATCATAAAATAATACAAAAAACTTTTCTATAAAACAAAAAGTCAAAATTTTAAAATATTTTTAAATTACTAAAATATAACTTTCATATAACAAAGTTTAACAGCAAAAAATTCGGAGGTAACAAATGGATAATTCTCACAAGCTGCATATTTTTGATATGGACGGAACGATACTTGATTCAATGCCAATGTGGGCGACTATTGCTTCAGACTATCTTGATTCATATAATATCACACATGACGATGGTGTAAACAAACTTATTGAATCCTATACACTTGAAAATGCAGCAAAATATTTTATAGAACTCGGACTTGACAAAACGGTAGACGAGATTATCAAAGATATTTATGATTTCTCATTTAATAAATATAAATATGAGATTCCTGCCAAACCTGGTATGACAGAACTTTTAAAGAAACTTCATGAAAACGGTGACACCATATGTCTTTTGTCGGCCTCACCAGTGCAATGTGCTGAGGCTGCTTTTGACAGACTAGGTGTATTAAAGTTTTTTGACAAACTGCTTTCCTGCCAGGATCTTGAAACAGATAAAACAGTTCCTGAAACTTTTGTAAACGCAGCTGCATCCTTAGGTTTCAAACCAGAAGAAACTGTGGTTTATGAAGATGCTCTCTATTCCATACGCTCAGCAAAAGCGGCAGGCTGCAAAACAATAGCCATATATGATGATTTTGCTGCCACTGAATGGGATGAAATCTTAAAAATGGCTGATGAGATACTGATAAGACCTGATGATAATAGATAACAATATTATAATAACAGACAATAAATGGCGAAAACAAATACTTTTTTAGAGCAGAAACAATGGTATTTTACTTCCATCAGAAAAAATAATAGCAAAAAAGAGCAGCAAAATTGCCGCTCTTTTTTGTTCAGAAGGTGAACGCAAATATATTCATTTTCACAATACCCTAAAATCATTCATCAAATATAGATACGATCTCTCCATCAAGTATCTTATTCATGTTTTTTACCGCACAGAAGTTTCCGCACATTGAGCATGTATCTTCCTTTTCAGGTTTTGCCGATGCACGATAATTTCTTGCCTTTTCAGGGTCTATAGAATACTCAAATGTCTTTTCCCAGTCAAGGTCTTTTCTTGCCTGTCCCATATTGTCATCCCAGTCTCTTGCTCCTGGAACTCCTTTTGCAATATCTGCGGCATGAGCTGCTATCTTTGATGCGATGATTCCCTCTTTTACATCGTTTACATCAGGAAGTCTAAGGTGCTCGGCAGGTGTTACATAGCAGAGGAAAGAAGCTCCATATGTAGCTGCTATCGCTCCACCTATCGCTGCTGTGATATGATCATATCCCGGTGCGATATCAGTAACAAGTGGTCCAAGTACATAGAATGGTGCTCCCTTACACATTGCCTGCTGTACTTCCATATTTGCTTTTATCTGGTTAAGCGGCATATGCCCCGGTCCTTCGATCATTACCTGAACATCTTTCTCCCACGCTCTGTTTGTAAGTTCTGAAAGTGCTATAAGCTCCTCTATCTGTGCCGCATCAGTGGCATCTTTAAGACATCCCGGACGGCAGGCATCACCAAGGCTCATTGTAACATCGTACTGTCTGCATATATCGAGCACTTCATCATAATATTCATAGAACGGATTTTCATTTCCTGTCATCTCCATCCATGCATAAATGATAGAGCCACCTCTTGAGACAATGTTCATAAGTCTCTTATTTCTCTTAAATCTTCTTGCCGTTTCCTTGTTTATACCGCAATGGATAGTCATAAAATCAACACCGTCTTCTGCGTGCATCCTTACAACATCTATCCATTCCTTTGCAGTGATATCCTTGAGTGCCTTCTTATAATAAACAACAGCATCATAAATCGGAACAGTTCCGATAACAGCAGGACATTCACTTGTAAGTTTGCGTCTGAACACCTGAGTATCTCCGCAGGAACTTAAATCCATAATAGCCTCTGCACCCATATCAACGGCACTCTTAACTTTTTCCATCTCCATGTCAAGATCAGTCCAATCTCTTGATGTACCAAGATTTACATTAATCTTTGTTCTGAGTTTTGTTCCTATTCCACTCGGCTTTAAGCACTTATGGTTTTTGTTCGCAGGAATGATAACCTTTCCTTCTGCAACAAGTTTTATAAGCTCATCCTTATCAAATTTTTCATCTTCTGCAACAGCGAGAAGTTCCTTTGTGTAAATGCCCTTTCTTGCGGCATCCATCTGTGTAGCGTATTCCATTTTAATCCTCATTTCTGCACACATTTTTGGTGCGTAATTATTTTTCTGTAATATAAATTATGTATTTCATATGCACTGTTCTATAAAGGCACATTATAATATAATGGGGAAGATTTTTCTAAGACCGAAATTTATATACGAAACAGAGTTCCTATATCAAAAAACTCCGGATAACCGATGTAAAACACCGATATCCGGAGTGACCATGCATAATATTTAAAATATATGTGAACCTTTTAAGCTGAAACTTTAAAGCCATAATCTTAATATTATAAGAAAACCAAAAAGTTCAAAACTCTGATTTTCAAACCTTAATCCACATAAAGAATATCTGCCTACGACAGTACTAACTGTATCAGGTCATATGGGTCGGATAAAATCCCTCTCAGCATTAAGCTCCCCAGATGTATCTGATTATATTTGCTTTTGAGGCTCATGTCAAGATATTTCGCTGCTATCCATTGAAATAGATACACTTTTCCTATATATTATAATAAATGTAAAAATGTAACATCAATTACCAATCGCACCGCAGGTGTGAACAATAACAATATTTAGAAAGGAAGTGCGGAAGATGGCACCAGCTTTACAACTACAAACAGAGACAATAACTCTGGAACAATACGAAACTATTCCAGAAGAAAAAAGAATAGAAGTTTTTGATGGCATCACATATGACATGGCAAGCCCTTCTCAATTACACCAATCAATCTCCATGGAACTCTCAAACATATTTTATAATTATATCAAAAGTAATAATGGCACATGTAAATTATTTACAGCACCCTTTGATGTGAAACTTTCCGACAAACCTCTAACAATCGTCCAGCCCGACATAATGGTCATCTGTGATCCTGAAAAACTTGATGAAAAAAGATGTAACGGAGCACCTGATTTTATTATAGAAATCGTTTCTCCCAGCAATCCCGAAGATGATTATATACGAAAACTCTATTACTACAAAAATCATGGTGTGCGTGAATACTGGATTGTTGATCCACAGCGAAAAATAGTCACTGTAAACTACTTTGACGGTCATATGGTAAGTTTACAGTACCCTTTTTATTCTGTGATAAAAGTCAATATTTACGATAATCTTTTTGTTGATTTTTCAGAAATCACAAAACTTTTAAATATTTAAATTCATAAAAGGCATATGTACTGTCGCATATGCCTTTTACCATATACTCATCTCTTCTATAAGTACAAACCGCATGTCGAAATAACCACGCCGATACCTATTGACTAACCGCATCAAAAAAGATACCATTATGATAAAACTTTTTTACAACACTTATTCGGTTGTTTACTAAATCATTACTTTTCTGGAGGATATACATGATACTGGGACTTTCTGTTTACTTTATTCTTATGAACTTCTATGTTTTCAGCATTTTAGGCTGGGTTTATGAGAGCACTTTCGTTTCCATCAGAACTAGAAAACCTGTCAACAGAGGATTCCTTGTCGGACCAATACTTCCACTCTACGGAACAGGCGCTACTCTTGTATATGTGCTTTTGCGCCCTGTTTCTGCCCACCCTTCGCTGCTATATATTTTAGGAATGATTATCGCAACGGTAATCGAATATATAACATCCTATGTGCTTGAAAAACTGTTTCACGCCAAATGGTGGGATTATTCAACAGCACCTTATAATTTCCAAGGAAGAATAGCACTTATACCATCCATGTTTTGGGGGATACTTACACTTTTGCTTTTTGATATCCTTGAGCCTTTTGCAAAGTGGCTGATAAGTCTTATTCCTCAAAATATAGGCGAAAAGCTACTTACATTTCTTATAGTTGTTTCACTTATCGATCTGACATATACAGTCATGGAAACGATAAACTTCAAAAAACAGCTCGAAATACTCTATTCATTCCGTCAGGAACTTGAACAGCAGTTTCAGGAGCAGCAGTTCAGTGCTATCAAAGAAGAATTTCTTGCCAAAACCGGCTTAACTGAAAAAATGGAAAATATACTTGAAAAACTTGCCACAATAAAGGAAACTATGAGCGAAGATAGCAAAATCCAGCTTCTTGAGGACAAGCTAAATGAATATCGTGAAAGAAGTCATTCTTTCATCAAGAACAAAAACCTGCTCACTGGCAATAAACGTATTGTTGATGCATTCCCTACAATGAAATTTATTCCTAAGAATAAACCTTCTATATCAGTAAAGGAGATGATAGGATATATAAATACTAAAGTCAAAAAAAATAATAAAGACTGATTGCCAGTTTAACACCATTAGCTGTTATGAGCAAGTAGCAGAGCGGATTGCGAATATCCGCCTGACCTTATACACTGGCATATGTATTACATCATGTAAAATTAAAATAACATGAAATCCATTTAAGAAAGCAGGCATTGTATGAAAATCATTAAAAGAAGCGGCTCTGAAAACGAATTTGATGCAGAAAAAATTATTGCCGCTATCAGCAAAGCAAACACAGAGGTTCCAACCATAGAAAGGCTTTCTGAAGAACAGATAAACGAAATCGCATCAAATGTTGAAAAAATCTGTGAAGATATGCACAGAGCTTTAAATGTTGAAGAAATACAGGATCTTGTGGAAGATCAGATTATGAACAAGCGTGCATTCGCTCTTGCAAGAAAATATATTACCTACCGTTATAACAGAGCTCTTGTCAGAAAATCTAATTCAACTGATAAACAGATACTAAGTCTTATCGAATGTGACAACGAGGAAGTCAGACAGGAAAATTCCAACAAAAATCCTACTGTCAATAGTGTCCAGCGTGACTATATGGCTGGTGAAGTAAGTAAAGATATAACAAAGAGATTTCTGCTGCCAGAGGATATCGTAAGGGCACATGAACAGGGAATCATTCACTTTCATGACTCTGATTATTTTGCACAGCATATGCATAACTGTTGTCTTGTAAATCTTGAAGATATGCTTCAAAACGGTACTGTTATAAGTGAAACTATGATAGATACACCAAAAAGTTTTGAAACCGCCTGCAATATTGCAACACAAAGTATCGCACAGATTGCAAGCTCACAATATGGCGGTCAGAGTTTCTCTCTTGCACACCTTGCCCCTTTTGTGGATGTAAGCCGCAAAAAATATTTTAAACATGTAACCGCTGAATTTGAAGCAGCAGGGCTTGATCACACTGAAAAACAAGTTGAAAAAGTTGTCGAGATGCGCGTTAAAGATGAAATAAAACGCGGTGTACAGATGATCCAGTATCAGGTAATTTCACTTATGACAACAAATGGTCAGGCACCTTTTGTTACTATTTTTATGTATCTAAATGAAGCAAAAGATGAAAGAACCAAAGAAGATCTCGCCATGGTGATAGAAGAAATACTTAAGCAACGTATACTCGGTGTAAAAAATGAAAAAGGTATCTATATCACACCTGCTTTTCCAAAGCTTCTTTATGTACTTGAGGAGGATAATATATCAGAGGATTCCAGATATTGGTATCTTACAAAACTTGCAGCAAAATGTACAGCAAAAAGAATGGTTCCCGACTATATATCAGAAAAAGTCATGCTTGAATTAAAAGATGGAAACTGCTATCCATGTATGGGCTGTCGTTCCTTTCTTACAGTATACCATGATGAAAACGGTAAACCTAAATTTTACGGAAGATTCAATCAGGGCGTTGTCACCGTTAATCTTGTTGACATCGCATGCTCTTCTGAAAAAGATATTGATAAATTTTGGAAAATATTTGATGAGCGTATGAAGCTTTGCAAAAAGGCTCTTATGTACCGACATAACAGATTAAAAGGTACGCCATCTGATGTAGCGCCTATCCTCTGGCAGTATGGTGCTCTTGCACGTCTAAAAAAAGGTGAAAAAATAGATAAACTGCTTTACAATGGCTACTCAACTATTTCTCTCGGATATGCAGGACTTTGCGAATGTGTACGCTATATGACCGGGAAGTCACATACTTCACCTGATGCCACACCTTTTGCACTTGAGATAATGCAAAAGCTCAATGATTACTGTCAGAAATGGAGAGATGAAGAAAATATTGATTTCAGTCTTTATGGCACCCCACTTGAGTCCACTACATACAAATTTGCCAAATGTCTTCAAAAAAGATTTGGCATTATAGAAGGGGTAACTGACAAAAATTACATCACAAACAGTTACCATGTGCATGTAACTGAGCAAATAAATGCTTTTGATAAATTAAAATTTGAATCACAATTCCAGAAACTTTCACCAGGTGGTGCTGTAAGCTATGTCGAAGTACCAAACCTTGAAAACAATATTGATGCCGTACTAGAAGTTATGAAATATATTTATGATAATATAATGTACGCAGAACTTAACACGAAAAGTGATTACTGTCAATGCTGTGGATACAATGGTCAGATCCAGATAGTCGAAGATGAAAGCGGTAAACTTATATGGAAATGTCCAAACTGTGGCAATACTGACCAAAATAAAATGAATGTTGCACGAAGAACCTGCGGCTACATTGGTACACAGTTCTGGAATCAGGGACGAACTCAGGAAATAAAAGAACGTGTGCTTCATTTATAAATATGTAAAGCAAAACGACTGCTTTTTATTGACTGATCAAATTTAAATTTAAACAAAAGGGGCTGTCGCACAAAGCGTTATCTAGACAATATATAGATAAGAAAGCTATTATTAACAGCTACATATTGTATAAATTATGCTTAATGCTACAGCCCCTTTTATATAATATAAGTCCAAAAAATCATATCCTGATCTTTCACTTCTATAAAAGCAAACTTACATCTGCTCTCCATTATTCATATTTTCTGATGGTATCGCAAAGAGTATGATATTTTTCACTTAACACTTCAAATAATTCTTTAACTCCCTCGATTGAACCACTTCTTAAAATCTCAACGATCTGTGCATCCTCCTCCAAAAGATTATCAAATCCAAGATTTCCGCACAATCCCTTAAGTGTATGGGCACATTTAAATGCCTCTTCTACATTTTCATCTCCGATATTTGCTTCAAGCTGATTAAAATTTTCATCTGCAAGAAACTTTACAAGAAATCTTTTATACAACTCTTCCCTGCCCATAAATCTCTCAAGTGCAGTATCATAATCAACTCCCTGATCTTTTAACTCTTTTCTCAAATTTTCGCTCATAGTACCTTAAAATTCCCTCCAACCAAATATGTAATTACATTTTTATTATAAAATATTATTTTTATCTAGTAAAGAATTTTTTCACATTCTACTCATCTCTCTCGCTCAAATCCCTATTTATCTGTGACAGATAATGTATAAACACCTGATTTGTTATTTTTATTTCATATTCTTCTCTCAGTTCGTCAATCTTGAAACTCTTTCTCCCACCATCTGCCGCCCTTTCCCAAAATACTTTTACATCACGATACGGTACATAAAAACACCTTGCCGTCCTTGTAAACATAATTATAAAAAAAGCTACTCCCTGCTGCTTCTCAAAATTTTCCATAAAATTCATCTGATGCTCATGTATATTCTGTAGCGGAAATGTCTCTGTTCTGCACTCTTTTGCATCAAAACACACAGGTATTCCCTGCACCGCCCCAATATAATCAACAGTACTCTTCTGTTCAAAATATGCAAGTGTTATATGACGACTCTGCTTATCAATCTCTATCGGTGTTATGGGAGTCGGTATTTTCTGAACAAGCGCAAGATTTTCCTGACTGTATTTCTCGTTGGTAAAATTTATGGCCTCCTCAAGCATTGAACCTCTAAGACCTCTTGAATTCCAGGCTCCCATATCTATTTCCACTCCTTCTATTTTTGTACATTGAAAATTTATGTAATGCATTTAACTTTTACACTGCACTCTCCCAGCTGACTCCTTATTTATACCAATACCTTTAAGTATCCTGACAAACTCATCAGGCAGCTCTGCCTCAAAGACTTTGTTTCTATACTTAACAGGTACTATCTCATCATTAGATAGTTCAAGTCTCCATGCATGAAGAAGCTGGTGTCTTAAGTCAAATTCTTTTCTAAATATTTTATACACATCCTTGTAACCGTACTTTGAATCACCCACTATGGGATGTCCTATACTTTTTAAATGCGCACGTATCTGATGTGATTTTCCTGTCACAAGATGAACTTTAAGAAGTGTATAACTTCCACCCTGCAAACTGCCATAAGCAAGCGGTTCATATTCCGTAACTATCTTGTAAGCTCCATCTGTCATTTCTTTTGAAATGCTTACTGTATTATGATTTTCATTTTTTGTAAGATAACCATCAATTCGTTTAAATCCATCAACATGCCCTTTTACAATACATAGATAATATTTTTTAAGCTTTCTCTCTCTGAATATTTCATTCATACTCTGT
Organism: uncultured Lachnospiraceae bacterium; assembly: GCA_934320895.1. GTDB lineage: Bacteria > Bacillota > Clostridia > Lachnospirales > Lachnospiraceae > Butyribacter. Next base: position 168,926 of record CAKRFY010000002.1, on the reverse strand, counting down.
AAGCCTTTTATGGATTTTCCTGCAACTATAAGACCACTCGTGTTTCTGTCAAGCCTGTTGCAGATTCCCGGCTTAAATCCTTCAAACTCTCCATCTTTCTTATCCTTCTTTTCATCCAGATAACATGAAATATACTCTACAAGTGACACATCATTTTTATCAGCTTTCTGTGAAAGCATATCGACTGGCTTATTTACCACAAGAATATCATCATCTTCAAAAATAATATCAAGTTTGAGCTTTTTACTTTTCTGATCATGATAAACTTTTGTTTTTTCTTGTGCTTTTCCCCTAAACTTTTCAATCGTGTCATCTGCAAGAAACAATTTTATAATATCACCATTACAAAGTTTCTCCATTCCTGCCGCTTTTTTTCCATTTAAAACAATATTTTTCTTTCGCATCATTTTATAAAAAAAACTTTTAGGTGCCTCTGGCATATACTTTGCAAGATACTTATCAAGCCTTTGCCCCTCATCAACCGGACTGATGCTTATCTCCTTCATCTGTTACCAACCTCTCTATCTTATATCCTATACAATAAGTGATACTATATAAGATTTTACATTCGCTTCCTGTTCCTCATCTGTATCAACAGGTTTTACATTGTCAAGTTCACTTAAAAAAAGTTTTTCACTCTCTACTATCTTTACTTTATAGTTATCACCCCAATTTGCTACACCGTCCGTAAGATATTTTCTTATATATGAAATATCAACTTTCTTGTCTTTTGTAAGGCCTATAACCTGATTATTTCCGACAGCTACAAACTCAAGGCTCATCACTTTTTCAGATGATGTAATAACAAGATCTGTATATAACTGCATACCATCGCCTATATGCTTTTCCACCATATCATACTTTTCTTTTCCAACCGTATGATACGGAAATGCGACAATATAAGCTACAAGAAATTTTGCACCAGGAAGTGCGAACAATACAGCTACAACCGTAAATATATTTCTATTTGACATTTTATTTAAAAAATATCCTACAAGAAATACGATAATACCAATAACTGCCATTGCTATCGTTCCTATAATCGCCCTTTTCTTTTTGTACTCCAAATATCCAAGTTCACCTCTTGAAATCTTCATCTCATAAAATCCTTTCCCTAAAATCATTAATCTCAATGGTTACCCGTCACACTATAACTGCGTGCAGTAAGACTCTGTGCCCTGTATGTCTCAGCTATTATATCAAGCTGTTTATTAAAACGTTTGAGCATTGTCATATCATTTTGTTTATATATCTTATAAAATTCATCCTGAATTTTCTCAACTTCTCTCTTATTTGCCACATAATACAATTCTTCTATGCTTCTTACTATATCTGCTATTATGTTAGCTTTCTGTCTGTTATGATTCTGTGCATCCATTATCTCATCTCTTACCGATGCCATTTCATTGTCAAGAACACCAACCGCATCTGCTGCACTAAGAAGCCTCTTTCTAAGGTCATCTGGCATATGTTCTTTATATTTATACTGAAGTGAATGTTCTATTGTAGACCAGAAATTCATCGCGAGTGTTCTTATCTGAAACTCTACCTCAAGTTTTTTAGGTCCATAAATAGTCTGTACCGTATAATATGCTATTATATGATAACTTCTGTAACCACTTGGTTTGCTGTTTGTTATATAATCTTTCTCCTGTTTCACCTCAAGGTCACTACGTTTTTTTATGATCTTTACCACCGTATTTATATCTTCAACAAACTGACATATTATTCTTATTCCCGCAATATCTTCTATCTTTTCTTCTATCTCTTCTATCTTAACATTTTTTCTCTGAGCCTTCTCCATAATACTCGATATACTTTTTACTCTTCCTGAAACAGATTCGACCGGCGAATACATTCTCGCATTCTGATACTCCTGCTTAATATGATTAAACTTAACAACAAGTTCGTCTACTGCCTGACCATAAGGCTCCAATATTTCTCTCCAAAGCTGTATTTCCATATATATTTCCTTTCCAAAGCTATCTGCTTTCCAGTTTTTTTAATAAATAATAAGGGTTCACACATTTTTCCCCCGCCTTATTTCTCACATATATTCCAAAATGAAGATGCACCGGAAATTTACCTCTCGTCCCCTCATCGCCGTAACCTGTATTTCCCATATACCCTATAATATCTCCCGCCTTCACGTGTTCGTTACATTTAAGTCCTTTCCTATATGAATCAAGATGTGCATAATAATAATAATTACCACTGCTGCTTCTTATTCCTATTCTATAGCCACCTAGTTTAAGCCAGCCCTTTTTCTCTACCACACCATCACATACAGACCTCACCTTCAATATACCAGCTTTATTTTCTGATGGCATTATATCTATTCCCTCATGTTTCCTGTTTCCACCGAAGCTTCGTCCCTCTCCATATCCATCCTCAAAAAAACAGTGCTCTTTGCCACTTAAAACCGGAAAATATTTACATTCACGCAGCATATCTATGCCTGCACTTCTTGAAATTTTAGCATCAAACCCAGAGATAAACCTGTATTCAAGCCTCGTCTGCTGTTCCCATGTACATATATAATGTATGCACATAAAAACACCAATACATACAAGTATCCCAAATACAGGTCTTTTATATCTCAGGATTTTCTTTAAACTATCCGACAAAAATACTCCATCTGCAATTTTTAACTGCTGATATGTTTCTTCTAATTCATATGCTGTATTTCAGTTTTTTATGTAAGATTACATATTTCTTGACTTATCTGCACATGCACTCATTGCTTCTATAACACTGCTTCTAAAACCTTTTTCCTCAAGAACTTTCACTGCTGCGATTGTCGTTCCTGCCGGTGAACATACCATATCTTTAAGCTCTCCAGGATGTTTTCCTGTTTCAAGAACCATCTTTGCACTTCCAAGAACCGACTGTGCTGCAAACTGATATGCCTGTGCCCGTGGCATTCCTTCTGCGACTGCTGCATCAGCCATAGCCTCAATAAACATAAATACATACGCAGGTGAACTTCCACTTACAGCTATGACTGCGTCCATTATATTTTCATTTATAAACTGTGCAAGACCAAATGATGATAAAAGCTCACATACGATTTCTTTTTCCTCATCATTTACATTTTCATTAGGACACATTGCCGTAACCGCTTCTCCTACAAGAGCAGGTGTATTTGGCATGATCCTTACAATTTTTTTCTTTCCGCCAAAAGCATTTTCAACCCACTCAACACTTTTTCCTGCTGCTACACTTATAATTATCTGTTTTTCACTTACAACAGGCTTTATCTCATCAATAACTTCCTGATAATAAAATGGCTTTACTGCAAGAAATACTATATCTGCCTTAGCTACCTCTGTATTATCGAGTGTAACATTTATACCAAACTCTTTTGAAACCTTGTCGATTGTTTTTTGCGTAGCAGCCGATGCTACGATATCCTCTTTCTTAACAATACCCTTTGCAAGTATCCCGCCAATCATTGCCTGTGCCATATTTCCTGCGCCTATAAATCCTAATCTCATAGTATAACCCTCTTTTCTCTTTCTATGCTTTTTTATACAAGTTAACACTAATTATAATACCACTCTTTAAGCTCCATTGCATTCAAAAATTTATTTTGAAAATCCTTTTCATCTGCAAGTTCTATATGTCTTACTTCGCATACCTTACTTTCAATATCTGATGCAAATTTCTCATCAAATAACGCTTTTGCGACACCATTTCCTGCCGCATTCCCGATAAACTCTATTTTATCAGGATAATTGGGCAGCAGCCCAAATGCCATAGCTGAAGACGCATGAATAAATTTTCCAAAAACACCTGCAATTTTTATTCGTTGGATATCATCCATCGATATTTTCGCCTTTTCAAGCAATATCTCCACACCGGCCTGTATTGCACCCTTTGCAAGCTGAACATTTCTTATATCCTTCTGTGTCACAACTACCTTATTTGTTTCTGATAAAATAAAATAATTTCCCATTTTCTTATCATTGTTTTGAAGACATCTGCACAGATTTATATTAACATTTGAGGCTAAAGCCTCATCCTTTGTCAACAAATACCCGTCTTTTGTCAACACTCCTGCCTTCATAAGTTCAGAAATTGCATCTATCAGACCTGAACCGCATATACCCTCCGGTTTTTCCTTTGTACCATCATCAAGCATCCCAAGTATAATATTTCCATTTACCCGGCTTATCTTTACTGAATTTATCGCTCCAACACCCGCACGCATCCCTGAATAGATACCTTTTCCCTCAAATGCCGGCCCTGCTGCCGTAGAAGTGACATACACATCACCTGCTCTGTTCAAGATTATCTCAGCATTTGTTCCTATATCAATGGCAATCTCATTAACATCTTTTTTATAAAGCTGTTCATTACAAAGAACTGCCGCCGCATCTGCTCCAACATGTGAATGTATATTTGGAAGCACAATTATTTTTCCAATATCATATCTTTTAAATCCGACATCCTCTGAATTTATTTTCACAATGCCCGTGTACGCCATATTAAAAGGCGCACCTTTAAGGCCCGTCACATCCCTGTTTAAAAATATATGACACATCGTCGTGTTTCCGACAATTGTCATTTTTTCAATAATATACGATATTTCTTCTGATATATTATCGTGTATTATCTTTTGTATGATATCTTCTATCTGCTCTATCAATATATCGTGTAAAATCTGCTCTTTTCCATTTACACAATGCATTATCCTCATCATTACATCACTGCCATATTTTGTCTGGCAGTTCGTCTGTGTCATATTTCCTATAGAAATCTCACTTTCCATATCAAACATGCCAACAGCTATACTTGTCGTCCCTATGTCAACGGCAACACCAAGTCTTATAAAACCTTCAGTTTGTTTTATACACCCTTCTTTTATTTTATCAGAAATGTATGATACAGATTTTTCTGATAAAAATCTCTCTTTCCTGACAATTACCATAAATCCCTCTCTGTTTTATAACTTGAAAAAGGAACCGCCATAAGGCGATTCCTTACTTTTACAGTCCACTGTGTCTATTTAGCATAATCTGTAACTCTGGATTCCCTGATTACATTAACTTTAATCTGGCCCGGATATTTTAATTCTTCTTCAATCTGCTTTGAAATATCCCTTGCAAGTAATACCATATCGTCATCACTTATCTTTTCAGGAACAACCATGACGCGCACCTCTCTGCCCGCCTGAATAGCAAATGATTTTTCAACACCCTTAAAGCCGTTTGAAATATCTTCCAATTGTTTCAATCTGTTTGTATATGTTTCTAAAGTTTCTCTTCTTGCCCCTGGTCTTGCTGCAGAAATCGTGTCCGCCGCCTGCACTATACAGGCAATAAGAGATTCCGGTTCAACATCACCGTGATGTGCCTCTACTGCATTTATGACAACCTGCGATTCTTTGTACTTACGGCAAAGATCTGCACCAATCTGCACATGAGTACCTTCCATCTCCTGGTCAACACTCTTTCCTATATCGTGCAATAAACCTGCTCTCTTTGCTGTACGAACATCTACACCTATCTCACCTGCGAGAAGACCTGCAAGGTGTGCAACTTCGATCGAGTGACTAAGTGCATTCTGTCCATAACTGGTCCTGAATTTCATCTTTCCTAAAAGACGGATAAGTTCAGGATGAATACCATGCACTCCTACCTCAAGTGTAGCAGCCTCACCTTCCTCACGCATCATTGATTCAACTTCCTTTTGTGCCTTTTCGACCATTTCCTCAATACGCGCCGGATGGATCCGTCCATCAACAATAAGTTTTTCGAGTGCGATTCGTGCTACTTCTCTTCTCGCACCATCAAATCCAGATAAAACAACCGCCTCCGGTGTATCATCAATAATAAGATTTACACCAGTGAGAGTTTCAAGAGTACGAATGTTTCTTCCCTCTCGTCCAATGATTCTACCTTTCATTTCATCATTTGGAAGCTGTACAACTGATATTGTCGTCTCTGCAACATGATCTGCTGCACATCTCTGAATGGCTGTGACAACATAATCCTTTGCTTTCTTATCAGCTTCCTCTTTTGCTTTCTTGTTAAGCTCCTTAACAAGAACCGCTGTCTCATGTTTTACGTCTTCTTCAACAGATTTTAATAGATATTCCTTCGCTTGTTCAGTAGTCAGACCTGATATTTTCTCAAGTTCCTGCAAATGACTTTCTTTAAGTTCGTCAAGCTCTTTTTTCTGCTTATCAAGTTCAGCATTTTTCGCATTCAGCTTAACTTCCTTTTTTTCAAGTGCATCTGACTTTTTATCCAGAGCTTCCTCCTTCGATAATACGCGTTTTTCATATCGCTGCAATTCAGCTCTTCTTTCCTTGGATTCACGCTCAATCTCATTTTTAGTCTTGATCGCTTCTTCCTTTGCCTCAAGAAGTGCTTCACGCTTCTTAGTCTCAGCAGTCTTCAAAGCATCATCTATAATCCCTCGTGCTTTTTCCTCCGCATTTCCAACCTTTACTTCCTCGCTTTTTTTATAATTTGTAATAGCGACATTTTTAGTAATAAGCGCTGTTGCGATAATCCCAACCAATAGAAGCACAATGGCTATTATAACCACTGCTACCATCGAACAGGAGCACCTCCTTATAAATATTCATTGTAATATATATAATATAAACGGCTATATAGCAAATTTCAGAGAAGCCATCTATATCACATACCACAACACATCAATTTTATACTTTTTCTATGAGCCTGTCAAGAATGAGAATAGAAATTAACAGTAAAATTATTCTCCTATCTTTCGCCTATTTTTAAATTTGGAACAGCATTTAAATCCCAGCCACTTCTCGTACCTGACATATATTCATAATATCCCTGTACCGCTATCATTGCAGCATTATCCGTACAGAATATAGGTGATGGATAATATAATGTTATGCCGTTTTTTTCGCAGCCTTTTTTCATCGCTGCCCTGAGTGCTGAGTTTGATGCAACACCACCTGCTACAGCTATCTTATCTTCACCAAGACGTTTTGCCGCATCCACCGCTCTTTCAACTAAAACATCAACGACTGCCTGCTGAAATGATGCCGCAACATCAGCCCTGTTAACCTCAATATTTTTCATCTCACATCCATTAAGATAATTCAAAACTGCCGACTTAACACCCGAAAAACTAAAATCATACTTACTTCCATCAATCTTTGCTCTTGGAAATTCTATCGCATGAGGATTTCCCTCTTTTGCAAGTTTATCTATCTTAGGTCCCCCTGGATACCCAAGACCTATCGCTCTTGCCACCTTGTCAAATGCTTCTCCTGCTGCATCATCATGAGTGCAGCCTATTATCTCAAATTTTCCATATTCTAACACGCGTACAAGATGTGTGTGTCCTCCTGAAACTACAAGACAGAGAAATGGTGGTTCCAGATCCTTATGCTCTATATAATTTGCAGCAATATGTCCCTCTATATGATGTACCCCTACAAGTGGCTTTTTTGCTGCATATGCAATTGCCTTTGCAGCACCTACTCCGACAAGCAGAGCACCCACAAGTCCTGGTCCATAAGTCACGCTTATAGCATCTATATCATCAAGTGTGACATCTGCCTCTGTAAGTGCCTGCTCGATCACCTGATTTATCTTTTCTATATGTTTTCTTGATGCGATTTCCGGTACAACTCCACCATATAATGTATGTATTGCTATCTGTGAAGAAATCACATTTGAAAGAACCTCCCTGCCATTTTTAACTACCGCCGCCGCAGTTTCATCACATGAACTTTCTATACCAAGTATCAAAACATCGTCTTTCATTTGTTCCTCCGAATTAATTGTCAAAATATTTTTTCGCCTCTTTTGCCGCATTGCTCCATCCTAATATTCTCCACTCTCCTGAAGAATCCTTGCGGCACATAAACTTTTCATAAAGCTTCATTCTCTCTGTTTTCTTTTTCACCATCGTGCTCGTGAAAAGTGTGGCACAATCTTTCCCATCCTCTTTTCCGTAAACAACTGCATTATTGTCCTGAACCATATAAGAAGAGATCATCTGTTTATTTGTTTTATATTTCTTCTTGTCTTTCTTAAAACTTGAAAGCATATTGTCCCACGAATTTTCTTCTTTATCAAGGAATTCCTGATCATAAAGTTTTCTAAGCTGTTTGAGAAGTCCCTCAAAGTCTTTGTCACTCATATTATCATTGTACATACACTGATTAAAACGCCAATATAGCTTGACAACTTCTGTCGGTGTTTTAGGATATGTAACATCAAGATCTTTTGCAAGAAGTTTTCCTGCCTCAGTATCAGGAATACTTTCCTCATCCTGTGCCTTCTGTGTTATCTGCTTATTGATAACATAATATCCTGTAACTGCAAATACTGCTATCACAAGCATAATTAAAAATGCGCTCATCACTTTTTTTCTGTTTTTATCCATAGTAATCCTCTTTTCTGCACATAACATCTGTGCTCCTATAAATGCTTATTTTTCAATTCTTCTTATATATATATTCGGATTATTTAAATAATTTCATTATGGTAATCATTTTTAATGTGATCATTCATCATCTGGATATGTCAATGTAACGCTTTTTCCATCCTTTCCAGGATATGAATTTTTAAAAATCTTTCGCACAGCCCCCATATATTCCTCCGGATGAATAAGCGAAGGGCTGTAATGTGTAAGCCACATTTCTTTTACATCTGCCTCTTTTGCAACTTTTGCAGCTTCGTAAAATGTCATATGTTTTTTTTCTACTGCTTTTGCCTTCTTGTCATTCTCACCGTACATGCCCTCACATATGAGAAGATCAGCATCTTTAGCATTCTCAACAAGACTCTTTACAGGCCTTGTATCCGTACAATATGTAACTTTTATTCCTTTTCTTTCCGGCCCTATGACCATATCAGGCGTATATGATCTGCCCTCAAACTCTATATTCTCACCCTTTTGCAGCCTGCTCCATAACTTCATTGGCACATCATTCTTTTTTGCAAGCTCCGGGAAAAATCTTCCACCTCTCTTTATATCTATCGTATAACCGTAACATGTCACATTATGATTTACCTTAAATGCAGTAAGATGATATCCGTTTATATCTATTTCCTGACAATTTTCGGTTAATTCGATAAATTCAAGTTTGAATGGAAGTCCCGGTGCTATGATACGCAAAGAATTTACAACTTTTTCAAGACCTTTTGGACCTATAAGAGTAACCGGTCTGGTACGGTCAGAATTTCCCATAGAGAGCAAAAGCCCCGGCAATCCACTTATATGATCGCCATGATAATGCGTAAAACATATCGTATCAACCGGGTTTGCACTCCATCCTCTCTGTTTCATTGCAATCTGTGTTCCCTCTCCACAATCGATCAAAAGACTGCTTCCTGAAAACCTTACCATAAGTGCCGTAAGCCATCTGCCAGGCAGTGGCATCATTCCACTTGTTCCAAGTAAACATAAATCTAACATTTTTCCTCACAATCCAGAGGAGCATACACATAATAAAGCCTATAGTTCATGAACCTCCGTAATCTCAGGAGGTATGACAAAACTATCGATCATCTTATCATAACATTTCTCGCAGATAACAAACGAATGGAGAATCCCATCTTTTTTTGAAAAATATCCCCATTGTTTCTTTGCCTCAAATGCATCCTCTTTTAATATTCCGTTTTCTACAAATAACTTTTTTCCACATACATTACAATATATATCTTTCATGTTTCCTCCCGGTATTTTTCTGCTGCAACAATATCTTATGCATATATAATAATGCCGGAGAAAGTTAATGTACAGTGGTAATAGCTGGCATAATTTCAAATAAATACACCATTCCATCCTCAACAGGTTCACTGTAATAACCTTTTCTTATACCAATCTCTTTAAAACCATATTTTTCATAAAGAGATATTGCGGGATGGTTGCTTTTTCTTACTTCAAGTAAAACTCTGTTTACTCCATTTTTTTTCAATCTTTCTAATGCTGCATCAAGCAGCTTCTCTGCGATATGATTTCTGCGGCACTCATCAGATATTGCTATTCTGCAAAGATCAGCATCTTCAAATGATGTAGTAAAAATACAGTACCCCATAATCTCACCGCTGCCGTCAACAGCTTTAAGACATACATTTTCTTTTACTGATACTGTATCTTCAATACTTTTTTTGCTCCACGAATGAGCAAATATCTTTTTTTCTAAAACTGCACAACATCCCGCATCAGCTAAATTCATATCACTTATTTTAAAAAATGTCTCCATTTTTTAGTCCTGATTTTTTAACCTTTCTTCTCTTTCTCGCTCTGCTTGTGATTTTCTAAGATATATAGGCTTATGTTCCTCTGCACTCTCTGCCTTTCCCTGACTGAAATATACCTCTCCAAGTGCTGCAACAGCTGCCGCACTCTGTTTTGAGAGATGAATAGGTGCAAAACAATACTTATTCTTCTTAAATTCCTTTTCGATAGTTTCACGCTGTACCTCGACACCATCCCCAAGAAAAATCACTTTCTCTTCATATGTTTCAAGTTCTTCCATAATCTCATGTATATCAACTGCCTTCTGTTCAGATAAACACACAAGTTTTCCATCATCCATCTTATAGATACCAGTGTAAACCTGATTCCTCCTTGCATCCATTATAGGACAGATAATGCCATCAAACACACTTACCCTGTATGCAAGTCCCTCAAGTGTCGGAACTGATACGATAGGTTTTTTCAATGCTAGTCCTATCCCCTTCGCTGTCGCAGAACCTATACGAAGTCCCGTAAAAGAGCCAGGACCTGCTGCAATAGCAATAGCATCTATCTGTTCAAGTTCTATTCCAGACATGTCAACAACCTTCTCTATCATTGGAAGAAGTGTCTGAGAATGTGTCTGTTTATTGTTTACTGTAAATTCCGCAATTATATTTTTCTCATCTGCTATAGCTGCTGAAGCTACAAGCCCTGAGCTGTCTATTCCTAATATCTTCATAATCTGCAATTATCTCCACTTATATTTTATCAGACCAGTTCCAAATCTACACAACAACCTAAAACTGCTCTATTGTTATTTTTCTATAATCAAATCCCTTTTCAAGATCTTTTTCTATCGTAACACTTATATGTTCCTTAGGAATTATCTCACTTATAAGTTTAGCCCACTCAATAAGGCACACTCCATTTCCGAAAAAATAATCCTCATATCCTATCTCATCCATCTCACATACATCTGCGATACGATATACATCAAAGTGATACAATGGCAGTCTTCCCTGCTCATATATCTGCATTATTGTAAAAGTAGGACTGCATATTGGCTCATCCACTCCAATGCCTTTTCCAAAACCCTTTGTAAAAACAGTTTTTCCAACCCCCAGATCTCCATTCAAAAGAATAATGTCCCCTGGTTTACAGCTCTCTCCAAGCTTTTTTCCAAGTTCAAATGTATCCTTTTCACATCTGCTTTCAATAATCTCTTTACTCATCAGTTCCTCCGTCTTCCTCATCTGTCTCGCTCTCATCAGGCTCATAATCCCTGTACTGTTTTACCTTTTCCTGTATATCACTTACGAGTCTTGAAAAATCTTCGCCACACTGCTTCTTTGTAAAAATAAAAGCCCTTACTGGTGACATATAAACATAAATGGCACCTTTTACTACAACCGTTTTTCTTATCTCATACCATTTTACTTTAGCTTCCTGTTCTCCCTGCGAAACAGTTATCCCATCATCATTTATAGTATAATGAAGTGTATCATTTATACTCTTGTTTTTTCTAACCTGTGCCTTTGCCTTACCCCATAGCATAACAGGCTGGATAACCGGGAAAATAAGACCTATTATTATAAGAGCCATAATAGCAGTTTTGTCAAGATATTCAAATCTGACCGCACATATTATAAGGCTGGCAAAACTTATAATAAGTCCAAAAATACCCGACATACTCCTATAGGTATGCCTCATCGAAAAAGCATATAACTCCCCTGCGCTAAGCTTTGCATCAAAATTTAATTCAGTCATTAAAATCCTCCGTTTCTAGTTTTAATATTGATTATAAGTTTTTTTATCTAAAAAAACAATACACAACAGCACTTTTTATGCTATACTTATAAGGATGTGGATAAAGCAGTTTTCAAAGTCTTTATCTGAACGAAAAATAAATATCAAAAAGGGGGGGAACCAGACTATTGTCTGTAATCATGCAAAATTATAGCAGCAAAGAAGAACTTGAAACAATTATAGAACAGGAAATAGATTTTGAAAAGTTAAATGAACTTTGCGAACATATCACAAACGCCATAACGGAAATTCTTACTTCCTGCGGTTTATATTTTCGTATTTTTTCAAGAGTCAAGTCCGTTGAGTCAATAGCCTCAAAACTTTTCCGCGGTAAATACGGAACCCTTAACAACCCCAAAAAAATTCAGGACCTTATCGGTCTGCGTGTCATTCTTTATTATTATGATGATCTTAGCATCTGCCGTGATATTATGGAAAGAACATTTCAGATGATAGATCAATGGTCCAGAAATTTCTTTGAATCAGATGAATTTCGTGCTACAAAAATAAATGGCGTATTTAAATATCCGACAGAATATTTCAATTTATACAAAAAAGAAATGTGGTCACTTCCTATCGATACAACCTTTGAAATGCAGTTTCGTACTGTATTTTTTGAGGGATGGCATGAAATCGAACACGATATGCGTTATAAGAGCCGCATCAGTGATGACCAGTTTTGGAAAGGAAGCGAGGAGCTTTCACGTATGCTAAACTGCATACTCGCAAACCTGGAACTAAGTGACTGGTCACTTGTAAAACTTTTTGAAGAACTCTCATATAACCATTATAAAAATATGAACTGGGAGCTTATGCTAAAAAGTCATTTCCGCATAAAATTGGAAGATTCAAGTCACCTTCATCCTGATATTATAGCAATATTTAATCAGGATAAAGAGATTGCTAAACAATTCTACAAATGCCCAAGAATTATTCTTATACGTGAACTTTTAAAACTTGATAACCCTGAGATAAACTATAATCTCATAATCAAACTTATAAACAACAAGCTTGTCAAAAATGAACTTATAAGACTTGTCTGCAACAAGATCGATGAACCACATGACAGCCGTATATATAAAAAAGAGACACTGGCAAGACTGGAATCAAACATTTTATTCCACCTTGAACTGCCTCTTTTGCATAAAGAATCAAGAACTTTAGAAACAGAATTTGCAAATGCGGCTGCAATAGTTTACAAATGGGTTCGCTTTAAAATGAATCCCGTATTTGAAGATATTCCAGAAGAATTAACATCATATAAAAATAAACTCCCTGGCTATCATTTAAAGATCAACTACGATACAGATGATATGAACTTTCATATGAAGATAAGCTATATTGACAGCAAACATATAGGTACACTCTGGCATATCCATACATCAATAGCAAAACTTAATGATGGAAGACTTCATTTTTATCACATGACTTCAAAAGATCTGCCACGTGGTATCAGTCAGCGAGATACATTTTTAAAGCCATCTTTCTTGTCTGATCTTTCAAACAAGATAGGGATTGTCGATATAATACGCCTTGGAAATAAGGCTGTATTTGTGGCTGATGATAATAATTATATGGATTTTGACAGTCTTATCCGCAATAACGACAGGAAGTTACCTATAGTCGCTATTGCACAGCGTACTTCGTGTGATGCAGAAGAAGAAAAAACTTTCGTTCCGGCTGTTCAGGAATATAAAGACGGTTATGATATGAATACATTTACAATAAATGGCACAAGGCTTGCCAAAGTTATCGGTCACTACTCACATGTATTTATGATAGATAAGATACTTGTCAACAAATTTGCCAAAAGCTTCAATATCCTGGGAACAAATGCAGATGGATGTATATGCATATTCTGGCCACCTCACACAAATAAACATTTTACGCTTTTTACAAGACGCATGGTACTTGAAACACAGTTTGATTTTAACCGTTTTGCTTTCCATGATGATGATGTCTATGAAAAAGCCTTCAGACACAAACTGGTTCAGATAATAAAAGAAGATAATATAAGCCGTTAATAATATCAACTATAAAACTTGTAACAAAAAGGGCTGTCGCATTAAACATAATCTATACAATACGTATATGTTAATAACAGATTTATTATCTACATATTGTATGAATAGTGCCTCGTGCGACAGCCCCTTATTTATTATTTTTATCAACTGAGCGTTATACTCAATGTTATATTTTTTCTTTTATTTTTTAGTCTCCTTGAAACTTCAACCTTTATCTCATCTCCACTCTTATGCTTTATAAGAATATTATGAAGAGTGTAGACTGTCTTTATGCTCTGTCCGTCTACTTTTTCAATAACATCTGCAACACGCATACCACCGGAATATGCTGGTGAACTTGAATATACCGATGTTATATATATGCCTCTTACAAGATTATGCTTTACAGCAGTTTCCGAATCAACATCAACACCCTCAATTCCAAGATATGAAATATTTTTGCCACGCATAAGTAATTCTAACACATCACGCACACTGTTTATCGAAACAAACGCCATATTCTTCTCACCTGTAAGACTCTGATATCTGTTGTTTATAAATCCTATCATCTTTCCCTGGGTATTTAAGATAATTCCGTTGCTTACCGATACTCCTGCCATGTCCGTTGAATATAATGCAATGTGATTGTCCGTAATCGAAGCTTCTATGTCTGACTTTGTCACTTTTCCAAACATAACTGAATACATAATACCATTTGGCGCACCTATTGCAATAACATTTGAACCATTAGAAGTTCCAGCTATGCTTCCAATATCAACAGAAAATATTTTTTTTCTTGTCTTTCGTGGAATCTCTGATTTTGTCACACGCAGTACGGCAAGTCTTACATTACTGTCAACGCCAAGCACGCTGGCCTTTGCTTCATCACCGTTGTAAAACTCGACTGAAACCTCCTCTGCTCCACTTACTGCACCTGAATCAGTTACAATAAAATATTCATTTTTAGTAACATTAAATATAGCTCCGTAAATTGCGCCACTATTTTTTTCATCTACATCATACCATGTCGTATCACTCATGACCCTGCGCACTTTTACAAGCGCATACTTATAGCTGTTGCCAATTGCCGCAATCTCCTTCGATATATGATCATAATTATTGATCGATTCGATATCTGACTGGCTTACATTATGTCTGGCAGAACTATTATCCGCAGCATTTTCTGCCGATGTTGTCGCTTCTGGTCTGATTGTTTCCACTATGTAATCTGAAATATCATTATCATCTTCTCTTGTATGCACAAAGCTAAATACAGCTCCAGCAACTGAACCAAAAATCACGGCAAGAAAAATAGCTGAAAATACTTTTCCAGCAAATTTTGCTACTTTCTTTTTCTGCTGAGGACGTACCTGCTCCTTTATAAACTGATACTTTTCAACCTCATGCTCTCTTTCCTCAACAGGCTTTTTATGAATTGTCATATATGTACCTCTGTTTCTATTAATAAATATTGCAAATTAACTAAAAATACATAAAACTTTCCCATCATTATGTATAAATTTACCATATATTTATGAATACAATATTAACAAATCGTAAAAAATTACTGTATACTTGATTACTTCCTATATAATGTTGTAAAATAAGATAGGATATTTTTGTCTGTAAATATGAATTAAATGAACGGAGAACAATAATGAACAGTAAGGCATTACATACTCTTGAGTATGATAAAATAATAACTATGCTTGAATCATATGCTTCATCCCCACTTGGCAAAGAATATTGTAAAAATCTTCTTCCAACAAATGATGAAGAATATATTTTCAAGGCTCAGCGAGAAACAAGTGACGCACTCACTCACATCCTTACGCAGGGCGAAGTTTCCTTCGGAGGTGTAAAAGATATAAGGACAAGTTTAAAAAGACTTGAAATAGGCTCTATTCTTGGTATTGGAGAATTATTAAACATCTCAAGTCTTCTTTCTACTGCCGGAAGTATCAAAAACTTTTTCAGAAAAAACCTGAATGAAAATGATGAAACAGGTGATTCCTTAAATGAGCGTTACCAGCTCATCGAACCACTATCTCCTCTTATGAAAGAAATCAGACGATGCATTATCGACGAGAATACAATCGCCGATGATGCAAGTGTGGGATTAAGCCATGTAAGACGCAGTATGAAGATTGCTGGTGGGAAAATACATGACCAGCTTAACTCTATTGTAAACGGCAGCAGCAGAAGCATGCTTCAGGACGCAATTATCACAATGCGAAACGGCAGATACTGTCTCCCTGTCAAAGCAGAGTACCGCTCATCTTTTAATGGTATGCTTCATGACCAGTCAGCTACAGGTTCCACACTTTTTATTGAACCTGCTTCTGTTGTAAAATTAAATAACGAAATACGACAGCTAGAACTTGATGAACAGGAAGAAATAGAAAAAATCCTTGCAGATCTTAGCAATCAAACCGCTGAGCAAAGCTTTTTTATCGAACAGGATTTCAGGATCTTGTCTGAACTTGATTTTATTTTTGCAAAAGCAATGCTCTCAAAAAAAATGAAAGGTACACGCCCAAATTTCCCAAAAGAAAACTATATAGAGATCAAAGATGGAAGGCACCCTCTTATAGATGCTAAAAAAGTAGTTCCTATAAACCTGCACCTTGGACGCGACTTTTCACTCCTTGTCGTGACAGGACCAAATACAGGTGGTAAGACCGTTTCTCTAAAAACGATCGGTCTATTTACACTTATGGGACAGGCAGGTCTTCATATACCTGCATTTGAGGGTTCTTCACTGCGCATCTTCAATGAAGTATATGCTGATATCGGTGATGAACAAAGTATTGAGCAAAGCCTTAGTACATTCTCATCACATATGGTAAATACTGTATCAATACTTGAAAAAGCTGATGAAAACAGCCTTGTTCTTTTCGATGAGCTCGGGGCTGGTACAGACCCTGTCGAGGGTGCTGCACTTGCAACTGCAATCCTGTCAGATCTTCATAACAGACACTCAACAGTTATGGCAACAACACACTACAGTGAATTAAAGCTTTATGCACTTCAGACACCTGATGTTGAAAATGCCTGCTGTGAATTTGATGTCACGACACTTAGACCGACTTACAAGCTCCTGATCGGAGTTCCGGGTAAAAGTAACGCTTTTGCTATTTCAAGCAAACTTGGTCTTCCTGACAGAATCATAGAAGATGCAAAAGACCATGTTGCATCTGATGCAAAACATTTTGAGGATGTCCTCGCTGAACTTGAAAAAACAAGAGTGCAGCTTGAAAAAGAACATGCTGCCGTTTCAAAAAGCCGCAAAGAAATTTCAGACCTTAAGAAATCTCTTAAAGAAAAAAATGAAAAGATAGACAATTCAAAAGATAAAATACTTAAACATGCCAATGAAGAAGCAAGTCGCATACTTGCCGAGGCTAAAGATTATGCTGATGAAACTATACGCAAATATACAAAATGGGCATCAAGCGATAAGCACATCAAAGAAATGGAAGCACAGCGTGCAGCTCTCCGTGAAAAACTGGATTCAAAACAGTCAAAGATCAAAGTTAAAAAAGAGAAAACCAGATCAAAACAACTCAAAGCTTCTGATCTTTATATAGGTGCTGATATAAAAGTGCTTTCACTTGGTGCAAATGGCACCGTAAGCACACTTCCCAATGAAAAGGGTGATCTATTCGTTCAGGCCGGACTTTTAAGAACTAAGGTTAATATCAAAGATATTGAACTTCTTCCAAAGCAAAAGACCGCACCTGCTGCAAACAATCACAGTGGCAGTGGTAAGATACGAATGAATAAAGCATCTGGAATAAACGGTGAAATAAACCTTATAGGCATGACTGTAGATCAGGCTATGCCCGTTCTAGAAAAGTACCTTGATGATGCTTATCTCGCACATATGACGCAAGTAACAGTCATACATGGTCGTGGAACCGGCGCACTTAGAACTGCAACCCATAATCATCTGAAACGCACTAAATATGTTAAATCATTTCGACTTGGTGAATTTGGAGAGGGTGACATGGGTGTTACTATCGTTAATTTTAAATAAATTGGAGAAAACAGTGTATTAATGCACGGAAATGAGGATTAAAATGGCACAAAAACAAAAAATACTTATAGTTGACGACGATGAAAACATTGCAGAACTCATCGGACTTTACCTTACAAAAGAATGTTTTGACACACATATTGTTAATGATGGAGAATCAGCGATAAAGGCAGTTACGGAATATGCTCCAAATCTTGTCCTTCTTGACATCATGCTTCCTGGCATTGATGGATATGAAGTTTTGAGAGAAATAAGAAAAAATTCAAAGCTTCCTGTCATCATGCTCTCAGCAAAAGGCGAAACTTTCGATAAAGTGCTCGGTCTTGAACTTGGGGCTGATGATTACATTATGAAACCTTTTGATTCAAAGGAAATGGTTGCAAGAGTAAAAGCTGTCCTCAGACGCACAAATGTACCTGCATCTGCTGAGCCTGCCAACGATTCACTTCCAAAAGAGTGTGTGACTTACCCTGATCTTATCATCAACCAGACTGACTATTCAGTCACCTACAAAAACAAGCGTGTTGAAATGCCCCCAAAAGAACTTGAACTTTTGTATTTCCTCGCTTCTCATCCAAATCAGGTTTTCACAAGAGAACAGCTTCTTGACCATATCTGGAGTTATGACTATATTGGTGATACCAGAACCGTGGACGTTCATATAAAACGTCTCCGTGAAAAATTTGAGGAACATCCTCAATGGGAGTTAAAAACCGTTTGGGGAATCGGCTATAAATTTGAATACAGCGAATAAATTTTTCAACACACTCTTTACATAGCAGATGCAAAGAGTGTGTTTCATGCATTTATGCAAATTAGTTTTATATATGCCGGAATTGAACAAACCTGCGAAAGGAGAACTCTATGCAATTTAAAATTAAGAGATCACTTCGTTTTAAATTTTTTACATGCTATCTTATATTTACAATTTTAACAGTAGTACTTCTAAATACATATGGTCACAAACTTATGTATAAAAAACTAATCTCAGATGTGGAAACAAATATGTATTCAGAAGCAGACAATATAAGAACTCAATATCTTTCAAATACCTATCTTGTAAACAGTGCTATTCCTTCTATGCGTAAACAATTCTATTCAATACAAAACGCAACTGACATACGCATATGGATAAGCAATACTGACAGTAAGATAATTATTGATTCTGATATAAATAATAGCAGAGAAGAAGCTAATATAAATAAATATGATCCTTTGCTTTTATCCAAACAATCAGATGAAAATACTAACATAAACAAACTACTCTCTGACAAATCACTTTGTATTATTTATCCTGTAGCCTCCGGCCTTGATATAAACTTTTATATAATCTTATCTACACCAGTTAAGCCACTTCATAATAAGGCGGTACAATATGTAGATACGGTACTTATCTGTTATATCATAATGTCAGTTATTTTGTTTATTTTGCTGCTTTATCTTTACCTACAGACCATCATTCCACTTAAAAGTATGCAGAATGCAGCCAGGGAATATGCCGCCGGGCACTATGACTATCCTATGCCGGCATATAGAGGACATGATCAGGCTGACCTTGCCGGAGCCATAAAATACCTTGCTGACAAAATGAAAGACACAAATGATTACCAGAAAAACTTTATTGCTAATGTCTCACATGATTTCAGATCACCATTAACATCAATAAAGGGCTATACCCAGGCGATGGCCGATGGCACTATCCCTCCTGAAATGCAGGGAAAATATCTCGATATCATACTTTTTGAAGTCGAGCGACTTACCAAGCTTACAAACAATCTTCTCTCTCTAAGTGAGTTTGAAAACAAGGGAATCCCGCTAGAGATATCAACCTTTGATATAAACAGTGAATTAAAACGCTGTCTGGCAACCTTTGAACAAAGATGTACACAAAAACATATTTCACTTAATATAACATTTGATGCCGAAGTTTCTCTTGTTGATGCAGACCAGAGCAAAATAGAACAGGTTATACAAAATCTTGTCGATAATGCTATAAAATTCAGCCATGATAATTCAACTATTGAAATACATACTAAAGAAAAAAATCAAAAAGTCTTCATATCAATAAAAGACCATGGTATCGGTATTCCAAAAGAAAGCCTTGGTAAAGTATGGAAACGCTTTTATAAAACTGATCTTTCGCGTGGAAAAGATAAAAAAGGAACCGGTCTTGGACTTTCAATAACTAAGGAAATAATCGAAAACCATGGCGAGAATATAAATGTAATAAGCACAGAGGGTGTAGGAACAGAATTTATATTCTCACTTCCAATGCATGTATAGTCTATAAAGATCATATGATTACATATTAAAAGGGACTGTCGCATTAAGCATGATCTATACAATATGTAGATGTTAATAAAAGATTTATTATCTACATATTGTATGAATAGTGCCTCGTGCGACAGCCCCTTTTTATTCATCGCAAATCTGTGTATATTCTCATGTTACTGCGTATTTACTGCGCTTGTCTGAAATACACCCTTCAATCTCTTAAAGAATACTTCCTGAAGTACAGATATAGTTACAAACTGTGCTACAAAAAGAATACAAGCCTGTGTAAGTCTTACAGGTAACAATGATGCATATGGTGAACCATACAACATCGAAATCCAAAATGTAGTTATAAACAGTCCTATCACAAACTGATTTATACCTGCTGCCATTGCTGCTTTTGGTAAAGATGGCTTTTTATGCAGGAATAATCCCCATACTAAACCATTCAAGCATGAATTAAGTGTAAATCCCGGAAAATATGGCCCAATAGGGAACATAAGTGTTCCGAGTACATCTGCAACTCCCGCAACAACTGCGGCCTGTGCAGGTCCCATCAATATAGCTGCCGTTACAGGTGCTATAAATGCAAATCCAATCTTTACATTCCATGCCTGTATTGAACAAAATCTTGATAATACGATTTCGATAGCTATAAGCATCGCCATAAGTGTAATGTCTCTTACTGAAATTTTAGTTTTCTTTTCCTTCATTTCTTGCCCTTTCTAATGAACGGAGCCGAAAAAAAAGAAAAACACTCAAAGTAGACCATTATCCAGGTAATGAGTGTTTTTCATTCATCTCTGACAGTGGATGCGAAAGCCATACCGCAAGAATAAATTCTTTTCGCCCAAAGACAACTTCCCATCCTTTGGTACTTAACGCATGACTTCCTACTCTGTTCATATTTAAGTATTTAATTTTTATGTTTACTGATAATCTTATATAATATCAGATTTGCGATTTCTTATTTGTATTCACATCTTGTTCCAAGAATTCCTGCTACTTCATACTCATAATCATCAATACTCTTCTGCATCTTGAATGCTTCATCGATATCGATATCATAAACATGACCATCCTTGTAACCGATAAGTCTGTTCTTCTTACCCTTTTCAATACAATCAACAGCATATGCACCCATAACAGAAGCATAAACTCTGTCTCTTGCAGTAGGACTTCCACCACGCTGTAAATGTCCAAGAATAGTAGCACGTGTCTCAATTCCTGTAGCCTCTTCAATCTTCTTTGCAAGACCGTAAGAATGACCAATGCCCTCAGCATTTACAATAATCTGATGAGTCATACCACTTGCACGGTTATTCTTTATCTCCTCAATAAGTTTATCATAATTATTGTCAAACTTCTCAGGTAAAAGAATCTCCTCAGCACCATTTGCAATACCACACCAAAGTGCAATATATCCTGCTGAACGTCCCATAACTTCTACTACGCTGCAACGCTCATGTGAATTTGATGTCTCACGAAGACGGTCAATAGCCTCCATAGCAGTATTTACTGCTGTATCAAATCCGATTGTATAATCTGTATATGCTATATCAAGATCGATTGTTCCCGGAAGACCGATAACATTTACACCATATTTTGAAAGATTCTTAGCTCCTGTAAATGAACCGTCACCACCTATAACGATAAGTGTCTCTATGCCAAGTTCCTTACAGATAGCTGCTGCCTTTTTCTTTCCCTCTTCCTCTCTAAATTCAGCGCTTCTTGCCGTAAAAAGGAATGTGCCACCATGCTGAAGTTTCTCTGAAACATCATGGAATGTAAGAAGATCCATCTCTCTGTTAAGAATACCATTGTATCCTCTTCTTACACCATATACTTCATATCCCTTAGCAATACCGGTACGAACCACTGCACGAATAGCTGCATTCATTCCAGGTGCATCTCCTCCACTTGTTAATACCGCAATCTTTCCCTTTGTTTCACTCATTTTATTATCCTCCATTCCATTCTATTATCATACTTAGGAACGCTTATTATGCGCAACCCCTCACATAATCTGAATAAAATATTTGTTACTGTTCACTCTCAAGCTTCACAACCAATGTCAAACTTGAAAGTGAACATTAACAAATATGCTTCTTCTACAGATAACGTCATAATAGACTAAGGAAATACGCATTTTTTTCATATCTCTCTTCTTATTAAATATCGTTAATAATTCTAGTATGATTTGACATATTTTTCAATAGCTTTTTTAAGTTTTTGTTTTTTTCTCCGATATTCACAAAATTTTTATATAAGTTCTGTCAAAAATAACCATAATTTTTTGCTTTTTTTACTCTTTCCAATGCAGTCTGTGAAGATCTCCCTCAAGCTGCATATCAAAAAAATTATTTTGTCTTAATGCTTCATATAATACTATCGCAACTGAATTTGAAAGATTTAACGATCTTATATTTTTATTCATAGGTATTCTTATCGCTGTCTCTTGAGAATCCACAAGAATTTCCTCTGGAATCCCCGCACTTTCCTTACCAAACATAATATATGCATCTGGTTCATACTTTACATCTGTATAATCCTGCTTCGACTTTGTCGTTGCCATATACATTTTCTTTGCTGCATCAGGATTTTGTTCAAGGAAATCCTCGTAACAGTCATAAACAGTAACATCAAGCTTGTCCCAGTAATCAAGTCCGGCTCTTTTAAGCATTTTATCATTTATCTTAAATCCCATTGGCTCGATAAGATGAAGCCTTGTCCCTGTTGCACAACAGGTTCTTCCTATATTTCCTGTATTTGCCGGCATCTCTGGCTCAAGTAAAACTATATTTAACATATTTTCCTCCCATTTTATCCAGCGGACTCTTCCACTAATATTTCCAAAGAAGTATTTATATCTTATCTTTTAAAGTTTTTTTATAAAGCTATCTATTCTTTCAAGTGCTGCTTTGAGATCATCTATCGAATAAGCATACGATATCCTCAAAAATCCTTCTCCACAATCACCAAATGCTGTTCCTGGAACTACCGCTATCTTTTCTTCTTTAAGAAGTCTTGTAGCAAACTCATCCGAAGTCATTCCAAATTTTTTTATACTTGGAAACATATAAAATGCACCATATGGCTCAAAACATTTTATTCCCATCTCATCAAACGCATTTAAAAGAAATCTTCTTCTCCTGTCATACTCATTTCTCATCCTCTCCACATCATCATCACCATGACGAAGTGCCTCTATAGCCGCATACTGACTTGTAGTCGGAGCACACATAATAGCAAACTGATGTATCTTTAATATCTGATCAAGTATAACTTTAGGGCCACATGCATAACCAAGTCTCCATCCTGTCATCGCATAAGATTTTGAAAATCCGTTTATGACGATAGTTCTTTCCTTCATTCCCGGAAATGCCCCTATTGATGCATGCGTTCCACTATATGTAAGTTCTGAATATATCTCATCTGAAATCACAAAAAGGTCATGCTCTATAACAAAATCAACTATAGGCTGTAATTCTTCTTTTGTCATTATTGCCCCTGTCGGATTGTTTGGAAATGGCATGATAAGTATTTTAGTCTTGTCGGTAACAACAGCTTCAAGCTGTTCTCTTGTCAGTTTAAAATCATTATCTTCCTTTAATTCCACTATAACGGGTACTCCATCTGCAAGCACTATACACGGCTCATATGATACATAACTGGGCTGTGGAAGTATTACCTCGTCACCCTCATCAAGCATAGCCCTGAGAGCTCCGTCAATCGCCTCACTTCCACCGACAGTTATCATAATCTCACCTGACGGGTCATACTTTAAATCAAAACGTCTGTCAAGATATTTTGAAATCTCAATTTTTAAATCCTTAAGGCCTGAATTTGATGTATAAAATGTTCTTCCCTTTTCAAGAGAATATATACCTTCTTCTCTTATATGCCACGGTGTATCAAAATCAGGCTCCCCAACACCAAGTGATATGGCATCGTCCATCTCACTTACTATATCAAAAAATTTTCTTATGCCTGACGGCTTTATCTGTTTAACTTTACTCGATAATGCATCTCTCATGGTGTAATTAACATCCTTTCTGGTTCATGGTGCTTACCTGTCATCTCAAGACCATGTTCTTTATATTTTTTAAGCACAAAATATGTCGCAGTACTGTTAACATATTCCAGCGTTGAAAGTTTCTCCGAAACAAATCTCGCGACTTCTTTCATGCTCTTACCTGAGATTGTAACAGTAAGATCAAAACCACCCGACATAAGATATACACTCTCTACCTCGTCAAACTTGTATATTCTCTCAGCAACCTTGTTAAATCCCATATCACGCTGAGGTGTCACCTTAACCTCAATAAGCGCCGTTACCTTCTCACAGTCAGTCTTGTCCCAGTTGATAAGAGTAGGATATCCACAGATAACATTTTCCTCCTCCATCAGCCTGATCTCATCTTCAACGGTCTTTTGATCACTGCCAAGCATCGCCGCCAGTTCCTTAGTAGTATAACGGCTGTTCTTACTTATCGTATTCAAAATCTTTTCTCTTAAATCACTGTTCATAAAAACCCTCATTTCTGCACACGTTTTTTGTGCATATCAAGTTTGTGTCAAGTGTGCACAGACACAAATCTTTGGTGTGAAAAGCTACTTGCTCATAATGCTATGCAATCTAAATCTTATAAAGCTCATCACTTCCCGCAGGTCCTATATACCTTGTCTCATCTCTGCTTACTATAATCCTGTCATTTCCCTCAGTCGCCCTTCCTATGACTGCCGCATTTATGCCTGCCTCATTTAATTTCTCAACTAAAAGATTACCTTTCTCACAGCCTATCATCATGCTGCCACTTGATATAAGCATATAAGGGTTAATATGAAACACCTCACAAACTTCTATAGTTTCCTGTTTTATAGGAATTTTGTCAAGATGCGCCGTAATACCAACCCCTGAAGCCTCACCAAGTTCCCAGAGCGCCCCAAAAACTCCACCCTCGGTAACATCATGCATCGCACTTACACCAACTTCCATGGCTATCTTTGATTCAGGAATGACAGAAAGATAATCTTTAAATCCTTTTGCAACATCGACAAGTTCCTGTGGTAATGTTTCAAGAAGTTTTTCTTCTCTCTCAGCAGCAATTATTGAGGTACCCTCAAGACCTGCCCACTTTGTCATAACTATCTCATCCCCTGGTTTCAAACCACCAGTTGAAACAAGCTTTCCCTTTTTTACTTTTCCGACGCCTGTCACATTTATTATAGGCCTGTTTACAGCATCTGAAATTTCAGTATGACCACCCATCACTTCTATCTTTAATGCGGCGCATGCCACCTCTATCTCTTCCATTATTTTTCTCAATTTTATCTCTCTTGTTCCATCAGGAAGAATTATTGTAGTCATTATTCCTATTGGTTCTGCCCCACTTGACGCAAGATCATTTGCCGTAATATGAACTGCAAGATTTCCTATGCCCTTATCTGTGCCTGTTATCGGATCTGTTGAAAACACAAGTGCTTCATCATCACCAACTGCAACTGCTGAACAATCCTCCCCGACTCCTGGATGCAGGATAACCTCATCCCGCCTGTGTCTTATCTGTTTAAATACTGCTCTTTTTAAAACATTCTCAGGTACTTTTCCTATTTCCATCTTTATGTTTATTCCTTTCCTTGACTTACCTGCCACTGTTCAAGTACACCAAACAGTGATTACAAGCTATTATAAAATCTTATCTACTCTTCATTATCGTTATCTTTTTTATCACTCTGTCCTCTATCACTTTTTTTATTTTCTTCTTTCTTAACAACACTCTGTTTTCCGATAGTTACATGCTGTGGTTCAGCGTTATATGAGCTTGTATTTACAAGAACCCTCTTTTTCTCCACACCATTTATATAAATTACTTTCCAAAGTCTGGCATTATATCCTGTATGTGCGGACTGAGTTATCTCTCTGTAACCTGATGGTTTTGTAGCATCTACTGTAACAACCTCTCCCTGAGGCTGTTTTTCCTCAACAATCTCAGATTCAAATGCAATCTTTCTTTTTTTATTTCTTGTATCCTCTCCATATATTTTAAAAGAAAGGATTCCCCCTTTTGCCGACGCAGCTATATAAATGGGAGATTTTGTATTATTTTTAAATTTCAAATCCTTATAATTTCCCGATATTGCTGCATCTCTTGAAACATTAACATAATGCACAACCATTGAATGTGGTGAACGTTCAACCACCTTTAATTCCGCATTTATAACCGCATTATACAATGTTGTTGACACCTGACACACACCACCGCCAACACCGGCTACCACTTTACCACCTGAATATTCAGGAGCCGCTTTATATCCATTCTCCTGTGTTCTGTCTTTTATAACTTTAACCGTTGAAAAGACCTGTCCAGGATAAAGAATAGTTCCATTTATACGACCTGCTGCTGTCTGAATATTATTACATCTGTCCGATGTCGAAGAACTGTAATCAGTAGAATATTCTCCAAGCAGATCTTTACATTTCGAATACATTTTCTTTGTATACTTAGGTTTTTTAATCTTTACAACAGCATTAAGTGTAAGACTTTTATCCTTAACGTTTCCTGAAATTTTTTTATAAAAAGCATCTGTTGTATCTTCTATATTAACTTTCATTCCCGATTGGTCTTTAGTTGCCCTGGGTCTTCCTTTAACCATTTTAAGCTCTGAATTAATAACTTTTTTATTATGAATCCTACTTTTCAATGTTATATAATTTTTAAGAACATTTCTGTCAACCCCGGTCTTTAAATTGTATGTCACATCCTTCTTTTTAACTGAGATAAGTTCTTTAAAACGCTTAAATATGTTTCCCTTTTTGCCTATACTGTATGCTGCTTCCACATAATCATTATCTTCTACATAAAATCCAAGTTTTTCAAATGTTGCCTTAGTGTCTTTCTCATCATTTCCGTACCTTATCGTAATCTCCCTGTTTTTCAGTTCTGATATATACTTATCAATTTTCTTCTCTGCCTGTTTCTTTGTAAGACCGCCTATATCAACACCACTTATGTTTGCCCCCTGAGCGATAAGCTTATTATCTATAATCTTTGCTTTTACAACGCCCACAGCTATCAGGCATATAAACAAAATACACAGACATGCCTCCAAAATAATAATCCTTGTTTTTTTATTCTTTTTAGCCATAATATTCCCACTTACCTTTTCATTTTTCACTTTACTATCGATTGACATTTATTTTCTTATTGAGTATTCTTAATATATGTGTTTTGTCATATTTTGACAAATAGCAAAAACATGTATATAAGATTAAAGAGTCAAAGCATCCGCACAGAGAAATAAATAAAATTCTCATTAGCACTTTCCGACTCTTTGGCTCTTTTACATACCTATAAAATATATCATATACATAGTATTTCATACATAGTATTTTGCAATTACTGTAAATATTGGAGTACAATTGGCAGAACCATTGCTATAACCAGAATTACACATATAACTGCCGCAATCTTTTGCTGATTTTTTCTGTTAAAAAAGTTCACTATAATATAACCTCCGATTTTATTCAGACAATGCAATATCACTACCATATTGAAAGGAAAAAACAATGCCTGTATTTTTTATATGCTTTATTGTATTCTTATTGTGGCTTCGCGTCAAGCTAAAACAACAGGACAGTGCCGAAACACAAAACAAAGATTTCTGGCGGCGTGAACACGAGGCAGACTTCTCCAGAAACAAAGATATCTCAGCACTTGATTATATATCTGTGGATAAATCCCTGCTGCCATTTAACGAACAGACAAATGATGCCGAACTTCTTCAGATACAGCAGGATATAAACACTGTACTATCCAAAAAAATGATAAATCTCTCAGGAATGACAAACACTGATATAAAACTGGCATATGGCCGTGGAAATTTTGAAATCCTGTCAGTTTATGACCAGAACTATCTGAAGTTTTTAAGCCTGTTAAATAAATGGGGTACATATCTTCTTGAGCGCGGTTTTACAAACGAAGCAAAACAAATATTTGAATATGCAGTAAATACACTTAACTGTGATATATCAGGCTGCTATACCGGTCTTGCAAAAATATATCTTAAAAACAATGATATTGACAAGGTACAGCAGCTCATCAACAAAATACAGTCATCTGATGCCTATCTTAAAGACTCCATAGCCGAAAAACTTGTACATATGCTCCAGAATTACTAAACCAAATAAATACCTGCCTGATAATCAAGTGGACTTCTGTTTTTATAATCAAACAAAAGTCTGCTTTTTTTATTTTCAATAATTCCTGTCTCTATATATTTTAATATATTTATCTCAAACTGCTGCAAATGTGTCATCCTATGAAGCTGTTTCCAGTCATTTCCATCATATCCCAAAAGGTATCTGTGACTTTGTTCCTCTTTTTGGTAAAATTCTCTCACCTCATCTTTTTGTATCTCAGACTGCCATTTTATAAACTTTGGCCTATTCTTAAGATTTTCTCTTGCATACAGATCATATATGATAAACTGTTCAAGTATAACACGCTTTTCATCATCAATACCACATTTTTCAACTGCAAATTCAAGAAGTATCTCATAATTTTGAAGTCTTGATTGATGTATTCCTTCATATTTCATCTCATGGTAATAATTTCCGAGGCTCATAAAAAAATCAAATGGTGTATCAAAAAATGATATCATAAACGGAAGTGATGCCTCAAACTGTAAACTGTTATAATAACGCTCCGTCATATCTTCAACACGCTTTAATTTTAAAACATCATCATATGATACCCACTTTGTAAAAAGCACTTCATATGGTGCTCTATCCTGATATACTATTCCAAACTCTTCCCTGTCATAATATATAGGAGACCCCTTCAAAACCTTTAAAAAACCAAGCTGAAGCTGATCCGGTTTCATTTGATAAACAGTATTGTATGAATTTCTAAAAGACTCGTAATCCTCATATGGAAGTCCTACTATAAGATCGAGATGCTGATGAATATTTCTTTTTTCTCTTATTTTTGATACTTTTTGCTTTAATACTGTAAGATCAGGATTTCTGTGTATCGCTTTAAGTGTTTCACTATTTGCCGTCTGAACTCCAATCTCAAACTGAACAAGTCCAGGTCTTAAATTACTTACATAATCTATCTCCTCATCCGTCAGAAGTTCAGCTGAAAGTTCAAAATGAAAATTTGTAACACCATTATCATTTTCATTTATATATTTCCATATCTTCATTGTGTGCTCATGATCGCAATTAAATGTCCTGTCAACAAACTTTACCTGTGGCACTTTCATATCGAGGAAAAACTTAAGTTCTTTTTCGACCAGTTCCCATTTTCTAAATCTGACTTTTTTGTCAACCGACGACAGACAATAACTGCATCCGTAAGGACATCCTCTACTTGTCTCATAATATATTATCCTATTTTTAAGTGACTCAATATTAAATCCCGCATCCTCTGTATATGGAAATGGTATATCATCCATACACATTCTCGGTCTTGCAGCATTTGAAACAATATTGTTCTTTCCATCACGGTAAACAATTCCCTTTATATCCGCCAAAGATATATTAGTTTTATCGAAACTGCCATCATTGCTGCCGGACAAATAATGATTTATCATTTCATAAAATGTAATCTCACCTTCCCCTGCTATGATACCATCAACCCAATGATATTTTTTAAGCTGCATATCACTGTCATATGAAACCTCGGGACCACCAAGCCACACGGGTACATCGGGCATGATTTTCTTAAGTTCTTTTGTAATCTCAGTTACAAAATCGATATTCCATATATAACATGAAAATCCTATCATCTCAGGTTTCTTAAGATATATATCTCCCAGAATAAAATCCACATCCTGATTTATAGTATACTCTTTTATCTGAAAATCTTGTTCATTTATGCCGTGTTTTCTTGCATATGCATGAATACAATATATTCCAAGATTTGAATGAATGTATTTTGCATTTATACCAACAAGTAAAATCATATTTCCATCCTCTTATTCTATGCTATTATAGTTGTTTTTAAAATCGTTTTATAAACATCTAACTAAGTCACTGCTCATACCACTTTTCATCTTTATCAAGTGTCTCAGGTGCATCTTCAAAAAATTTACATTTATCCTCTTCTTCACACTTACCGGCTAAAGCATGCCTGCACACCATTCTCTTTTTGTGATATCCGACAATAACTCCATCCTCCTCATCACTCTCATACTCTACTGGCATAAGACAATGATATTTATCAACCGGGCAAAAACCTTCTATAAGATATTTTTTATAATCCATAAAATCCCTCATTTCTGCACACGTTTTTTGTGCATATCAAGTTTGTGTCAATCCATAATTCCCATCTGTCTCGCTTTATCAAGTGGGTTTTTAAGTGCAAAATCCCATTCTTCTTTCCTTGAATCATACTGACTGCATATCCATTCATAAGCGCGATCAAGTCCTTTTTCGCTATACTCAAATTCCTTTATCGTATGAAAGTCAAGCGGTGTCTTTTCATAACAAAAAGGCTCTGGCCACACATCAGCCTGTAAAACTTTCTCATCGTCTTCTTTTGAAACACCCTGAACCTGGTATCTCATCCCTTTAAAACTACATTTCAATACTGCCTTTTTATTGTAAAAAGAACTGACATCATAAAAAGATTGCCTTGTATTCATTTCCTCTGCCTCGCTTTCTAAAAACAAATATATACCTTTATCAATTATAAACATATATAAATTCACATACGAAAAAAGTCTATCCCATATTGGATAGACTTTTTAATAACAGGGGTGGAAGGAATCGAACCCTCCTCTGGAGTTTTGGAGACTCTTATTCTACCGATGAACTACACCCCTATATAGATGTTCGCTCACACGCGACTATTTAATAATAGCATATGAGTTTTGTTTTGTCAACATTTTTTTCATATTTTTTATCAAGATTTTGATATGCGGTTTTATAAACAAAGTTAATGCAGACAGATACCGCAAAGAGAGGAGCATCCCCCTTTACGGCTGTATACTGTGTTGCAAGCTGCCAATATGTATTTATTCCTAATACTGATAATCATTATATCCTCTCAAACGGCGATAAAGACCTGCCTTTGTAAGATATGTATATGGCGATACAAAAAATATTCCAAGTAAACCGAATGTCAGTGAACTTAATATTCCCCAGCCTATAAATGAAAGGTCAAGTACAAACATCTGCCATTTCTGACCATATGTAAGTCTTCTACTCTCATCAAATGCTTTCTGCATATCCATATCAGGATTTTCACTGAGGATATATGGAACCATCGAATACTCATATCTCTTTACTATTCCGGGAACAATGAAAAGCAATGTCCACAAAAATGTAAATAACCCCTTAAAGAACATTATCTTTACTATATTCAGATAATTGCTCTTAAATGCATATGATATCTCTCTCATATCACATCTTGCTTCATAACTTCTGTTAAAAAATCTTTTTGCCCCTACCTCAATAGGCCCAAAAATAAAGGCAGACAACGCTACACCGAGCAATCCCACGATTACTGCAATAATTATACCACCTATCAGTACTGCCGAAAATGCTGCTGCAAATGACGGTGTAATATTCTTTGCAATCATATTTGTCCAATCACTTAGATCATGTGACGACATATCCCCACCTGATATAGCATCTCCGACATTTCTTCCAATTTCATTGAAATCTGTACTCTTTTTTCCAAAATTGAAATTTGACCTTCCTACGCCGCTTACATTTCCTGCTGTAACAAATGAAAGTATGATACCCCCAAGTACAAACATCCAATAATTAAGTTTTAAAAGATTCTTTGCTTGTGTCTTTAGTTCAATCCTAGACCACATCTAAACTCCCCCTTAAATATAATAATGTATTACTTTAAAAACCTATGCAGTTCTAAAGTCCTGCACGTATGGTATCATAACAGATTTGCTTTTTCTATCTGCATTTTTCACATATTTTATTTTTTCTTTTGTTTACTTTTCACAACAAATTTTCAAAAGCAAAAAGGACAAAATCAACATTTGCCCTTTTATTTTGAGATAATTTCACATATTCATTATCCAGTATATGACTCCAAGTAAAAAACTGCTGAATATCCCATAAAGAATAACTGGTCCCGATATCGTAAATATCTTACAGCCTACACCAAACACATCACCTTCTGCCTGATATTCAATCGCCGGTGATACTACCGAATTTGCAAATCCTGTTATCGGCACGACACTTCCAGCTCCTGCAAACTGACCGAGTTTTTGGTAAAGGTTAAATCCTGTAAGGATTACACTTATTCCTACCAGCGTTATTGTCGTATACATTCCTGAGATTTCTTTATCGTTTCCAAATGATGCATAAACATTATTCAGGATTTCTCCGAGTAAGCATATCGCACCTCCGACAAGAAACGCTTTAAGACAGTTAAGCCATCCGTTTGACTTTGGTGTCATATTTTCCACATATTTGTTATACATTTCTTTCTGTTTATTTTTATCCTTCTCGTTTAAGACTGCTCCTATATTTGGCTCATTGCTATTTTTTTCATTCATATTAAACCTCACTTTCCATTCCACTCAAAGTACATCTGATATAATGTTCCAAGACATTTTCCTGCTGCCATCATTACTATAAGCAGATAAATCCCGTAAGTCAGATTTATTCTCTGACACAATACCGGAAATACTTTTACTGCCTCTGCAAGTGCCATTGAAAGACAGCCTACAAATATTCCTGCAAATATACCAAATATTACTATACCTACATCTCCTATCCTCATCGGAAAATGATATACAGACAAAAGACTTCCTATAGTTCCGCCAAGCGCTATGGCACTTTCGAGTTTATACACATGTTCGGCAACTCCCATTCTTGCTGCAAGTCTTGGCACTATTCCAAGTGCAGTAATAAGTGCAAATGTCCCCGCCGCAACAGAAACTCCACCTGCAAAGCCTATTATGGCTAGTGCCACTTCCTGTATAATATCCATCTTTTTCTCCATTCCTGATACCGGCATCAAAAATCCCCTGCCTGCACCACATTATGATACACCGATAAAAAATTTATTTTCTTATTGTTTCCTCTCTGTCTGCATCTTTTATGATAGCCTTATTCATATCTTCCTCATATTTTCGCATTTCTATATGAACCGGTGTCGGATCATCATGTACTTTGTCGCTTTTAAAATGATTGTAAAAGCATAAGATTCCTATCGGTATACCTATACTATACGATAATTCAAGTATACTTCCCGAACTTTTGTCAACACCCTTAACTATCTTATAAAAGTCGTCAAAAACATCTCCGACACTTACATCTGTATTGAATGTCATAATAGTAAATGCTGCCCCGAAAAATACTATTATGCAGGTTATCGCAAGCTTTGTATACTCCCATGCCGGATTTGGTTTCACAGGCATTTTGTACTCTACCACAAAGTCCGGTTCACCTATGTTCACAATACTAAATGCAGGACACTCCTTCTGTATCAGATTTATCACTTTTGTAATTGAAAAAATCACTTTTTCGTTCTTGTCTCCTTTTACAGTATGAAGAACTACATCTCCTACACGCTTTACGGCATCATTGTCAAGTGAGATAATATCAAGCACATCAGAAATCACTATTCTCTTATTAGAAACCTGCTTACTTTGTGAGGCTTTTATATAAATTGTTTTATTTTCAACCTGACTCATACTAATCCCCATTTCTGCGCACATTTTTTGTGCATATCAAGTTTATGTCAAGTGTGCGCCGACACAAATCTTGGATGTGAAAAATTTTATTTTTCACATTATCCTCCCACTCAACTAAATTATTCTTCCATTTGTATACTCAGTGCGTGTATTTTTTTGTATCGTACAGTAGCAAACAGTTGTCATAAGTGCGATTCCTATAATAACGGCAATAAGCCATCCTCTGTTTCTCATCATATCAACAAACCTCCATTTTGTTTTCGTGATAACAGTAGTATGGCTTATTATTTTTTCTTTATTCATAAAATAGACTTTCATATTATGAATTTAATTCTACATACATCCGTTTTAAAATCTTTTTTTCAAGCCTGCTGACCTGAACCTGACTGATTCCAAGTTTATCTGCTATCTGTGTCTGCGTCATCTCCTTAAAATATCTGTATTCGATAAGTTTTTTCTCTCTTCCTTTTAATTTTTTTATAAGATTATCAATAAGAATATGATTTAACACTTTCTCCTTTTCTCTGTCACATATAGTTTCCTTTGCAACGATCTGGTCAACAAGCATTACCTCTCTTCCATCATCCCTGTACACATTTTTGTAGATCGAGTCAACCTCAACATTCGCATCAAGTGCCAGCACTATATCTTCCTCCGAAAGTTCCGTTACTGCAGCAATCTCACTTATCGTTGCATTTCTTCCATATTTATGACTTAATTTTTCAGATGCCTGTTTTATCTTCCAAGCATTCTCCTTAAGTGTTCTGCTAACTTTTATCATTCCATCATCCCTTAAAAATCTCTTGATCTCCCCCATTATCATCGGGACAGCATAAGTCGAAAAACAGACATTAAAACTCATGTCAAAATTATCAATAGCTTTTATCAATCCTATGCATCCAATCTGAAATATATCATCTGCCTCGTATCCTCTGCCGGTAAATCGTCGTACAACATTCCAGACAAGTCCCATGTTCTTTTCAACAATCTCACTTCTTGCCTCTCTGTCACCTGCCCTGGCTTTCTTTAGCAAACACTTTATTTCATCCTGCATGCTATTTTGCCCCAACTTTCTTTTTCATAAACACTTTTGTCCCTTTTGAAACCTCAGACTCGACTCTCATCTCGTCCATAAAGGCCTCCATAAAAGCAAATCCCATTCCAGAGCGTTCCCACTCTGGTCTTGTTGTATAAAGTGGCTCCATCGCTTTGTCAATGTCAGCAATACCAACTCCAAAGTCTTCTATTTCTATCTCAACCTCATTATTATGTATATCACATGTCATAAAAATTCTTCCCGGCCCCGATTCATACCCATGTATAACAGCATTTGTAACAGCCTCAGAAACGGCAGTCTTTACATCCGACAATTCTTCAAGCGTAGGATTAAGCCTCGTTATATACGCCGCAACAACAGTTCTTGCAAATGCTTCATTCTGTGAACAGCTCTCAAATTCTATTCTCATAAAACGCCTCCTGAATCGTATCATATTTTTTTATAATTTTATATAAGCCTGACACCCTAAATATTTTATCAACTGCCTTGCCTACATTTGTCACAGCTGCTTTTCCACCGATAAACATAACTTTTTTATAACGCCCCATAATAAGTCCTATACCTGAACTGTCCATAAAATTCACATCCTTAAAGTCAAAAATAATATTTTTAACATTTCCCGCTTCAATAAGCCGGTCAGATGTCTCCCTCAGATAAGTAACTGCATGATGATCAAGATCATCTTTGATATAGACCACCAGACAGTCACCCTTGATTTCATAATGCATCATATCCATAATCCTTTTTCCTTTCTTTTTAATTATTGATAAAAATAATCTCTGCTCAAGCGGATATTTGCGATCCGCTTTGTTACGAGCATTTTCCTGTAACATAAAAAGTCTGTCGTAATGTAATCATAAAGATTACATAAACGACAGACTTCTGTCTTTATCACAACATGAGAACTCAAATACTAATATCCCATCTCTGCTAACTTTGATTTTGCAAGTGCCACTTTATCCGAATCAGGATAATCATTTACAATAGTGTCATAATATGTCTTTGCTTTCTCATATTTCTGCTGTTTTTGGAAACCTCTGCCAAGGAAATATATCGCCTTGACATTTGTCTCATCATACTTAACAGCTTCCTTTAATGTCTTTATCGCATTTCCATAATCACCACTATCATAATAAGTATATCCCTGCTGATATAATTTTTCTGACATAGCGGCAAATGTACTTTCTTTTATTCTGCTGTACACCTTTTTTGCATAATCGTCCTTAAGTGTATTCTCATCAATATCTAACAACTTTTTAGCAGCATTTTCTGTATCATTTGCAAGATATGAACTTGCTGAACTAAAAAGTTCATTATACACATCAAGGATCGTCTTACCATCATCAGTATTAAGATCACCCTGAATTTCCTTAAGCTGGCTCTTCAAGCCATCAATCTCTTTCTGAAGTGACTCATTTTTGCTTTTCAGTGAAGATGAATCACTATCATCTGCGGCCTTTTGTTCGCTATACTGTTTAAAATTATCATTGGCACTCTGTACCTCATTTGATTTCATATGAGGAATTATCAAAAAATACATGAGAGCAAGTCCTATGACAATACCCAAAACAATATTTATAAACGGCATGATCGACGGTTTTTCCTCTTTATACGGAGTGATCGTCTTGTACGCATCAGGATCTACCTTCGGTAAAGTCCTTCTTTCAGGTTCTTTTTTGACTGGCTTTGGCTGTACTTTCGGACTTTCACCCCTGAGATGAACATCCGATAACTCTTTCATATAACGCAATGTTGTTGTATTGGTAACATCAATCTTGCTTATATTTCTGAGAAGTTTTAATGCCTTAACCTTGTTGTCCTTTTTTCCTGTCATCATATAAAGCAAAGCTAAAAGCTGATTTGCTCTGATAAATTTTGGATTCAGATTTACAACTTTTTTAAGCTGTATAATCGCCATGTCCTCATCACCATGCTTTGCAGAATTCAATGCAGAATTATACTTTCTGATAGTCTGATTATATGTTTCAAGTTTATTTGGATTTGATTGTATCAGTTTGATATAATCCTCTGCATCATTGTTTTCTGACTGATAATGCTTACTTATAACCCACTCACTTAAGGCTGATACTATTTCGCCCTCTTCCAGGTATATAAGACCTAACAGGTTTCTTGCATTTGTATTTAACTTATTAAATTGTAAGCTAAGTTTTAAAGATGAAATAGCTCCTGACAAATCCCTAACCTTTGCCTGTGACAATCCCTTGTTATAATAAATATTTGACAGACTGACAACCCTGCGATAATTCTTAAGATCCTGACCACAATTATCACACCTATTTTTCTTAAAAGCTACATTGGCATTACATCTTGGACAATTCATTACTCTTCCACCCATCCTGCTGATTTATTTTTTTTAGTATTCTTACCACTTTGGTTGTCCTTTAAAATACTCTGAAGCAAATCTGTAACATCAGTCGTATTATTTCCATAAATAGCATCCTCTGCCTGATCAATCTCCAAACTTGGCTGAAATTTTGCCAACTCAGCTTCAAAATCCATACTACACTACCTCCCGATATTCATCAACTATTATCCGCCGCAAGTTGCGACAAATTATTTAATCATTCCCCTATATTATACACTATAATTCCTGCACCTCGTCTTGCATATTCCACATGTTTCTGTTCTTCGGTTACAACTACTTTTACACCATTTATAGTAATTACATTTCCCGGATATATAACCTTTTCAATAGTAACTTTTGCAAGATTGGCTTTCCCCATCTTCTCAACAATATCCTGTTTCTTTTTTGTAAGTTCACTAAGCTTTGTATCTTTCTCAATTTTGGTACGCATAAGTGCCATTTTCTTTTGAAGAAGATCTGAGCGGTCTGTTTTTTCAATAAGCACCTGAACCTGACCAAGTACATTTGTGACTTTTGCAAGTTCTTTTCCAATTTCAGATATATCCTGCTCACATTTGGTAAGCAGAGCAAACAGATCTCCATCCACACCTGCACATAATGTCGTCTTTACTTCCGACATATTTCCTATTATCGTTGCATGGATATACCTTGTCGCAGACACCTTTCCACCGATAATAATGCCATACTTTCCTGATACAATTACATCCTGCCCACACTCGATTTCCGAGTTCATAATAGCATTTGCATTTATATCTTTTGCACACTTTATCTGAACCTGCTCGAAAAATTTGCCCGTCACATCTCCTCCAGCCTCAAGATATCCCTTTCCATTTCCCTGCATTCCATTTTTAAGAACTATATCTTTTTTGGCTTTAAGTGTAGCTGACTCAACATACCCATCTACAATAATATTGCCCCTCTCAGATATAACCTTTACTCCGGTAAGCACATTTCCACGGATATGAATATCATTTTGAAATGTAACATCACCAGTCGTAAATGAAACATCACCTTCTATAAGAAGTTCCTGTTCTATCTGCAGCTTGTTATCGCGGTATGTTATCTTTCCATCGTACTTTGCACGATACTCCTTCTTTTCACTGTCATATATAAATCCTCTGCCGTTTAACCTCGCAAGTTCTTTGCCTTTTTTTGCAATGATTGTTTCACCCTTTACTGAAACACCATCCTCAGATGGTATAGCAGGATGATATATGACTACCGTCTGCCCCTCCTCAACCGTAGGAACATCTCCATACTCTGAATAATCCACAGAACCGTCCGCCAGTATCTTAGGTTTGGTGTCAATCTCTGTCTGAAACAAAAATTCATACCATCCATCGACTCCATCAACTGCCTTTTTCCCATCGGCAACTTTAACAGGTATATTGTAGATTCTTTCATCTATTACTTTTTTCAATTCCGCTTCATCGATTCCATTTACAACACCCGCCTGACGCAATCTCTCTTTAAGATCATCGACCGTGTAATCAGATTTCGTCTTATCCGTTGTAATTATACAAAGATACGCCTCAGATTCATCATCTGAAAACGTAATCTCTCCTCCACCAAGAACCTCTGCATTTGCTTTATCTTCCATGATACCCTCCTCCCTTCCTTGCTACTGACTACTCCCACTGGCAAGCCTATGGGGTTTCGCCATGAATTTATAACGATAATATGTATAATACCGCTACTATAAGAAAATTATATATTAGTTGACCTGTAAATGCAAGTAGGGGAATGAATTTCCCGATTTTGGTATCAACGCTGGGGTTTGTCTGAGTTTATCTATATCTTTATTATAACAAAAAAGCTGTGAATACACATATGATTATGTTTCACAGCTTTATAGGCAAGCGGATATTCGCAATCCGCCCTGTTATTTGCTCATAACAATAATACTTATTATTTACAGAGCAGCAAGTTCTTCTTCTACTTTACTCATCATTGCCTGATATTTTTCAAGTTTTGCTTTTTCTTCATTTATCTTTACTTCCGGTGCTTTGCTCATAAATTTCTCATTGCTAAGCATTCCGTTTACTCTCTTAAGCTCACCCTCGAGGCGTTTCTTTTCTTTCTCAAGACGCTCTTTTTCTTTTGCGAGGTCTACAAGGTCTGCAAGTGGCATATAAATCGTTGCTTTGTCTATAACTACTGATACTGCGTTGTCCTCGATGCCTGTCTTGTCAGACTGTACCTGTACTTCTGACGCTGAGATAAGGTGTTTATATGATGGTATAAGTGATGTGAGTGTCTCTTTTGTATCATCATCATCTGCTACGATATATACCTTAGCTTTTCTCGATGGTGCCACGTTCATCTCACTTCTTCTATTTCTTATTCCTCTTGTAAGTGCTTTCATAAGCTCTGCTTTGTTTTCGGCAACTTTATTATCCCATTCTTCCTTAAATTCAGGCCAGTTTGAGATCATGATAGATTCTTCCTCTGACTGAAGAGTACAGAAGATTTCCTCTGTGATAAACGGCATGAACGGATGAAGTAATTTAAGTGAGTTGATAAGCACTGTCTTAAGTGTCCAGAATGCAGCGTTTGCTGACTCTTTATCCTCATCCTTTGCAAAAAGTCTAGGTTTTACAAACTCGATATACCAGTCACAGAACTCTGTCCATACAAAGTCATTTATCTTCTGAACGGCTACACCAAGTTCATATTTTTCCATATTGTCAGTAACTTCTTTTGCAAGTGTGTTTACTGCTGATAATATCCACTTGTCCTCAACTTTGAGAGTGTCATATGCAGGTGTTGTAATCTCGTTGTCTCCAAGATGCATCATGATAAATCTTGAAGCGTTCCATACCTTATTTGCAAAGTTACGGCTTGCCTCAACTCTCTCCCAGTAGAAACGCATATCATTTCCCGGCGCGTTGTTTGTAACAAGTGTAAAACGAAGTGC
Source organism: uncultured Lachnospiraceae bacterium (assembly GCA_934320895.1). Classification (GTDB taxonomy): domain Bacteria; phylum Bacillota; class Clostridia; order Lachnospirales; family Lachnospiraceae; genus Butyribacter. Next base: position 128,579 of record CAKRFY010000002.1, on the reverse strand, counting down.
ATCTGCACCATACTTATCAATAACCTCTAATGGGTCAATACCGTTTCCAAGTGATTTACTCATCTTTCTTCCCTGACTGTCTCTTACAAGTCCGTGGATAAGAACTGTATCAAATGGAACTTTTCCTGTATGCTCAAGTCCTGAGAACATCATACGGATTACCCAGAAGAATATGATATCATATCCCGTTACAAGAGTGCTTGTAGGGTAGAAATAATCCATCTCCTCTGTCTTGTCAGGCCATCCAAGTGTAGAAAATGGCCAGAGTGCAGATGAAAACCATGTATCAAGTGTATCAGGATCCTGACGCATAGGCTTACCACATTTTGGACAAGTGCAGCTATCTTCTTTAGTAACTGCAAGTTCTCCACAGTCATCACAATAAAATGCAGGAATTCTATGTCCCCACCAGAGCTGACGAGAGATACACCAATCTCTTATTCCTTCTAACCAATGATAATATGTCTTATCAAAATGAGGTGGAACAAACTTTGTATCACCTTTTTTAACTGCCTCGATAGCAGGTTTTGCAAGTTTTTCCATTGCAACGAACCACTGTTTTGATACTCTAGGCTCAACAGTTGTATGGCAACGGTAGCAGGTACCTACATTATGCTCATGGTCTTCCACTTTAAGAAGTGCTCCTTCTGCTTCAAGGTCTGCCACGATTGCTTTTCTTGCCTCATATCTGTCCATTCCGGCATACTTAGGATAATCTGCAACTATCTTTGCATCATCAGTGAGTACATTTATAACTTCAAGATTGTGGCGGAGTCCTACCTCAAAATCGTTAGGGTCATGTGCCGGTGTAATCTTAACAACACCCGTACCAAATTCCATATCTACATACTCATCTGCGATAATAGGTATCTGACGATGTACGATAGGAAGGTCGAGCATCTTTCCGACCATATCCTTATATCTGTCATCTTTTGGATTTACAGCTACTGCCGTATCACCGAGAAGTGTCTCAGGTCTTGTTGTAGCAAGATCGATATAACCTGTTCCATCTGTTGTCTTGTAACGAAGATGCCAGAAATGTCCTGCCTGATCCTCATACTCAACCTCCGCATCTGATATAGATGTAAGACAATGAGGACACCAGTTGATTATTCTCTCACCACGATAGATAAGTCCTTTGTTGTAAAGTTTTACGAAAACCTCCTTTACTGCCTTAGAACATCCCTCGTCCATTGTGAAACGCTCTCTGTCCCAATCACATGAAGAACCGATCTTTTTAAGCTGTTCAACAATACGACCGCCGTACTGCCTCTTCCAGTCCCATACGTGCTCAAGGAACTTCTCTCGTCCGATATCTTCCTTTTTTATTCCCTCTTTTGCAAGTTTCTCAACAACCTTTGCCTCTGTCGCAATAGATGCATGATCTGTTCCCGGAACCCATAAAGCCTCATATCCCTGCATACGCTTAAAACGGATGAGGATATCCTGCAAAGTATTGTCAAGGGCGTGTCCCATATGAAGCTGTCCTGTGATATTTGGTGGTGGCATAACAATAGTAAACGGTTTCTTATCTCTGTTTACTTCTGCATGAAAATATTTTTTCTCAAGCCACTTATCATAAGTTCTTTTCTCAATGTCGGCAGGGTTATAGTTTTTCTCTAATTCTTTTGCCATGATAAATTTTTCCTTTCTGAATTTATATTTAACGATATTTGCAAAACAATAACGATAATACCTCATAAAATATAAAAGCCCTTTACCCGTATAAATACGGATAAAGGGCGAATAAACAATACACGCGGTACCACCTTTTTTAATGTTTAAACTATCATTACTGCATAATAAATAAATGCAGCTTACCTTTGTTTAAATATCATCTCTACATCTTTAACGGAATTACCCGTTGAATACTAGTGACCGTTTTGTCCCAAAAACGGATTTCATATCCACAACTCCAAAGCTACCTTCCACATTTTCGTACCCAAACGGTCTTTCAGCCAGTGAACCATTCTCTCTAACAGACTACAATGTGTACTCCTCTTTTTCTCAGTCTTTACCTTTCAATATGATACTAAATTGCTTGCAGATATGTCAAGTAAAAAATCTCTACTTATTCATAAACCTGTCCCACTCCTCCGTATCATGTACAGCTTTCACCACAAGCAGATATGAAAATTCCTCATATTCAATCTCAAACTCATAAGTATTTTCGCCTGAAGTCTCATCTCTTTTAACCGTCACCTCAAGCATATACTTATCAAAAAGCATATCAAATGTTTCCTGATACTTTTCTGTTGGAATTATCTCGTCAGGTATCTCTCTTTGAAATACGCCATCGGCATTATAAACTTTTACTCCCTCTTTTATAAATGAAGTAATATTTCCGTCCTGCAGCTTCAATACAAGATCATTTGTCCTCATCTCACGGATATCCCTGTTACAGGAATTGTTAGCTTTGATCATAACATTGTCAAGCATCAGAAATATATGACCACTTCTATTCTCTATCCCACTTATATGTGCTTCATTAAAATCAAAATTTTCAAATTCATCGACTGTTCTAAAATTCATCTAAATCTCCCCCATATCTTAAATTTAAAAGGGACACCTTAACGATGCCCCTATGATAGTTTTAAACCTATGTCTTTTAAATCCGAATATCAGACTACTTATCGTAATCATCAAGATGAACAACAACGTCACCAAGATCAATTGAGTTTGCACCTTCAGCAGCTTCTTCTGCCTCATCTTCATCAACCTCTTCTTCTGTATTGAACTGGATTTTTATATCTCCATTGTCCACCATCGCCTGAAAAACATCAATGGCAGTCTGCGCCATCTCATCGTCTTCAATAGCTTCAAAGTTAGGATCTCCTGCCTCATCTTCAAAATATCTGAAAATAAGTACTTCTCCCTCTCCGTTTGCAAGAGCTTCTTCATCCTGCTCTAATGGCATAAGCACAGCAAACTCTTCATCGCTGTACACTTCCTCAATCTGGAATACTGCCATAAGTGCAGCATCAACCTCGTTGCCATCCTCGTCATTAAGTGTAATTAATGCTACCTCTTCATTGTCCTCATTAAAAAATAAATCTGTGTTTCTATCGTTCATAATAAACCTCACTTTTTTCTAATTTTAAAAGTTTAATCTCTTTCTGAGAATTATACCATATATCCATATCTAATTACAACGAGTTAAGAAAAATTTCATTATTCTCAATTTTTTCTCTGTAATTCCTCTCTCTGCATATCTGCAACAAATTTTTCTATTCCAAATGGCTGTCTCAGATTTTTACATCCCACTAAAATCCTGCCCTCATCTACATCCTCTTCTCTTACCACCTGCCCTATAAACACCATCGGCACCTTGCTTTTATTTTCCTCGCGATAATAAACAGCTTTTATAACCTGACCTTTCCAGCCTACAATACCATCTATGCCCTCTTTTCTAATAATCAAAGAGAACCCTCCGACACTTACATCTTTAAGTATGACCTCTACAGACTGATTTGTATTCGCAATCTGGGCTGTGACATAATCACCAACATAAACTCTGAATTCATTTCGCCTGTTTATCGGAGTTCCCTCGTTCTCACTAAGTATTATATGATATTTCTTATTTTCAAGAGTTGTTATCTCTACATCTACATCCATATACTTTTCAGGCAAAGGCTGAGCATCAATAACTATATTTTTAGTAATAGTTCTATTAGAAAAATTCAAAAGCCTGTTATCATGCTTAATGGGTTCTACTATTATATGTCCCTCGCCAACTTCAACTATATCCGTCTCAAATTCAAGTTCTTCAGTACCGGAAGAGACAGTCAGATGAACTTTTAACCCACTTGCCATCTCGCTTAATTTTCTTCCCATCTTATGTATCCTCTCTTTTTGTATCTCTCCTCCCCAAATTTAATTGTAAACGAGCATTATCATTTGTCAATGATTTATCTCATGTTTTATCTCAAGCAGAGATTTACGGCAGCTGTCCTCATCTACAGTGCGATCTGCAATATCCGCCAGATCCTCATATTCCATTTTTTCTCTTTGTACGCCATAACCTGAAGACTTTTTTACCCTCACATCGCCATAAGCAGTCTTTATACTTTCAGTTTTTCTTGAAAGGATATACCTGTCACATTCATACTGCCTTACGCCTATCGTTGTCGTATATTTAAAGATAAGTTTTACAAATCTGTCTTTCTCATCCTCATGACATATGCAGCAGATAATAGTCCCCGGTCTGTTTTTTTTCATATACGCAGAAACGGTGTAAACATCAAGTGCACCTGCTTCCAAAACCTTTTCCGTAGCAAAACCTATCTCTTCGGCAGTCATATCATCTATATTACAGGCAAGCTCGACAATCTTATCCTTCGCTTCTCCCCGGATATCACATTCAACATACCTTTTTGAACTTTCATCTGCATGATAACATATATTTGTGTCATTTTCTTTCTTATTATAACAAACAGATTTATTACTTCTATCTTCATAAACTTCCCCTAAAAATGACCTCACACAGTTAAGTCTTTCAAACTCTTTTTTCCCAAATCCATACCCTATCTCAGATACAGACATTACAGGCATATCCGAAAAACTGTCAGCAAAATATTTTATAAGAGCCGCACCTGTCGGAGTACAAAGTTCACCTTTTATGCCGTCACTGTAAGAAGGTATTCCTTTAAGAATAAGAGCTGTTGCCGGCGCTGGAACTGGAAGTTTTCCATGAGCACACATAACATAACCGCTTCCAGTATGAACCGGGGATGCCACTATCCTTTCAGCCCCAATCTCATCTATAAGAGTACAAACTGCCGCAACATCAGCAACTGCATCCATATTTCCAACCTCATGAAAATGAATCTGGCTAACATTCTCTCCATGCACTTTACTCTCAGCATCAGCAATTATATCGTAAACATCTAAAATCTGTTTCTTAATCTTGTCAGATGTATTAAGTCCTGACACGATATCCCTTATATCAGACATTGATGTATGATGATGCGTGTGTGTATGACTAGCACCATCATCATCTCTATGGTGACTATGTTTATCATGCTCGCTGTCAGATACAACATCTGTATTTTCATTATGTATATGATGTTTATCATGTTGTTCATCATGTTGTGCTTCATGAATATGACCATGCTCATGTGTGCCATGCTCATTGCCACATCCCTCCTCAACACCGTGAACAAGCACATGCATATGAGTTCCACAGATTCCTGATTTTTTCATAAACTCACGCTCAAAACGCACACCCGGTATATTAAGCGAATTAAGTTTCTCAAGAATCTTATCCCTATCAGGACAAAGTTCAAGCAGTGCAGCGGTAAGCATATCACCGGCTGCCCCCATTCCCAGATCTAAATATAAAACCTTCATAAAAATCTCCATTCTGCCGTCATCAAAATCTACCGTGACAGCCTTACAAAACCGTTCTATCTTTACAGATGATTTATCATGCTTGCCTGATAAGCAGCACCAAAACCATTGTCAATATTCACAACACTGACACCACTCGCACATGAATTTAACATTGAAAGAAGTGCAGACAGCCCTCCAAACGATGCACCATATCCGACACTTGTAGGGACTGCGATAACAGGACAGTCTGCAAGACCTCCCACAACACTTGCGATAGCCCCCTCCATGCCGGCTATTGCAATTATCACTCTGGCATCAAATATCGTCTGCATATTGCTAAGCAGCCTGTGAAGCCCTGCAACACCAACATCAAAAAGTTCCACAACCTCATTTCCGAGATATTTTGCAGTATAAACAGCCTCCTTTGCAACAGGCAGGTCACTCGTACCAGCCGTCACAACAACAATCTTTCCATTCGCATCGGGTTTTGGAAACTCTCCAACAAGTCCTATCTTACTAAGTTCATCATAAAAAAATACTTTCTCAGTATCCTGTACCATTCGCAATTCAGACTGCTTCTCCAGAAACTCCGCCGCCTCCAAACTCATCCTTGTAATAAAAACTCTCTCCTGTCCCCTGTCAAGTAATGCCTTAGTTATCTTTGCAATCTGTTCCTTTGTCTTACCCGCACCGTATATAACCTCAGGAGTTCCCTGTCTTATACTTCTGTGGAAATCAGGCTTTGCAAAACCAAGATCCTCAAACGGCTCCATTTTCAACTTAAGCATAACTTCATCAACATTTTTCTTGCCATCTGCAAGCTGTTTTAACAAAGTCTTAATCTCACTCTCTATCAAAAAATCTCACCTCACAAAACCTCATTCATGCTGCCCATTCTGTAGCCTTTCATATCCATAGCTACATAATCAAAACCAATTTCCTTAAATCTGTCATATATCTCTTTTCTGACTTCATCTCTCATCATCTTTTCAATCTCATCGGGGGCAAGCTCTATCCTCGCAATAATTCCACTCTCTTTTTCTCCATGAATCCTTACTCTCACCTGAGAAAGACCATACTTCATAAGAAAATCCTCAGCCAGCTCGACCATTTTCAATTTCTCCCTGTTTATCGTTTCACCGTAGACAAATCTCGATGAAAGACAGGCAAAAGAAGGCTTTGACCAAGTTGAAAGCCCCATCTGTTTTGAAAGTTCACGAATCTCTGACTTATAAAGACCAACATGACGAAGCGGACTTTTTATTCCAAGTTCTGCAACTGCCTGAAGCCCCGGACGGTAATCTCCATTGTCATCCATATTTGACCCCTCTGCCACATACTCTATGCCATTTTCATGAATTATGCCAAGAATCTTTTCAAACAATTCCTTTTTACAAAGATAACAGCGGTTCTTTGGATTTTTTGAAAATCCATCTATGTCAAGTTCCTCGGACTCACATATAAACTGGCGGATATTTTCACGCTCACAGAAAGCCTTCGCCTCATTGAGTTCCCTCTCGGGAAATGAACACGACACCGCCGTAACAGCAACCGCTTTCTCTCCAAGAACATCATGTGCTACTTTCATAAGAAATGTCGAATCCACACCACTCGAAAAAGCAACCGCCACACTGCCAAGCTCTTTAAGATATTTTTTTAAATTTTCTAATTTTTCTTCTTTATTCAAAATAATCACCTGCTTTTTTTATACTGTAAACACCTTGTATGTCCTCCAACAACTACAGTCCAGTCAAGCGGATATTCGCAATCTCCTCTGCTACTTGCTCTAGTGTTAAAATACCATCCGACGCATAACTGTAATTCTGCAAAACTCAGACACCAAAGTATAATCAGTATAGCAAAAAAACACCTATATAGTCAAAAAACACCATTTAGGTGTCATTTGAAATCTAAATGGTGTTTTTTAGGCAAATGCGAACTAATAATTTAATGAAAATCCATTGATAAATTCATCTTTTACTTCTTTCATAATAACATCATATTTTTTTGTAGTAAGATTGTAAGCATATATGCCCCTCGTATCCCCCTTCCAGCCTAAGAAATACAGAACATTGTCATAGATAGCCATTTGATCCATTATGTAAAAAGGCAGTTTCAATCTTACTTTCTTTTTTGTATCTAAATTTACCTCATAGATTTTATGTTTCTGTCTGGTAGTAAGTCCATTTGGTGCACAACTTAATATCAGTTTTTTTCCCTCACACGCTATTCCGTCTATATAATATTTCGTTTTATAAACAGTTTCTGTCTTTTTTGTCTCCATATCGAGCATGACAATTTTAGAAGGTGCATTACGACCTTCGTCATCTGCCTTTCTCATTTCATTGTCTGAATAATAAGAGAAAACTATTTTATTTTCCTTTGGAACCGTACTTACCATCCATGTGAAACGGTCATCTTTCTTATCGAACATAACGCGGCTGCAATTCTGAAACTCTGCATCACAGACAATTGGTTCCATACAGTAATGTTTTAGTAATTTAGCCGCCATAAAATATTGTTTCCCGCACTGGATCAAATAATTAAAATCTGCAAACTGATCTGTCTTTTTTTCTCCAGTTCCATTATTATCTAAATAAATCTGGTTTCCTTTCCATTTTCCGCTAAATGCCGAATAGTATATCTTATCATTTCTGGTTGAATACAGAGTAAGCGGATTTGAAGAATTATATGGCACTATTCCTTTTTGTTCCAGTTTCTTTTCTTTAATATCATAAAAAAAGCATCTGCTGCTCATCCCTGATTCAGATTTCTTTAAATAAAACGACCGTGTAATACTAAGATAGGGGTGTAACTTGTTTGTTTCTGTGTTTTCGGTGTCAATGGGGGCAGCTTCCTGCGAAGTCCCCCCACAAGATGAACATAACATACATAAAATTAATATTATTGAAATTATTTTAATTTTTTTCATGGATGTCCTTTCTCTTAATATGTATATGTGTATTTAGCTGCTTTTTTTATATTACCGTAATCTTTCGATTTGACTCCTAGTTTTTCCACTCCCGTTTTCCATATATCAATTACTGCATTATACATTTTTCCATTATCCATTTTATAAAATGTTGCAGTTGTTCCATTCATTTTATTGGTAACTTCTATTTTTTTACCGGTTTTGGGATTGTCTATTTCTCCTTTTGTTGCACAATCTCCTTTCTTGAGTGCATCCCCTTCTTCATTTGTACCAACCGTATACACAGTAAAATCTCCTGTTCCAGTAACTGTGTTTTTCGTTATAACAATTTTATTTTTTTTATATCCTACTTTTTTTGTTGTTTCTTGCCCATATGAAAAGAACGCTTTTTTCAATAAAAATCATCTTTCAATTTCAAATAGACAGCTTGAAATTTATTCATTAAGCAAAATATTTCTGTAATAATTCACATCAAAAATCCTATTTGAAGCAAATTGATTAGCAACCTCTAAAAACATATCTCTGTCACCAGCGTGCAATAATTTGGAAGCATACAATACAAATAACAACTGTATTCTGATATCTCCTAACTTATCCGTACCAGCTAACAAAGCCATTTTAGCTTCATAATAATTTTGCATTAAAATTTGATATGTCTCTGGAAAAACTCCGCTAAACATCAATTCAAGAGCATAACAAAAATATATCTTGGCAATATCATCCACATTTTCATCTTTTAAACTGCTAATATCCAAATCTTTTCCTTTTACAGCATAATCAATATATGTATTGACAACATAAATTATAAGTTCATTCATCGACTTTTGAAGTTCTTCTGAAAATCCCATGCATGTAAAAGTATTATATAAAATATTATCTTCATCTATCATACCCAATGCCCCCTATTCATTATACTTTTCTATTTTTTTAGTATACTATCATATTTCTTTAAAGCCTTTATTCCTGTTTTCGTCAGTTTAGATGTATTATTATTTAAAGAATATACTTTTAAACACCATTTAGATATCTTTTTAAATCTAAATGGTGTTTTTTTAAGGTTTTATTTAGTTGTCGGAGTTGGTATAGAACCCTCATAAATCTCTCCAATATAGTCACCCATAATCACAGTTTTTTCCTTTTTCATTTTCTTTAACTCAGCTTCTATCTCTTTACCATCATCCCCAGGTTTCGCAGTTCCTTCTACATATTCTATATCAGAAACATTATCCTCGTCCTCGGTTTCAACTTGTGTATTTACACCTATTGCCTTTGCTGACTTTCCATGATTGTATGAATAAGCTGCAATACCCGCAACTGATACCGTCAATACGGCAATTACTGTTAAAATAGCTTTTCTCATTGTCCAATTTCCTCCCTTTATTTTATAATTACAACTTTTTAATATTATGTGACAATATTCCTTTGTTTGTACATGTCAGACTCAATTTCCAGTTACCCTTTTGTAACTTTCCTTGTACTTTAAATGATAAATGAACATTAAAAATTACATTAGCAGTACTTCCTTTTTTTTCAAAAGTAGTACTAGATACGCTTCCTGAATATTTTGTCCCATTATATGTATTTTTATTTATAATCTGTTTTTCTTGAACATAAGCATAAGTTCCATTATATTTATATGTTGCACTAATACTAGTGTACTGTATCACTGACTTTCAGCTAAATAACGCAGGGTAAATTTTCAGTCTGCAAGACGGAAGAATGAGCCGTAGCGGGCTACGGCGATTGATGACAACGCAGCAGATGGAAATTTATACAAGTTATTTGGCGAAATGTCAATGATACAGTACACTAGTATCAAATAATTTTCCAATTGTTTTGTGTTTTATAGTAAAATATTGAGTATCAAATTCTGTTTTATACGCAGCTCTACTATCATTATCAAAAACTTTTGTATAATCTGAATTTTTAGATCTCATATCTGTTATTGTTACTATATAATCTCCCATATCAAAGGATTCTACATTTCTAATTGAATATTCTAAATCAGAACTATCATTTCCCACCCCATTTTGTTCAAATTCTGTGTTTTCATTTGCTGATGAATAACTAAAAGTGGATACAACACCTATAATTCCCACTAATAAATAACATAATACTTTTTTCATAATATTTTATCTCATCCTTTTCTTTTAATAATTTTAAATAACTACATGACCATGTAATTACATAATACTATCATCAATTGCTTTTGTCAACAATATTTTTATATTCAAAATATTGACTTGTAAAAAAATTAACAATATAATTAATAAGCCATTATAATATTTATTCGCAATAAGACTTAAATTTCCAAAAAGAGGTTAATAATGAAAACAAAATTATGTAAAAAGTATATTTCCCAGATAAAATCTTTCTTCCCCGTAGTATCAAAAAAAGAAAGAAAGTACCTAAATAACATATGTGATTCAGTAAATGAATACTGTGGAGATAACCCCACTGCTACGCTAAATGATCTATATGATATATTTGGCTCTCCACAGGAAACTATAAATAGTTATATAATAACTCATACCAATTTTGCTTCATATATGAAAAAAATACGATTAGCAAAATGGATTAAACGAATTGCAATCGTTTTAATAATTGCAATTATCTTTATATCTGCTATTTTATTTAAGAATATACAGGAAGAACATGAAACTTTTGAAAATGAAAAAATAGGAATTTCCGAAGAAACTATTAAATAACGGAGGTACAAAATGAAAAAATTTATTTCCATATTAGCTATATCAGCAATTATTTTATCTTTTACTACTACTGCTTCTGCTAATTCATTTACCAATAATAATATAACATATATTAAATTTTTAGATAATGGTGATTACTTTGAAACTACACTTGAAAATATTTCGGAGTCAAATCCTTTATCACCTTTTAAAGCTAATACCAAAACTACAAAAGAAATTACTAAAACAAAAACAATTGCATATAAAACTAGTGAAGGAAAACTACTTTGGGATATTTCCATTACAGCTACTTTTACATACAACGGTTCAACTTCAAAATGTATTTTATGTTCACATAATGCAAAATCTTACGCAAATTCTTGGAACATAAAATCAGTTTCTTCTTATAAAAAAGATAACTACGCAACAGCAACGGCTATTGTTACTCATTCTGGAAATAGTGTAAACACACTTAGTAAACAAGTCACTATTACCTGTTCCAAAACTGGAAATGTATACTAAATAAACCGAAAAATTGATTTTTACAACATCATATATTATACTTTCCATATTATAACTTTTAAAAAGTCGGAGCGAATAATATGGCAGCAAAAAACACACTTACGACCGGCATTGCCGAGTTGTTGATTTTATCTATTTTAAATGAAAAAGACAGTTACGGATATGAAATCGTTAAGATCATCACTGAAAATTCTGATGGTCTTATTTCTCTGTCTTACAATACAACCTACGCAGCTACATGCAAGATGATAGAAAATGGTCTGATAAGTGAAAAAAATGTAAAGGTTGGCAAAAAGCGTACAAGAATCTATTTTCACTTGGAAGATAAGGGGCGTGAGTACTATACAAAATTGTATGAGTCTTACAGGAATATGTCACTTGGCGTAGATAAGATTTTTAGCAGTTTGAAAAAGGAGTGATTTTAATCACTCCTTTTTATATTTATATCTTATATATAATTTTAAGTCAAAAAAAGAATCGCCTGGAGAAGCGATTCTTAAAGGAGAAGGTATGAAAAAAATTTAAGCACTTATCAAATGATTTCGTTTCATTTGATGGTTATATATTACCTAACTATTATGAATATGTAATGTTGTTTTTGTTAATAGTTTGTGAACACCAACATAACATTTTATTACATGTTCAGATTTTCGTCTATTTAACAGTTGTTTTTGTTTATTTTATTTCATATTCCCTTTTTTCAGTTCTTCATTTCTCAGATACAAAAGCCATATAAATAATGTAAAAGAGCTCACTGAACAGGTTGAAAGACTTCGTCAAGAAACTATAATCGATGACTATTTTACCGATTATGATCTCAGCACCTTTGATGAACCTTTTACCGATTATGATCTGCGCAAACAAAAAAATGATGAGCACAAAGAATACGCAAAATTAGTTGCATCAAGCTACTATTTTGCACATCCTAAGGTAAAAAGCAACTTACAGGGAGGTTCCATAGGAATCCCAAGGTAAACAAAATAAGCAAGGCTAATACAATTCTACAAAACATATCATTGCCCTTACTCTCAAATTTCCCATAAAAAAACCACCCTGACAAACGCTCCGCCAGGGTGGTCTTATTTCATATTGAAAACAGAATTTAATTAGTCTGTTGTATATGGCATAATTGCAACGTGTCTTGCACGTTTGATTGCAACTGTTAAAGCTCTCTGATGCTTAGCACAGTTTCCTGTAATTCTTCTAGGAAGAATCTTTCCTCTTTCAGAGACATATCTCTTTAACTTGTTTACATCTTTATAATCAATTACATCATGCTCTTTGTCTGCACAGAAAGCACAAACTTTTTTTCTTCTACGCATAGGTCTTCTTCTTGCGCCTTCTCTATCGCTCTTATTGTAAGCCATGTCGAAATCCTCCTTAATTTTTCAGTAATGTTTAAGTAAACATTAACACTTAAATGGTAATTCCTCTTCGATGGCATCTGGAATGTTCATAAAGCCGTCACCTGCTGCCTGAGTAGGTTCTGGTCTTGTTGGTGCTGCTGCACCTGCCTGCTGATAACCGCCGCCTGCGTTCTCTGAAGCTGCTGCCTTGCTCTCAGCAAATTCCTGTTCTTCTACAACAACATCTGTTGTATAAACACGATTACCATCTTTGTTTGTGTAGCTGCCTGTCTGAATACGACCTGTTGCTACAATCTTTGTACCCTGATGAAGATATCTCTCTGCAAACTCTGCTCCTCTGCCAAATACTACGCAGTTGATAAAATCTGCTGTCTGCTCATCACCCTGGCGTTTAAATCTACGATCTACTGCAAGCGTATATCTTGCAACGGCTGTCTGATTTTCTCCTGCTGAATATCTAATCTCAGGATCTCTTGTCAGACGTCCCATTAAAATAACCTTATTCATGAAGGAAACACCTTCCTTTCTTATGCTTCCTGTCTAACGCATAAGTATCTAAGAACATTGTCCATGATGCGAACTGCCTGCTCAAGCTGTGCTGGAACATCTGCCTCTGCATCAAACTGGATGAAGTAGTAGAATCCCTCTTTCATATGTTGAATTTCATAAGCAAGCTTCTTCTTGCCCCATTCCTCAACATTTGTAATGTTACCGCCGAATTTTGTGACATACTCTTTAGCCTTCTCGACAGTAGCTACTCTTGCATCGTCCTCGATCTTTGCATTGACAACTAATGCTAATTCATATTTGTTCATAGCTGTCTGTACCTCCTTTTGGTCTCTGGCTCTCTTCATGACCCCGACTTTGCGTGATAATCTCAAAATCGATGTGTTTCAACACACTTTGTCCTAACAGAAAAGAGCAAGGAAAAATTAACGTATCACAGTTTCTTATCATATCATATTTTTCTATCACATGCAAGAACTTTTTTCAAAAACTCTATTATTTTTCTTCACTGCCTCAATCAAAAATTTTTGAAATCGCATTTTACACAATAAACAGCCCTAACTAGATAAACCCCTTAAAACCTTTTTCAACCTGCTTTCTAGGCAGCATAACCTGATGATCGCACCCCGTACAGCGAAGTCTTATATCCATCCCTACCCTCTTTATCTCCCATGCATTAGTTCCACACGGATGAGTTTTTTTCATTTTTATAATGTCGCCAATCTTAAATTCAATCTTAGCTGCCATTTCTACTCCTTCATCTCTACATTCTGAATTTCACTTATCCAATCATAGTATGTTGTTGCATCTTTCGTCATCGTATCCATCTTTATCCTTGATGCACTAAACAATGTAGCTTTCTGTTTCTGGCAGATTGGTACTTCAACTGCCTGTTCAAGTATAGTATTAAATACCTTTTTATATGTTTTCTTCTTTCTGCCTGCCCTTACGGTCGCATCAGTCTTTTTCAGGTATGCTGAAAATGTTGGCTCGTCCATGCCAAACATATTTGTCTTTGATATATATTTTCTACTCAGTCTGAATCCGTATGCTGTATCTGTCTGTGAACACCATAACTGTACCTTTTTAATAGCCCTCCCAGATGCCATTTGTTTTCTTGATACAGTCACTATTTTAAGTTTAAATCCTAAATCATCTAACAGCTCAGAAGCTTTTTTTATCATAGGATAAAGCATATTTTTCTTTCCGTTTTCTACCATAATGGAATATGCTTTTGAAGCTTTCTCTGGCACTTCTTTTATAACTCCATCATTGTCAAAAACATATCCTGCTTTTTCAAGATATTTTCTTGCTCCATCTCTTACTGCTATGTTTCTCTCCTCGTCACTCATATCATCATTATATATCTCGCCTTCATCCACAGCGTCACTGTAGGCCCTGTTATAGTCTTCATCCTCACTGGCAGGAGAAAGCCATGATTCTGATGTATAAGGATAATTTATTATCTTGACTCTGCCTGAAAGTTCTTCTTCCATATCTATTCTCTGTGCACTTATAACTGCTGCTATCGCTGTCCTTAGTGCCTTTGATCCTTCTGAAGCTCCATCACCCCCAACGCTTACATTTTTTGCATTTATTCCGACATAGCTGAATTTTTTCTCAGTAGTGAATCTCGTACTTATCTGACTTCCTGACAACTCACCATTTGAATTTGCCTTTGCTATCCATTCAAGGTCATCACCTGTTATACTTTTTGCCATAACATCAACTGTACCTTCGACAACCTCCGTCACTTCAGCAACATGATTGAGTATTTTGTCATTATTGTCACTATTAGTCTTCTCATCTTCATTCTGCGAAATATCTTTGTCCTGAGTGGCTGCCGCATTTTCTTCTTTTATAGCCTGGGCAACATGTTTTCTCGCTTTTTTCAAAATATCATGCATTTCCTTTATCTGGACAAAAGCAGTCTTTGGACATCCGTTAAAATAAAGTTCATTGTATGTGTAATATACTATCTTTTTTTCATATTTTACATATCGGTACGGACCAGCCCCCATCGGTGACTTTTTATTGGCACAGACAGATGATATGTCACCTTTCTTAAATCCATAATGTCCTTTTTTGTAATTATACTTCTGCTCATCTCCATAATAATGTAGTGGACATATTGGAATCTGAAGTGTTTTTATAGTATCATCACTATATCCGTCTGTTATCAGGGTAATACTGTATTTTCCAGTTTTTCTGATACCTGATATCTTTCTTAATTTCTTTTTCTTTCTGTATTTCTTGAGCCCTGAAATTTTCTGTTTGCCAAGTTTCATATCACCTCTATATGAACTATCGCAAAATACATACATTGAAAATATAACATCATCTGCCGTCACTTTTTCACCGTCACTAAAAAGCATATCATCGTCCAGTTTTATCTTGTAAAATGTCTTATTTCTCTTCTTGTCATACTGAACTGATATATCTGATGGTCCATAGTATGTGTACCCATTTCCTTTGTATGTCCTTACCTCCCCTTCAATTCCCTTGTAAACTGGTTTTCCTGCTCTGTCATTTGTAATAAGATATGCTTGCGTAAGCCTGACAACTTCCTTATCTCCTGCACTTTTTGCGGTAAACGGATTAAAATTTTTATTTAATCTGTCACATCCTATAATGATAGGTGAGTCAGCCTGCCCATCACCCTTTCCTGTTGCTTTCGCATTTCCTTTTTCTGCCGCAACAGTAACTTTAGGCTTTGGTTTTGGCTTCTTTTCAATCTTTTTTCCACATCCTGTCATTCCAAAAACCATAGAAAAGCATAATAACACAATCAAAAAGTGTCTTGTTTTGTTTCTCATCTCTTACCTCCACAAAAGTCTGGTTAGATTCTCAAAAATGCAAATGGATCATTTTTATCACTATGAAGAAAATTTATAAGAAGATATGCTCCTCTTATCGTAACTATTTCTTCCCTAAGAATTTTCTTTACCATTGCTTTGTCCGCTATTACCACCTCAATATCCTCCGATGCCTCATTTCCCGCATTTGAAGGTATTCCACTGGCATATCCGAAAACAGCAGTATCACATTCATCTGACATTCCCTGATTCTGTGTAAATGGTCTTTTAAGGCTGTCATCATAATCCGTAAATGGTTCAAATATAAGCCCTGTTTCTTCTTTCATCTCCCTTACAGCCGTCTGCTCAGAAGTTTCTCCCTCATCAATAAGTCCTGCTGGAAGTTCATAAATATATTTGTTTATCGGATAACGGTACTGTCTTACCATAACAATCTTTTCTGGATCGTCCTTAAGTACCGCATATATAACAGTTCCATCTGCTTTGAGTTCACCAGTCTGGCACATAAGGTCGCCATCTTTTCGTCTTGTTGCAAAATAGTATGGGTGTTCTCTTCCATTTTTATCCACAGCATTTAACTCATACATATTTAAATATTTATTTTCCGTCTGTTTCTTCATTCCTCTTACATGTTCTCTATCGCTCATCTCTAATAACTTCCTTTCCCTATTTTCATGTTAATTCAGTGCATTATTATATCCGCATACTTTCCGTTTGTTACTTTTATAAGATCGTCTGGTCTAAGTATGATCTGAAGTCCCAGCCTTCCACCACTTACTACTATCTTCTCATGTTCCTTTGCACTTTCATTTATAACTGTCGGATAACTTTTCTTCATTCCGATTGGTGTACAACCGCCTCTGATATACCCAGTAACAGCATTTATATCTTTCACATGAAGCATCTCAATGTTTTTTTCACCAACTTCTTTTGCAGCTTTCTTCATGTCCATCTCTTTGTCAACAGGAATAGCAAACACATAGTACTTTCCGCTTTTCCCGACTGTCACAAGAGTCTTAAAACTCATATCATAACTCTGACCAAGCATGTCTGCTATCGACACTCCATCTTTAAAGTCATCGCACTCGTATTTTTTTAATTCATAGTCTACCTTATTTCTGTCAAGTATACGAACCGCATTTGTCTTGACTTCCTTACCCATTGTATACCACGCCTTTCATCATTATTTTGCCGGAAATGAACTATAAGTTCCTCCGTTTTTCATAGCCTTTCTGCAATCAGAAAGTTCACTCACTGTAACAAGCTGATATCCTCTCTTTACAAGAGCAGGTATGATCTTTTTAGATGCATCAGCTGTACTTTCATATAAATCGTGCATAAGAACAATATCACCATCTTTAACATTTTTCAAGACAGCACTCTTAACCGATGATGCATTTCTGTTTTTCCAATCTAATGTATCCACTGACCACAATATAACCGGAGTATTTATTATTCCGTCAATTGTTTTATTATGACTTCCTCCAGGTGGTCTTGTTATGATAGTCTTTTTTCCTATAACCTTTTTTAACGCATTATTAGTCTGGTCGATCTGCTTTCTTATCTGTGTCCTGTTGCACCCCGAAAGAATCTTATGTTCATATGTATGATTTCCTATTTCACATCCCATCTTATCGATTTTTTTAACAACTGATCTATAAGATGCAATCCTGTTTCCTACTTCAAAAAATGTCGCAACTGAGTCATGTTTTTTTAATACCTTTAAGATCGTGTTTGTATGATTTGAAGGGCCATCGTCATATGTAAGTGCAACCATCTTCTTCTTGGTATTAATTTTTCTATACAATGCACCTGTCTTTTTAAAATAGCACATATATCTGCTTATCTTCTTTTTTCCACTCACCTTTACTCCATTTTTTCCAAAATAGTACTTCTTACCATTTATATCAATAAAACCGGTATGCATTGCACCACTGCTTTCAAAATAATACCCTTTATTCTCTATAGTCTTATATCCTATAGCAGCCTGTCCATTTTCACCGGCATAATACTTTCTGCCGTCAATCGTAAGCCATCTGTTTTTTGCCAGAGAAGCATCTTTATTAAACAGATACAACACACCATTTATTCTGTAAACACCTGTTGCCGCAGTACCATTCTTCCTGAAGTAATATGTCTTTTCGTTTATTGTAAGCCACTTCTCCTTTAAGGCAACACCATCCTTATAATAGTATTTTCCTTTAGAAGTCGTCACAAAACCATTTTTTTCAGCTTCCGGTGTCTGCGACGGTTTTATTGTTGGTATAACTATGTGATCAGGCGGTATTGTCGGTATAACTATAACTCCTCCTGTTGCAGGTTCTGTTGTAGGATCTGTTATAGCACTTCCAGTAGTATTAGCAACTTTTACAGTGGCATCTTTTTCATAATACGCCGTAACCTTCTGTGGCAATTTCGTATTTTTATAACTAATGCCGGACAAAATAACGCCAGCAAAGCTTAAGCTTAAAATTGTAATAATTTTTTTAACATTCATCTGATTTCCTCACTTTTTATTATATATTTTAAATTTATATCACCTGCTATATCCTCAGTCATAAATCGTGAAATATCACTTTTATCACTGAAAATGATACATCCAAGCCACAACTTTATAAGCATAGCCGGTAATGCAGCAACTGGCAGTGTCTCAAAGCTAAGTTTCCTGTATACTTTCACACTGTCATAATCTACACTGTCACCAGCTCCGTAAATATATATCGGTATATTTCTTTCTTGTGCATTTTTTGCAAATTCCTTTATATCCGGACTTTTGCTACATATTGTTCCTGAATGGTATGTCATATGAAGCACTCCTTTTATTCCATCTGGTATAGCTGCGTATTTCATTCCAGGAAATGGTTTTATAAGATATATATCTGCAAATATATTTTCACGCCTTTTGTTTTCTAAAAATCCTCTTCTTATTTCAGGGCATTTTTTTGTACTTTTAAGAAACTGATCTGCTATATCATCTTCCTTGATTCTTTTTACAAACATCCCATCCTCAAAATGTCCATATTCTGAATTTTTGACACTGTATACATCATCAGAATACGCTGTGTGTTCCATCAGTCTTGTACCTCTATGAATAACAGGTTCTTTGCCTGTATTACAATAAGAAACAAATACTCCCGTTCCACACTTTTCTTCAATAAATTTTACAGCATATGAAAAATTTGTAAGCCCATTAGCTCTTGTATCATCAAGAACATAATTCGATGATACAAGTACAATCGGTATACACACATCGCTAAACATATATCCAAGTGCCGCCGCTGTGTACTGAAGTGTATCTGTTCCATGCGTAATTATAATTCCATCATACATGCTGTTATCTTTACCACATAACTTTATCTTTTCATTTAAGTAGGAAGCAAGTTCAAATAAACGGTCACATGTATTATTTTCACTAAGCTCCTGATAAGGTGAACCCATCTCAAATTGTATTTTTTCTTTTGCAGTATAATCTCCATTACTCTCTACATTTTCCTCATACATGCTTATAAGCCTATATCTTTTATCAGCATCAGGAACTGCATATCCTTCTGAGATTGTACTTCCTATTGTTCCACCTGTAAAAACAACCAATATTTTCACATTCCAAACCTCCGTTTTGGTTTTTGAGTTATTATATACTATTTTTTGAAAAAGGTCTATCAAATAATATCGCACATATCTATTTGTTTTGCACTTTTTTTGTGGTATATTTGTAATGTATGCCTTGCTTTGCAAAAGGCACAATCTTTATTTTTTTGGAGGTAGCATTTTGAGTAACAATATTTTATCTAATTTAGAACCAAAATCAGTATTTAACTATTTTGAACAGATATGCTCTATACCACATGGTTCAAAAAATACTAAACAGATAAGCGATTTTTGTGTTTCTTTCGCTAAAGAACACAATTTAAAATATTCACAGGACGATTCCAACAATATCATTATCTGGAAAGACGGTACAAAAGGTTATGAAAACTCTCCTTCCGTTATCATTCAGGGACATCTTGATATGGTTTGTGAAAAAGAACATGACTGTGATATCGACTTTGAAAAGGATGGTCTTTCTCTCATTGTTGATGGTGATGATATCCATGCAGACCGCACTACTCTCGGTGGTGATGACGGTATCGCCATAGCTTTTGCACTTGCTATCCTTGACTCAACAGACATCCCTCATCCACCTATTGAAGCCGTATTTACTGTAGATGAAGAAATCGGTATGCTTGGTGCTGCAAGCCTTGACTGCTCTCCTTTGAAATCAAGGATAATGTTAAATCTTGACTCTGAGGATGAAGGCTCACTTCTTGTAAGCTGTGCCGGAGGTGTTTCAACTACTGCACACCTTCCTCTCACATTTGAAAAAGCCGATGGTCTTATGGCAGAAATCACAATATCAGGACTTACTGGCGGTCACTCAGGCACAGAGATAAACAAGGACAGAGCAAACTCAAACAGACTTATGGGAAGAACTTTATATGCTCTTTCTAAAAAATATGATTTCAGACTTGTAAGCGTCAATGGCGGTCTTAAAGATAATGCCATTCCAAACAAAACAACTGCCATTCTTATCTTAGATGATGCAAATGTAAAGGATGAGTTTGCTTCTGAGATCGCAAAGATGAACGATATCTATAAACATGAATACTCATACACCGATCCTTCACTCTCAACAGAGGTAGCATTTACTGAAAACGCTTCTGCCGGTGTCATGACAGAAAAGTCAACTAAGAACTTTATCACATCACTCGTAAATCTTCCAGGTGGTGTGCACCGTATGAGCCATGACATAGATGGTCTTGTACAGACTTCTCTCAATATGGGAATCTTAAAAACAACCGAAAATGAAATGCAGGCAAGCTTTTCTATACGAAGCAGTGTAAGTAGTGAAAAGTTCATGCTTATTGACATGATCTCATGCCTTATGGATGCTCTTGGCGGATATATCACAAATGTCGGTGAATATCCAGCATGGGAATTTAAAAAGGAATCTCATCTTAGAGATGTAATGTCAGAAGTATTTGAAGAACAGTACGGTTACAAGCCAATTGTAAATGCACTTCATGCCGGCGTGGAATGTGGTCTTTTCTCCGAAAAACTTCCGGGACTTGACTGTGTATCATTTGGCCCTGCAATCTATGATATCCATACGGCAAAGGAAAAACTTTCTATAGAAAGTGTACAAAGAACATGGAAATTTACACTAGAGGTTTTAAAACGACTTAAATGATAAATCGTATATAATATTTTGAAATAATTTCATTACAACACACAAAAATGGGGACTCTTTTTTCACCTGATAACAAATCTACAAATTTTTATCAGAGAAAAAAAGAGTCCCCATTGGTCGTTGTCCAATGGGGTGGGGTTGAGGGGTATATCTCTTCGTTGCTCTATTGCAACTATGTGATTGGCTTTTTAATTGTCAGACACACTTATCTGCCTGACAATTATTATTATACACACTTTTTCTAAAATTGCACCCCCTTTGTAAAATAAGACAAGTTTTTGTAAAATATTACATTTTATCGCTTTTTTCGATGTACATTCTACTATCAAAAATATACATTTTATCAGGTTACACAAATATTTATCATATTCTTGTAATAATACAAATGGATTATAATATCATCCTATTTTATATGCATTATATTTCTCCAACAATATATCGGGATGATATGAAAGTTTCGCTTTTCTAAGACCCTCTTCTCCATCATCCTCCTCTCTGTTCACATATTTGTACCCCTGACATTCATGCATAACAAACTGTTTATTTATCATTGGATATGCACCCTGAACATCCGCATATGCTTTTTCAAAATGCACCACAAATGTATCGTCACAAAGTGGCTCTCCAAGTTCAAATGCAACTACATCTCCATACTTTCTCAAAACTCCGCCCACAAGACCAAGTCTTTTATAATCTATCAACGCACATTTTACAACATCATATTCATCTTGAACATCCTGACTCCATGCATCATCATCGTATTTTTTTTGTATCCAGTTGTTATTCATGTCAATACATTCCTGCACATTCTTACTGCTAAGAGTTTCATACTCCCAGTCCTCATCATCCATAAATCTTGCAATATGATTTCTCTTTCCATGAAATTTCTTTCCCGAAAGATTTGTCAAATGCTCAGTTTCATAAATATAATCAAACATATCCCTGTCGGCTTCATATCTAAAATGCTTAGGATACCACTCTTTTAGCTGCTCGACCTCATAATCAAGCAAGCCATAAAGATGTATCTGTTCACCCATAGCCTGACCATATAAAAACAGCTGTTCCAATGCTTTTTTCTTGTCACCATTGCCAATTGGAAAAACATACATTGTATCATTTTCTGAATAATATCTTAAAAGAACACAGTCACACTCCTGTGCTATCTGAGTTGGAAAATATTTTTTCCACAAATAATTGTTGGCAAAACAAAATTCACATGCTTTTTTATTATCTTCCTTAAACTTCTTATCCAGCCATTCTTTGTCACTAAGTCCAATATCTCTGAATATCATTTCAAAATCTCCGTTCTTTTTCAGGATTACATTAGTATTCCCGCTTTCTCATCATATTATCGCACTCCCACTGCCATAAAAATAGTTTTAAGTTATGTAAAAACAAATTAAACCATTTTATATAAACGATACCACTTTAGGAGACTTTAGACAAGTGCTTTGCATGGGGAAAGGACACATGAATTGAGCAGCGATATAGCTCAGCTTAAAAAGATATTCAATCGGATATTCTCAATCTGCTCTGCTACTTGCTTTATAGTGTTAAATTTTGATATAAGATTATCCGATATATTAGTTAGAACTGTAATGAACTACATTTATAAATATCTGTGGTTCTGTGTTAATTTTGGATTTGGTTAATGTTATATTATTTTTATCGATAATATAGTGATATAATTTTATATCTTTAAACTTATTTTTCAAAATCTTAATGTACTCTCGAAATCTTCTGAACGAAGAATTTCGAGATGGATTTTTGATATACAATGACATTTTCGCAGTGCGTACATGGTATGTACAACAAGAAAACAGAAGCAGTATATCAGAAATCCAGCCGAAAGGATTCATTTTGAGAAGATACTGAGAGTACATTCTTATATACAAGGAGGAATTTTTAATGGCTATAGATTATTCTATTACAAAATCATATGATATGTATTTTCGCGATTTCTATTCAATTGATAGAAATGCTTCAAAAAGCGAACAGCGTGCTTCATATAAGACCGATAAACTTGCAAAAGCAGATTCCAGTGCTATGACTAAAATATCAAAAGCTCTGCGTAAGATGGATTTTTCACAAGATAATGGTACAGACATTTTCTACACAGTTAAGTCTTTTGTTAATACTTACAATAACCTTGTGGATAGTGCCGGCTCATCTAATGAATATGACATATCGCACCCTGAAAAGTTTGTTAAGAGTCTCACTAAAGAACAGGAAGATGCGCTTTCTGATATGGGTATTACCATATCAGCATCAGGTAAACTCAAACTTGATGAAGACAAACTTATGGAAACAAAACCTGCAAAAATTGGTAAACTTTTTTCAGAAGATACCGATTTTACTAAAAAGATAAACTTTTATGCAAATAAAATTTATCGTGCTGCAAACCGTATTGATGTAACATTATAAATTATTTTATTTATTTTTATTCTAAAGTATAAAACAAAAAAGTACCATCAGGACGACCACTTACCCGTCTGTCCCGATGGTACTTTTTTATATTAAATATGCTTTTCTGTCATCAAAACTAATATATGCTTATAATTAAACAAGCTTAGATACATTAAGTTTAACTCCAGGTCCCATTGTAGAAGCAAGTGTAAAGCTTCTGTAGTACTGTCCCTTTGCTGAAGATGGCTTAGCCTTTGTGATAGCTGCGATCAATGTGTTTACATTGTCTGTTAACTGATCTTCTGTGAAAGATACCTTTCCTACAGGAACATGAACGATATTAGCCTTGTCAAGTCTGTACTCAATCTTACCAGCTTTGATATCATTTACAGCTTTTGTTACATCCATTGTAACTGTTCCAGCTTTTGGGTTTGGCATTAAGCCCTTTGGTCCAAGTACACGACCAAGACGTCCAACAACACCCATCATGTCAGGGGTAGCTACAACTACATCAAACTCAAACCATCCGTCGTTCTGAATCTTTGGTACGAGTTCCTCGCCACCTGCATAATCAGCACCTGCTGCTAATGCTTCATCAACCTTATCACCTTTAGCGAATACAAGTACTCTAACTTTCTTACCTGTTCCGTGTGGTAATACAACAGCGCCACGAATCTGCTGATCTGCATGACGTCCATCTACACCAAGTCTGATATGAGCTTCAACTGTCTCATCAAACTTTGCTGTAGAAGTCTTCTTTACAATACCTACTGCTTCTGCAACATCATACTGCTGAGTCTTATCGTACAACTTAGCAGCCTCTACATATTTCTTTCCTCTTTTCATAATAATAAAACCTCCTGGTGGTAGTAACGGCGGGTTCTAAGACATACCGGAATTTTATGTATGTCGCCTCCCACAACGTTCAATCTATAACAAATCTTTCTATGCGATATTCTTTTTAATATTATTCTTCTACTGTAACACCCATGCTGCGTGCTGTACCAGCGATCATGCTAATAGCAGCTTCAAGACTTGCAGCATTTAAATCAGGCATCTTTGTCTCAGCAATTTCCTGAACCTGAGCCTTTGTGATTGTTGCAACTTTAGTCTTGTTAGGAACACCTGAACCTGACTGAATGTTACATGCTTTCTTAATAAGAACAGCTGCTGGTGGAGTCTTTGTGATAAAGCTAAAGCTCTTATCCTGATATACAGTGATAACAACAGGAATGATCATACCTTCCTGTCCAGCTGTCTTAGCATTGAACTCCTTTGTGAACTGTACGATGTTAACTCCGTGCTGACCAAGAGCAGGACCAACAGGTGGTGCTGGTGTTGCCTTTGCTGCAGGAATCTGTAATTTAATATATCCTTCGACTTTCTTAGCCATTTTAATTTACCTCCTAAATAATAAATACCTGGTAATAATCTATAACTGCTGCGATCTGATTAGTCGCATACTTTTACATCATTAAAGCTTAATTCAGTTGGTGTCTCACGACCAAACATATCAATATTTATTGTAACTGTTTTATTCTTGAGATCTATCTGACGGACAATACCTACTGTATCCTCCCAGACACCTGATGTAACGATCACAGAATCGCCTATGCTAAATGGAGCTTCAGCTACTGAGCTCATAAGTCCCATGCTTGCCACTTCCTCATCAGTAAGTGGAACCGGCTTTGATCCTGGTCCTACGAATCCTGTAACACCGCGAGTATTTCTGACGACATACCATGTATCATCATTCATAAACATCTTTATCAAAACATATGCAGGAAACATCTTCTGCTGAACAAGTTTCTTCTTGTCCTTGCCTTCTCTTTCAACCTCCTGCATAGGTACATATACCTCTAAAATCTGATCTTGAAGATTTCGATTTACAATAGTATTCTCTATGTCTACCTTTACTTTATTCTCATACCCTGAATAAGTATGAGCCACATACCAACGCGCTTCTGTATCTGCCATAATCTAATCACCTTAACCAATCTGAATTAACTTATCAAGGCCTGTCTTGATAACGAAATCAAGCAGAGCAATGATTGCGCCTAAAATAACTGTTACAACAACTACCGCAGTAGTTTCTTTTACGATTGTCTCCTTATCAGGCCATACAATTTTCTTAAATTCAGCCTTTAATGAACGGAAAAAACCACTTTTCTTCTTCGCAGACTTATCTTTTGCCGACTTATCAGCTTCAGATTTGTCCACTTTAGCTTCATTCAATACTGCTTCTTTGTTTTCGGAATCTCCCATAAAATGCCTCCTACTGTAACAAGCATAGCTTGCATATTTAATAAGACTTATTTCGTCTCTTTGTGCATTGTGTGCTTTCTACAGAATCTGCAATACTTCTTTGTTTCCATTCTATCTGGATGATTTCTCTTTTCCTTAGTAGTATCGTAGTTACGCTGCTTACATTCTGTACATGCTAATGTAATTTTTACTCTCACAGTTTTCACCTCCATATAATATTTTGTGTTACGATTAGTTCTGTTTCCATGACTTTTCAGCCATAACCTTTCTTCTTAATATCGCTAAAGAATTTTAGGCATAAAAAAAAGACCTGTTACATCGCTTATCAAATATATCACAAAATTGCATCCCCCGTCAAGAGTTTTTTGAGAATTTAGGGGATTTATATGGCTCACTGACGCTGGGAATGGGAATTGTTATTCTGCGTCAGAATAACAATTCCCATTCCCAGCTGGCTGTGGCATATTTTTACTTTATTGGATAATATTGTTTATAATTTTTCGTGGGGCGGTTGTAAGATTTATTTCTCTACTATATATTATTTGATTGTTTTTGTCTTTTTGACAAAAATTTATTGTTTTGCTCTTTTATATGAACATTCTTTTGTATATAATATTACTTGCTCTTTATTTATACGCATACTTTATAGCATACTTTATATATGATGGCATTTTCGATACATTGGGCTGAAATTCTACTTATTATTTATAGCAGGCTGTCCATCACCTAAAGGCAATAGTTTTGTGCCCATGACAAACGAAAGGGGAATTTATGAATTTACAAGATACTAAAAAACGCAATGACATTATTCTTATTATATGCGTTATCGTTGCTGCTCTCATTTTTTTTGCTGCTTATAAATTATATTTTAATAAGTCTGGTAAGTTTGTTACGGTCAAAGTTGATGGTAAAGTCACAGCTTCTTATCCTATTGACATTGACAAAACCATTACGATAAATGGTGTGAATGGTGGCAAAAACATTTTGAAGATAAGCGGCGGCAAAGCTGATATGACAGATGCTGACTGCCCCGATCAGACCTGTGTCAAAAAACACAGTATTAAATATGAAGGTGAAACAATTGTCTGCCTTCCTCACAAGGTTGTGATTTCTATTGATAATTCTTCACAGAATAAAGAAGACGATAATGCTCCTGATGCCGTTGTTAAATAATTTTCATACCTTGTAAATCTAAAGTCAAGCAGATATTCATAATCCGCTCTGCTACTTGCTTCATAGTGTTAAATAAGTCCATGATTTTTAGGCATTTAACCTCAAAAATCATGGACTTATCATATTTTATATAAAAGTATTTAATAATTTTGGTAAACCATCCGTTGTCTAAAACCAATGGGTTCGCTGTAGCTTTCTTTTCAAAAATATAAATATATCCCAAGAACGATCAGCAATAATAATTAAATAACATTCCACTATAAAGTGAAGTGATATAGGAATAACCTACACCTTCCTTTGTATAGTTTGGATATGAAACAAGAAGTTTGTCTACATATTCCATAGGATCAAGCTTTACACTCTCGCTTTTGCCAAGCAGACGTTTAGATAAATCTGAATCTGCCGAAAATAATTTCTGCATATCTCCATCATTTATCGCCTTGGTTGCAAGTGATTCATCTATTTTCATCGTGCCATCTTCTTCAAACAAAAGACCGCATGATTCCATTTCTGGTTTAAACGGTTCTACAAGATATTTAAGTTCAGATGCAAGTTTTGAAGTTCTGTTAGTAATCTTGGCATAATTATCAGAGCCTTCTATCATATGATTATAAGCATCCTTTACCTTATTCAAACTCGTAAGTATCTTTTCGCTGTCTGGTCTGTATTGGATATTTATACTATCTTCATCCATATTAGTATCTTTGAGTGATACTTTTAGTGCTTTTCCAATAGTAAATTCATTAGCAAGTGTATTTTTAGCCACACCATCCATATAGAATTTTGAACTCGTAGCTCCCTTTTCAAGTTCATTCAATCCAAAATATTCTACTATTCCGACTTTGCCGTCACTATTTCTGTCCGTAAGTGTAAATATCCCTTCATCTCCACTGTTTCCAGTTGCATCTGAAACAATACTCATCCTTATCCTGTCATCACCACTTGCATCTGGTACTATTCCTACATTTAAGCCAATATTAGCCTTATTTATAAATGAAGCAACTCCATTCATAACCTCAGCATTATCTGCATCTTTTTTTATGTTATACTGAAAATCATACATATCATCCAAAACACTTATCCTGAATTTGTATGTTCCCCCCGGCAGACTCTGGCTTGCTGAGTGCATAGGATTTCCAATATTATACTGAGGAGTGGCAAGATGTTCTATCTTCAAAGAAAATTCATCAGGTAGATTTTCACTATTTTCATCTATGATTTCAACTCCTGCCTTTTCAGGTTGTGATACATATGCTTTTTTCTTTGAAAACACACCATCAGGTGACGTATCTGCAAGTTCCTTCAAGCCTGTTCCAAGAAGCATTGATGATTCCTTGACACCAAGTGCATATGACTGCTTTGCATCAGTAAGCCTGACAAGGTATATCGGAGATGTCTTTGTCTTTTTAGCAATCTGGTTTACAACACTTCTAAGCTCTGATGCTTTGTGTGTATCGTACTTCGTAAGCTCCTTTGGACGATACTGCGTAAGCAGATGATTATAAACAGCGGTATCCATATTAAACATCCCCTTTCTTTTTCATTTTTACATATTCTCTCTTCATTTTCATTATTGTCAAGCGGATATTCGAAATCCGCTCTGCTACTTCCTCATAACAATATTATTTTCATCTAAAAAATTGTATTCATATGTAATTATACCATGACTTTCATTTTTTTTAAAGGGGGGATGAAGATTTATTTAACAACCAACTTACATTACTCGGAAAATACTACTTCTTCCAAAAACTTCGCTGCATCTCTTATGCAGTCCTGACAGCCTCTTAATACAACGCCTGTTTCTACACCCTTCAAATCTTTGCAGCGTGTTGCTTTGTTCTGGTTAATAAACTTCTTTAATATCTGTCTTGAATACTGATATGTTTCCCCTTTGCTTACGGGATTGTCAAGGTCTCCGCAGCTATTTTTCATTCCGGCTACAACACATGCGCCTGTAAGTGCACCACATGTTCCTTCCATGCCACCCATTCCAAGTCCTAATGCTTCTGTTGCCTTGAACATGGTTTCTTCGTCCATTCCGACAAGGTCACAATATGTACAAGCAACTGCCTGTGCACAATTATATCCTTTATTGTGTCTCTCTATTGTTTTATCTACTCTTGTTTCCATGCTTCTATTTTCCTTTCTTTTACCTATTGTTCAGTTTTCTTCTTAATTATATCACAAAATTTCTTCACAGTAACTATATGCCTGTTTTTTAAACAAAAAGCTGTGCAAAAACAAGTCATTTGCACAGCCTCATATCTATTATTTATTGTTTTTAAAATCTCTAATAGTCTCCAATGCAGGTAACACATTGCCATCATAATCAAACAATGCCTGATTTGCCCACTCGTTTCCACACGGTCCGTTTTCTCCTGTATATTCGAGTGCGGCATCTGTTGCCCATCCACATCCAGGAACCGGTATCCAGCCCGGCTCCCAGTAATAAAATCCAAGTCCTCCAGGTACTGATGATATGCGTTCCATTATATCCTGCATAAAATCGCTCTGTCCTTTTTTTGTCATAGGATACTCAAGATTTTCTACAAGTTCAGGCTTAGTTGCCATTCCTTTACGTTCGTGTGACCCAAGTTTTTCATAATCTGCATAATCGTCCATTGTAAATCCCATGGAAACTTCCGCTACAACAAGTTCTTTATGATATCTCTGAGCCATATCACGCATATTGTACTCAAGTTCATTTAATGTTCCATGCCAGAATGGATAATAAGAGAATCCTATAATCTGAAAGTCCTCTCCGCGTTTAATATAATTGTCGAACCATTCACGATACATATCATTTTTTCCACCGTTATCAAGATGTATCATTATCGGCACTTTGGTATCTATCTCTCTGACTGCTCTTATTCCTGCACTTATGTATCTGGCGATATTATCAAATTCAGGTTTTTGACCGCTTGGCCATAACAGACCATTTGTAAGCTCATTTCCAACCTGTATCATAGTCGGCGAAACACCTTCCTTAACAAACATTTCCAATGTATCTTTTGTATAATCAAATACCGCCTTCTCAAGTTCCTCTTCTGTATATCCCTTCCATGCCTTAGGTACAGTCTGTTTTCCCGGATCAGCCCAAAAATCACTATAATGGTAGTCAAGCAAAAATCCCATACCAAGTTTTTTGGCACGTTTTGCCATTATGATCGTTTTTTCCAGATCATTTGTACCGGCTCCATACGGATTGCCATCATTATCATATGGATCATTCCAAAGACGCAGGCGCACAGAATTTGCACCATATCTTTTTAATATTTCAAGCATATCGCCTTCTTTTCCGTTATCAAAATATCTGGCACCACATGCTTCCTGTTCCAAAAGCGTTGATATATCCATTCCCTTGATAAATTCTGCCATTATATTCCCCTTTCGTTTAATACTTTTCATACTACCTGACCCTAAATGTCAGGTATATATGTGAATAGCATCTGTTTTTTAATCAAAATCTGTGATACGCTCTAACATCTTGCGATAACGAAAACGTACCATCTCATTTTTTTCAAGAACATCTTCCTCACTGCCTGTATACTGGCAGCGGATGCAATAATATTCTTTTTTGTCTTTGTCATAAAACATATCGATATCCAAGTCACGCATAAAGCATGAAGGACATCTGAAATTTAATTTGCCTTTTCCAGATTGAGCCATGTTGCAAATACCTCCTTATCACTGATCTTTTTCTGATATCCAAGTGTAAACATAGGTGAGAATGCATATCCTTCACGGATATATCCCTCTGCACCTTCTGCATCTGTAGTTAATGAAACTTTTGTCTCGATAGCATGGATAACTGCTGATGCACTTTCTGCTCCTGCAAGTGATTCCTCACGACACTTATATGCATAATCTATTGTCTTTGTCTCGTCTCCCTTTTCGAGTGCAAGTGTGATTCCTGTCATATCCTCTGGATACTCTGTTGTTCCATAGCAGGCTACCATATATTCATTTATGGTTACTTTTGCATCAGGATTGCTCATCTCAAGGATATTTCTCTCGATCTTAATATTTGAAGCACCCTCCTCGAAATAAATCTTTGTCTGAAGCTTAACTGTAAGATCATAAAATTCTATATCAACAGGATCAAGTGTAAGTATTCTTGTCTTTCCTTCCTGAGAGAATGATGCATGTGTACGGCAAAGACAAAGATCTACTTCCTCACCATTGTAACATACTTTTGCGCTTCTTACTGTTCCTTCTCCGGCATAATGTGTAAAATATCCTGCACGGTATTTTTCCTGAATAAGGAATGGATAAGAAGCATCCTGTACATGCTTTGTGCCGATACCAACTTCCCAGCGTAATTTTGCCGCATATGGTCTTAAGTCAACGATAGCACCACCCTGATCCATATTTACACATGCTCTCATATAAGGGTCAGCATACCAGAATATCTGCTTATTTGAACCATATAATATGTCTTTCCAAAGCGCACACTCAGGCTCAGTATAACTCTTATTTGCACGATAGAAATCAGCAAACTCTGCCATTGTCATATCTACAAGCTTGCCCTCTTTTTTGAGTTTGCCATAATATGCCATACCGTCTTCATAAGATTTTGCAAGAAGTTCATATGGAGCTTCCCAACGTCCCATTTTGTTAAGCCAGCCAGGTCCTACAAACATCATATTGTAAGAATATCCGTTATTGTACTTCTCTAAATGGCGATACTGATCGATAAGATTATATAAATATGGATACTCCCATGTCTTACTATCATATATCATTCCACGAAGCACATTCTGTGGATGTGTTCCAAAATTTGAACCATTTCCATCGTAACATGCAAGAAGATCTCTTGATAAATGAGGGATAGCTACGATTCCACTATCTTCTTCCTCATTTGCAGCAGGTGCATGAGTATTTTGCTTAGATGGAATCCATGGATTCCATGGGCCACCATCAAATAATGTATACCATGAATTATTACATGTATGATATGCTTTTGGTCCTTCCTCCCAGCATGTAGCAACTGCACACTTAACCATAGGATACTTTTCTTTGATATAGTTGGTAAGGTCTGCATCCATGTAGTAAGAACCTGTAGATTCAGGATAAAAACCAAATCTCTCATGGAATTTTCCAAATACATCATCTACAATATTCTTTTTATCTTCCATTGAAAACATCCAGATACAAAAATCTTTCGTCTTGTACTTCTCACGAAACTCTGTACAAGGAAGTCCGAGTAATGATAATGCGATTTCATCACCATACTTTTCATGATGCTCTTTTGCAATTTCAACTGCCTCATCATTAAAAAGACTTGCATATGTCATCTGGATAGTTGTCTTAAGTCCATTTTTATGTGCAGTCTCCTGCTGAAATTTAAAGATATCCAAAGACTCAGTAAGAAGTGCCTTTCTTCCTATATCTTCTGCCTTGCCCTGTCCGGTCACCTTCTCAGCATACTCAGGAACCATCTCAGGACGGTGGATAATATTTACAACAAATGTATTTTCCATCTCATTCTCCTTTCTTTCGCCGTTGTTAAAATATATACAGCATTTACAATTGTCTTATACAGCCGCATCCGCATTTTTCTTATTGCGCAATCGGTTGTTCTTTAGTTAAAGTATAGTCTACTATCTCTTCATTGTCAATGTACTATTTTATCTTTTTTTATTATATTTTTTTGTGCATATTTCACAATTATTTTTTTGTTTTGATATTGGAATTATTGCTATGATTTAATTGAAATAAAATATCAATTTAAATTTGCTGCATTTTGCGCAATCGGTTGTTTAAATTCTACTTTGTAGAGCCCTTTAGTATTACATCATACCCAAGCAACACTTTCTTTTGTACCTTCTTTCCTGCTATATAATCAAACAATGTCGTACATGCCACCTTGCCAAGTTCTTTGGGGTCATAACACAATGACGTGATTGCAGGCTTATAATTGTCAAGCATAATACTATCATAAAATGATGCAACTTTTATTTGTTCGGGTATATTTATTCCATCACGATTTAATTTATTTAATACTGTAGTGCAAACTCTGTCATCAGTGCAGATAATACATTCCACTTTATTTTTTAAGCATCTGTCTGTAGCATGTTCTACCATACTTTCAGTCTCACAGTCCATATATATCATACCCGCATCTTTGCCAAGTCCATGTTCAGTAAGCCCCATCTCAAAACCCTCACGCCTTGTCTGATTCACTACATGTTCCATAGAGCCCCCGATAAGTGCCAGCTTTTTAATGCCCTTCATAATAATAATTGATGTGAGTTCTCTACACGCACCAATATGGTCATTGTCTATCTGAATAACATCCTCATCATGTGAACTTCCTATAACAACAAACGGCATATCACTTTTTTTTAGGAATGATACACTTTCATCCTCAACAAGGGTTCTGCCAAGTATAATTCCATCTACTTTCCGATTTTTAACAATACTTTTTAATTTTGAAATGTCATGATCAAATACCATAGACAGAAGTATATCATAGTCATGTGCTGCTGCCACTTCGCTGATACCTATCATGCATCTCTGAAAGAATGGTAATTCCGTGACATTCGAATCTCCCGGCATAACCCAGCCTATATTGTAAGTTTTTGATTTTGCCAGCCCTTTTGCAACAACATTCGGACGGTAATGATTTTCCTTAATATATTTAAGCACTCTTTGTCTTGTATTTTCGCCTATCCTGCCTTTTCCTGAAATAGCACGTGATACAGTTGTTTTAGATACCCCAAGTGCCTCTGCAACATCACCTATTGTAATTTTGTTTTGTTCACGCTGAAACTGCACTGTGGTATTTTCAGCGGATATTTCTCCTGCCTGTTCTACTTTTTTCTCCTGTGCCATCCATTCACGCTCCTTTTATATTCTCGTTCACATTTTAGATGAGCATTGAAGAAATTGCAAGCTTTATATAGGTGCTTTTTTTACCCCTGCATCATATAAATATTTTTACGATAAGCCAGAGTATCAGCAAATGTAATGGATAGAAGATATAATATGCATATTTTGGAAGTATGTTTTTGCGTTCCTCTGTATAGCACCATATTCCATAAAATGATAATGGTCCTGTTACATATAAAAGACTTACAAGCATTCCTAAAAATGTTTTTAAAGCATTTTTAGAATAAAAAAGATAAAATATTGCAGTTAACAATACCATACAGAGTCCAAACTGAGCCTTGAATAATGTCACCCATACTACTGCACATAATACTATCATTAGCCTCGCTACCGAGTACATCATCCCTTTTCTTTCTTTAAACATGCTAAGGAAATACAACATCAAAAGACATATGCACATTGTTACAAGCGCATTCTGACTTGACCAGTCTATTATCTTATGACCTGTCGCAAGGTCATATGGTATCTCACTTATTATCGCAAATACCACCATCGATATAAGATATCTGCTATAACTTGATGTTTTCAAAAATCCTTCTACAAGCAGAAAAGCAAATATAGGAACTGCTAATCCCCCTATTAACTGCATAACTGAGCCTACACCCGCCGCAGTCATAAGTTTTGAGTCTTTTGCCATAGCTTCTGAAAGCTGAGCCTGCGTATAATTATTAAGTCCTATAACTCCCTTTTCTATGATAACAATTCCTATATTTTGTATAAGCATTATAACTACTGCAAATATTTTTAAACCATCCGCAGTAATGTTAGGGGTTTTCCAGGGCCCACGTCTTCCTTTCATATCCATATGCTTTTTCTCCTCTCTTACTTCATTTGGTCAATTTTAAAACTAATCGCAAATTTTATTGTTCACAGCATAGTTCTCACAAAACATTATACTATAAAGTAAAAAATTTGCGACTTGAAAACAAATTTTTCAAGCCGCAATTCTCTTTTACAAATAAAAATATATCAACCTTTTACTGCTCCGCCTGTAACACCTTCTACATAGAATTTCTGCATTATCATAAACAATATTGAAATCGGAATAGATACAAGAACACCGCCTGCACAAAACTGTGTGAAGTATTCATTGATAAGCATCTTATCAAGCATCTTATAAAGACCGATAGCTACTGTATACTTAGATGATACACCTGAATTTAATATCATCTTAGCATATACGAAATCCATCCATGGTACAAGGAAACTACTGATAACCGTATATACTATAATCGGACGGCTCATTGGAACTACAATCTGGAAAAAGATTCTCGCCTCACTGCATCCGTCAATACGTGCTGCCTCACAGAGTGCTCTCGGTATCGTATCAAAGAAACCCTTTGCTATCAGATAACCTAAACCTGATGATGCAGAATATACCATGATAAGTCCTGCATAACTATTTGTAAGATTAAATGTCTTTAATACAAAATATACGGCAATCATTGCTAACATACCTGGAAACAGGTTTAAGATAACTGCTATGTTCATCAATGGTTTTCTCATCGGAAAACGCATAACAGATGTTGCATATGCTACCATCAATACAAATAATGTTGATATCACACATGTTGCACAAGCAACAACAAATGTGTTTATAAACCACTGAGGAAACTGTGATACTGTATCCGGATGGAACAGTTTAACATAGTGTATGGCACTCCACTTCTTCGGGAAAAATGTACTTGTATTCATTCCTGAATACTCACTAAATGAAGTACAAAACAGCCATACGATAGGAATCAGCCATATAATAGCTAAAACCGCAAGTAATGCATTATGTAATATAATTCGCGACAAACGCGCGTCTTTCATCTTTTTTATCTTCATTATTGATATGTTCCCTCCTTATCTCCTTTAATCATGAAATTAAATGCTATTAAAGTAAATACTGAACAAATAATAAAGACTACAATACCAATTACTGATGCCATCTTGTAATTGTAATAATCCTGTGTCAGTCTGAACAGCCATGTAACAAGCAGGTCAACTTCCTGCGCCTGTGAATTCGCAAGTGACTGGTTTGTTGTTGTATAAACATCCTGTGTCAACAGGTAAATAACATTGAAGTTATTTATATTCTTTACAAAGTCTGTAACAAGAGCCGGTCCTGTGATAAACAACATATATGGCATTGTAATTTTTCTGAATATCTGGAATGGTTTTGCACCATCTACTTTTGCACTTTCAAGCTGATCCTCTGGGATATTCATCAATACACCAGTAGCGATAAGCATCTGATAAGGAACACCTACCCAGATATTTATAAGAATTATCATAACATGTGCCCAACCTGGAGCAGATAAAAATGGGATATATGTTGTTGATATCATACCCGCACTTCTTAAAAATCCTGTCAATCCGATATTTGCACATATTGTATTTACAATTCCACTGTCTGCAAAGAAGTTTCTTACAAGAAGCAGTGATACAAACTGTGGTACAGCGATAGTTACAACAAATAATGTACGCCAGAGTTTTGGTAATCTTGTCTTTTTGCTATTAAGCAGCAATGCCAAAAGTATTCCTCCGATATATGTTGTGATCGTAGCAAAAAACGCCCACACAAGTGTCCATCCCAAAACACGTACAAATGAGTAACCAAATGTTGATGTAAGTCCGCCGCCACCAAACAATGCCGCAAAGTTCTTAAAACCAACCCATGTAAAAAGCTGAGAAGGTGGCATATGACTCTGGTCATAATTTGTAAATGCTACAAATGCAAGCAACAGAATCGGAATAAGAGTAAACACTACAATACCAAGTACAGGAAGTGCTAAAAGAGTAATATGGAATTTTTCTTCGATATATAATCTTAAATCTTCCTTGAAAGTATTTATATGCTTACCTTCTGCCTCCATTGTCTGAAGCTTATAAACATTCATCATATTTTTCATCCAGACAATGATTGCTGCAAACCATACAACAAAACTAAATATTGAGAAAAGTAATATTTTAAATGAATGATCGTAATCATTCCATTCACTTTTCATCGTATCAGGATTAAAAATCTTTTCTGCCTTTACGGTTCCTAATGTCCCAAATTTTGGTACATAATCCATTGCAAAATTGACAGTGAACAGAATGATCAATGCTTCTAACACAGTCATTATCGCTGCCTTTATGTACTGCTTGCGTTTGACATATCCCGCGCCCCACCACACTAGTGATAATTTTACAAATAGATCGCCTTTAACAACTGCCGTTCCAAAATCAGAGAAAAACCCACCAATAGCTTTGAAGAATCCACTAATCGCTGACACGGCACTACCTTTTGACTGATTCGCCATAACTTTTTCTCCTTTATAAAACAGGCAGACATACATACAAGGATATATGCCTGCCAAAACTCTAAACCATACTTCTATCTGCTATTTAATCTAATGATGCTGTAACACCTGATACAAGATTATCCAATGCTTTCTGAATGGCTTTGTCATCTGTTGCTGAAAGTTTGTGTTTAGCTATCATCTCACCAAATGTCTTTGTAGGATCCCAGTATTTTCCACCAACACTCTGAATAACACCTATGTCACCTTCTGATGTAGCTGCAAGAACTGCTAGATTTGACTTAAGAGCATCACTCTCAAGTGATTTCTTGTTTGTAGGCGGTGTCTCAACCTGGTCAAAGTGTGCTGTCTGAGATTCTTCGTTTGCAATGTACTCAGCAAGAAGTGTAGCCCATCCTAAATTCTTTGAATATGCATTTACACCTTCCATCTTATATCCATATGCCGGTTTCATCTGAACCTGCTTGCCACCAAGAGTATATGTAGGAAGCTTGATAGCTGCATAATTCTTTCCCCATACTTTCTGAGCATTCTGGCTATCCCATGTTCCCGAAACAACTGCACAATAATCTCCTGTTGGAATAGAATCAGAAATCTTACCATCTGCGATAGGTTTGAATGCTGGATTAGATGTAATATCAAGCATAGCTTTTACAACATCTGTTCCCTTAATACCATCAGCACTTGTGCCGTTCCAGTCCATTGTAGTAGTTCCATCTTCATTAAGACCTGTAGTAAATCCTGCTCCATAGAAATATGATGCAAGGTACCATCCTGAATTAAGTGTCATACCAACTTTCTTGCCTGCTTTCTTAGCATCTGCAAGAATCGTATCCCATTTTGCTGCATCCTTTTCTGAGATAACTGATTTATCATAGTAAAGGAAGTATGTATTTGCTCCTGAAGTTGGAAATGCGTACATCTTGCCATCTATTGAAGAGGCTTCAATAGAATCATCAACATTTGCACCCTTAATGTCATCAATTGTCTTATTTGCTTTAGAGTAGATACTGCTGAGTTCCTCGCTATCTACATTTGCCAAAGCACCTGCTCTTACAAGATCTGCCAACTGATCACTTGCAAACGAATAAACATCTGCTGCCGCCTCGATATCCTTTAAAACCGTATCTTTTGCAGTTGACTCTGATTCAACACCGATCTCAATATTAAACTTCTGATCAGGATATGCTTTTTCAAAGTTCTTTACAACTCCCTTTAAGAAGTCCTGATCTCCTTCTGCTCCCCAGAGAGTAAGCTTTACAGGTCCACTTGATTTACTGCTGCTCGCATCACTGCTTGATGCTTTACTACTGTCTGTCTTCTTGTCATCTGATGATTTGCCACATCCTGTGATCATCGTTGTCACCATCGTTGCACAAAGCAACATACTTATAATTTTTTTTCTCATAAATTTTCCTCCTTTTATCACTTCAAAATATGCTTTCTTCGTCATTTTGTACATATTTAAGTATTTATTATCGCTTTCGATGTACCTATTATACTATTACATTTTATGTTATAGTTTGCATTTTTGACCATATGCTGTGCATTTTCAACCATCGTTTGTGCAATATTACCATCCTTCTTCTGAACGTACTTGTGCTTTTAGTATTTGTTGCTCAAAATTCTCTGGTCTCTTTCTCCATTCATATGGCGAACATCCCATAATCTGCTTAAAATTACGATTAAATGTAGACAATACGCCGAAACCACATTTATATGCAATATCAGATACCATCTCATCCGTCTTTTTTAGCATCTCACATGCATTCTGAATCCTTACGAGATTTATATATTCCAGTGGCCCGATACTCATATAAGATGAAAACAATCTTCTAAAATGTGTCTCACTTATATGACACTGTGTTGCCAATGTTTCTATACGTATCTGTTCCATATAGTGATCACTGATATAGCTCAATGCATCAGAAATAAATGAGCTTGCTCTTTCTGCTTTTGTTTCATGTATATCATTCTGTATAACATGGGCATTGACT
The DNA here is from genome assembly GCA_934320895.1 of uncultured Lachnospiraceae bacterium. Taxonomy (GTDB): domain Bacteria; phylum Bacillota; class Clostridia; order Lachnospirales; family Lachnospiraceae; genus Butyribacter. The sequence goes on along the minus strand of CAKRFY010000002.1, from coordinate 89,165 downwards.
CTTGCTACTCTTATCAGAAATTCATTAAGTAATGCCTTTGCCTCCTCAATATGATATTCCTCAGCTCTGCGCATCACATCAAATATATTCAGAATCCTTTGTGCCATGTCAGGAAATTCCCTTGCATCACAAAACATTGCTTTAGCATTGATTCTTGAAATCATCTGTTCAACACTTTTTTTATTTATCCCCGCCGGATACATACATTTTAAAATTTCATCAACATCAACAAATAAATATTCCCATCTGCTTACCGTTCCAACTGCACTTGTTGTTGTATGGGAACAATTTTTAGGAATTATAGAGAACTGACCACCTCTGTATAGATACTCACTTTCCCCTATTGATAATTTTCCCTCACCTTCATAACAGTAACCTATTTCCATACAGTTGTGAAAGTGAAGATAATCTATCCCCTGACCATAAGATCGCACCCATTTCTCTCCAAGCAGTGCAAGAAACGAAATTCCCGTGGGCATCTTATAATACCTGAATTCAATTTTTTCCTTTTTCTTCGCTGTCATAAATTTTTTATCCTTTCCATCTTCTCTTTATTTAGGCGTTTGCGAAACTATCATAAGCCTTGATTAAATTGTGCAAATATAACAAATAGTATTAGCAGTGCACTCTGTCACCGTCAGCACTTAGGCAGCGTATTTTGCTGACTTAGTACTGTTACGAGTGACAGGTAGCGAGAGCGTGCCTGCGTTAGTATTTGTTATATTTGTGCAATTAACATAGCCTATAAGTAGTTTCGCAATTACCTATTCTCTTTATTTAAACCACTATAAGAAAAACAGTACAGAAAATATCCATACTGTTTTTCAATAATATCTGTTCTAAATTTTACTGTGACACAAAAACTGCCACATATCTATCATATAATACTAGTGTAGTGTATCACTGACTTTCAGCTAAATAACGCATGGTAAATTTTCAGTCTGCAAGACGGAAGAATGAGCCGTAGCGGGCTACGGCGACTGATGACAACGCAGCAGATGGAAATTTATACAAGTTATTTGACAAAATGTCAATGATACAGTACACTAGTATCGCCTGCCTTCTTCCTCTTTTCCAAGAAATCTCATAGCGCTGTGAATATCCTCATCACTATACGACTTTTTAGCATATATATGAAGTCCGTTCTTTTTCCTGCACTCAGGACATACAGCTCCAAAATCAATTGTTTTTCCACATATCTGACAATGAATCGGTGTGATATTCTCACCTTCTTTGTACTGAATCCGACCTTCCTTAATCCATCTTCGAACTTTTGCAACAGGTATGTTGAAATGTTCTGCAACATCTATTTCTTTTACATCATTTTCTCTAATGTAATCCTTAACCTGTGCAAATAAATTCAAATCCCTGCACTCAGGACAAATATCCTCTCTGTACATTTTGTTTAATATGCGTCCACATTGTTTACACTCATGTACATTTCCATCCAGCTTTCTATCAAGGTCCTTTCTATCAAGCCTCATGTGCAATCCCTCCAATTCATCCCATATGACTGTATACCTATTTGCCTAAAAATTCCTTACCACCCATATATGGTCTGAGTGCTTCAGGAATTCGAACATTTCCATCAGCCTGAAGGTTATTCTCAAGAAATGCGATAAGCATTCTAGGTGGTGCAACAACCGTGTTATTAAGAGTATGTGCAAAATACTTCTCACCATTCTCACCACGAACACGAATCTGAAGGCGACGAGCCTGTGCATCACCAAGATTTGAACAACTTCCAACCTCAAAGTATTTCTTCTGGCGTGGTGACCATGCCTCAACATCGATAGATTTAACTTTAAGATCAGCCAGATCCCCTGAACAACATTCAAGTGTACGAACTGGAATATCAAGACTTCTAAATAAATCAACAGTATTCTGCCATAACTTATCAAACCACATCTTGCTTTCTTCTGGTTTGCAAACAACTATCATTTCCTGTTTTTCAAACTGATGTATACGATAAACTCCACGCTCCTCAATACCGTGAGCACCCTTTTCTTTTCTAAAGCAAGGTGAATAACTTGTAAGAGTCTTTGGAAGTTCTTTCTCATCAACAATAGTATCAATAAACTTACCGATCATTGAATGTTCACTTGTTCCAATGAGATATAGATCCTCACCTTCGATCTTATACATCATAGCATCCATCTCAGCAAAACTCATAACACCTGTAACTACATTGCTTCTGATCATAAATGGTGGTACACAATATGTGAATCCTCTGTCAATCATAAAATCTCTTGCATAAGATATAACTGCTGAGTGAAGTCTCGCAATATCTCCCATAAGATAGTAAAAACCATTTCCTGCAACCTTTCCAGCTGCATCAAGATCGATACCATCAAATTTCTCCATAATCTCTGTATGATAAGGTACTTCAAAATCTGGGACCACAGGCTCACCAAATCTTTCAATCTCAACATTCTCACTGTCATCCTTGCCAATAGGAACACTTGGATCAATGATGTTTGGAATGACCATCATTCTCTCTTTAACTTTTTCCTGGTACTCTTTTTCAAGTTCTTCTAACTCAGCAAGTTTTTCAGCATTCTTTGAAACTTCTGCTTTCTTTGCCTCAGCTTCCTCTTTCTTACCCTGAGCCATAAGTGCACCGATTTCTTTAGAAATCGACTTTCTTGAAGCACGAAGTGCATCTGCATCCTGTTTTGCCTGTCTTGACTTAGCGTCAAATTCTATAACCTCATCTACTAATGGAAGTTTCTCATCCTGAAACTTATTTTTAATGTTCTGTTTAACAATATCCGGATTTTCTCTCAGAAATCTTATGTCAATCATTTTTTATCTCCTTTTACTTTTCTTCAATTTAATCATAGCTATTATTTTACACATATTGATGCGATAATGCAACTTATGATTTTGCCTTGCTTTCCAAGAAACATTTCTCAAATACATTGCTTCTTACAGCACCATAATACATATCGCCCTCAAACATTTCACAACCTATCTTCTTTGCAAATTCCTCTTGCATAGGTGTATGTATTCCACCACATGTAACAGTAAGTCCAAGAGTTTTTGCCATCTCAACTGTCTTACTTAGAATAATACATTCCTTCTTGGAAGTCATATACTTATTAAAATATTCACCATGGAACTTGATACCTGTAACACTCAGCTTTCTAATTGAATGTACAGCCGTATGATCCGTTCCAAACCTGCTTATAACAACTTTGTATCCTTTTGCACACAACTCTTCTATCGCCATCTCAAGCACTGTAGTCATATCAGCAAGATATCTCTCCTGAATTTCAATAATAACATTACCAGGTTCAAGACCATTCTGCTTAACAACAATCTCATCAATCTTTTGAACAATATTGCGGCTTGAAAGTTCACTTGCCGTCATTTCAATTGAAAATGGTACTATTTTGTTTCCCATCTTCTTCCATGCTCCAACGCTGCAGCAAACCATAGATAATGTAGCAAGCGCAAAACTACTTAATTTTCCGCCACGCTCAATAAGTCTCATAAGATCATCAGATTCAAGAACCTGTCCATCTTTTAACTGAACTCTTGGAACAGCCTTGCAACCAACTATATTATTCTTATCATCACATATCCTAGGCATATAACATATTTCTATATTGTGATTTCTTACAGCGTCATGAATCTGATTGATAACATCTTCCTCTTTAAACTGCTCACTCTTAAGATCATCCGTATAAATAGCGTAGTGATTTCCTCGAAGTCCTTTGATGCTCCTTCTTGCCATGTCTGCTTTTTCAAGCATCTCAAGCAATTCACAGTCTGTTTCCTGAACAAGATAAATTCCTGTAGTTGTCCCAAACTCTATATTTGCATCTTTCTCCTCTTCAACTGCGATATTTCTCGACTTAACCATAGATGACATCATCTTTAGCAAGTCTTTATGACGCTCATACTTCAAAAGTACAACGAAATAATCTCCATCAACCCTTGAGCAGACACCATCCTTTGCAAGCGTTTCGAGAAGTGTTTTTGAAAACTCCTCCAGAATCCTGTTGCTTATTGAAAATCCATAATTATGACTAAACTTTCTAAACTCATTTATATCCGCACATACAAGTGCATAATGCTCATCATCTTTTCTCCTGCTTAAAATCTTTTCGGCAGTATTCATAAATGATGCGTATGACATAAGTGATGTAATATTATCCTCTGCTTTAGCCTGTGCAGATTTGGCCATATTTACAAGTTTGTTCTGTTCTGAAATTTCTTCCCTCTCCCTATCGAGATCAGACGAAATTCCATCAATAATATCTACAATTCTGGCAACTGTATAAATCTTGTCAGGCTTCTTTCCACCATCATCAGAAACAGATACAGCACATATCTCAACATTTTTAAACATTGCACTATTATCTCTTATACGATATATATATCGACTGCTTCCAACTCTTTCAACTCTTTCTCTTACCCTCTTTTCAAATATCTTTACATCATCCGGATGAAAAAGTTCAAGGATTTCCGGAATATCGTCCCATGTTCTCAAAAGTTTTTCTCTTGAAAAAGCTTCGCCAAGACTACCGCTCATTGAAAACTTTTTCTCTTTTATATCATATGTCCACATAGCTTCTTTAAGATACTCCGAAACATACTTAAACCGTCTCGCATTCTCTTCAAACTCTGCTTCCATACTCTTTCTTGAAGTAATATCCATAAGAACACAAAGATATACATCATCCTCGTTTTCATCATCAATTTTTCTTCCGTTGACATATACCCACTTAGTATGTCCCATCTTACCTACAAGCCTGTGTTCAAAACCCAAAAGTCCATGATTTTCAACAGTAGTACCAAACGTACCCATAACCATCTTCATGTCTGCCGGATGTATTATCTTATCGCAATAATCTCCGAAATTCATATGAAATTCTGCCCTTGAATAACCAGAAAGCATAAAATATCCATCATTTGCATAAAGAATCTTCATGTCTTTCATGCGCACCTTAATAACTCCACCCGGAATACTGTTTGCAATAACATCGATCTCATGTTTTGCCTTAAACACATTCTCAACATTATTCTTCGATTTTGTAATATCCTGACATGAGCAGAAAAATTTATTTTCCATCATATGTAAAAGATTCTTTGCAGAAATCGATAACCAGGCAATAGTCCCATCTTTTCTCTTTACCCTGCACTCAACCTTAACTATTCCACCCGCAGCAAACTGTCTTGCAATAAGATTCTTAACTTTTTGCTTTTCTTCTGGCAGAATAACAGCCATAAGACTATTATTATACTTTTCTTCAAACTCTTCTTTTGAATACTGCAGGATTGAATAAAATTTTTTACTTGCATATGTTATCTCCATATCACCGCCCGGTTTGGAAATGAAAAATGCACATTCAGATACGTCAATCAGTTTTTCAAAAATTTTTCCATCCATATTAATCCCCCTTTTCGAAGCTACGACACCACTTTATCCGGCAAATACTTGATTATCATGGACTTAAAATCATCAAGCTTCACCGGTTTAAACAGCCAGTCATTCATCCCGGCTGCTTTATATTCTGCCTCAACACCTGTTATCGCATTTGCAGTAAGTGCAATAACAGGAACATTTTTACAATAATCTGATGATATTTCTCTTATATGTTTAGTAGTCTCTATGCCATCCATCTCGGGCATCATATGATCCATAAAAATCATATCATACTCCCGCCCTCTGTTAAGCGCCTTTAAAACTGCCGCTCCACTTGAAAAAACCTCTGGAATAACACCAAACTCTCTCAACTGTGTCACAGCAACCCTTAGATTCACTTTATTGTCATCAACAACAGCAACTTTTACACCTCTGAGTCTTTCAAGAGAAATATCCGGTACATTTCCATGAGAATCATCAATTTTCTTTTCAATGTTCAAATTTTTTCTTACAACATTTTTGACCGGTGTAAAGGCCTCTTTAGCAGTATCCGGCTTTTTCTCAAATAAAGCCCTGTAAACTTTGAATATATCAAAAGGCTTTCTTATGTATAATTCCGGCACATCATTTTCTGAAAACACTGTATAAAATTCAAGCAATGCTATTTTTTCTATGTTTCCAAATACACTGTTGTCAGATAATATATTTTTCACTCGCTGATAATCATTGTAATTATATACAAAAATCTTATCGCTATCCGAATATATATTATACACTTCTCTTCCAATCTCGTCTATGGAATTGACACAAATTGTTGTCAACCCAAGCTGTTGAAAAATGCCAAGCAGCTGCTTTCTGCTGTCATAATCACTTTCATATACAAATATTATCTTATTTTTATATTGTTCCTTTGCCTGTTTCCTAACATCCTCATTCTTTTCTTCACATACTCTCTGTCTTACCTTTGCCGTAAAACAGCTTCCCACATTGTATTCACTCTGAACATCTATACTTCCATTCATCATCTGCACGATATTTTTTGCAAGTGCAAGTCCTAAACCGGTTCCCTCTCTCTTTCTATTACGCATGGCATCAACCTGACTGAACTGATTGAACAGTTTACCCATGTCATCTTTTTTAATGCCTATACCTGTATCACTTACTGCAAAGCTAAGTTCAACAACATCCTTATTTATCTGTTTTGAATCTATATCAAGTTTAATCTTACCCGAATCAGTAAACTTAACCGCATTACTCAATATATTAACAAGAACCTGATTTACCTTTGCACAGTCTCCATGCAGATAAACAGGAATATCATTTGCCATCGAAACCTCAAACTCCAGTTTTTTGTCAAAGATTCTGGCTGCAATAACATTCTCCACGCCTTCAATAAATGTATCAAAACGGTATTCAACAGGACAAAGCTCCATCTTTCCCGCATCAATCTTTGAAAAGTCAAGCACATCATTTATAATAGACAGCAACGAATCAGCCGCTGTCTGTATCGTATCAACATATTCATGTTCAAGTTCAGTAAGTTCACATTTGCTAAGAATGTCTGCCATACCACATATCGCATTCATAGGAGTCCTTATCTCATGCGACATATTTGCAAGAAATGTACTCTTAGCCTTATTTGCTTCTTCAGCAGCCTCGCGCGCTTCAATCTCCTTGTGATTTGCCTGTCTGATAAGAATAGGATTTTGCAGAGTCATCTGCATAATAAGACATCCCAGTGCGCTGCTAGCTCCTATAACAACAAGCTCAGGAATAAGCATCTGCACAAACATCGCTGCAAAACTTAAAAGCATAAACCATATAGTAACATATCTATAATGTGGCTCCAGAATACTTTTCTTTGAAAAAGCCTGAAAAATCGCCGCTACAAAATAATATATAGTACATACTATCAGCACCGGCATAAACGGACCTCGCTTGTACCCTCCACTTACAGAATAACTAAACAAAGCATCTGTAAAATAGTCAGACCATATCAAAACCTGTTCAACAATAGCAGGTATCGCCCAAAGAAACATCTTCTTTTTTAACTTATCTAACTCCCTTGCCATAGATACTATATAAACAAAATACATACATGGCACCAGATGCTGAAATGAATATGCAACCGTCTGTCCCAGATAATTTAAACCTACCATTTTCGGAAAACACTTCATAAGTACCAAACTTGAAAACATGTCCGTCACACAACATGCCAGACAAATCATCATAAAATACCCATATACTCTTCTCGAAAGTTTACTAAGATCAACAACCCGGTAATAGTATATTATAAGCACTATCAGAACCACTGATGATGCAATATAAAAATCATAATTCCAATTCATCAGAGTCTCACCTCACCAAAAAAGTTTAACCCTTTTATCAAAATTTCTTTAACCCATACCCGATTATAATTTTAACATATGCATAAAATTACATCAATGATTCGTATCACCCATAGATGAGAAATTTTTGGTGGTTAAGCACTGCCAATGTTGCACATCTCTGTTGTACTGTTACTTTTTACTTTATAAAAGCAAAAAGGATTACAAACCAATATACGCAGCCAAGCGGATATTCGCAATCCACTCTGATACTTGATACTGTTAAATACATTAGCTTATAATCCTCATGTTCAATATACCAATTTCAATTGTTGTTCAATTACTTAAACGGATGTAGTGCATCTTTTAAGCAGTGCCTCACAGCCCTCTTTTACATCTCTATATGTGTCATCAAAATTTTCCGTATACCACGGATCAGCAATATCTCTGCTGCTGCCCGCAAATTCAAGTAAAAGTGACACTTTATCCTCTGGATCCCCACCGAAAATCCGTATCATATTTTTGTAATTCCACTTATCCATTCCGATTATATAATCAAATTTATCATAATCACTCTTTGTGACCTGTGATGCAAAGTGAGGCTGCATCGGTATACCCAGTTCGTTCATTTTGCGAACTGTCCCTCTATGCGGTGGATTGCCGATTTCTTCTGTACTGGTTGCTTTTGAATCGATGAAAAATTCATCGGCAAGACCAGCCTTGTTTACCATGTCCTGGAAAACGAATTGTGCCATTGTGCTGCGGCAGATGTTACCGTGGCAGATGAATAAAACTTTAATCATAAAATTCTCCTGTTCTAAAATGCCCTGTAATGCCGAGTTTTGCAAGGTTTTATCGGTTTTTTCGAGCATTGTATTTTCTCTGTTAATGACTACACTTTTTGCAAAATACTTCAAAATGGTGCAATTGGGGGCAATGTGTAGTAGTCAAATCGTAGTCAGTTAAGGGGGTTCAGACTACTGACGGGGGTGTGCATTATTTAACGAAAGGGAGCTAATCTCTGTTTTACTCTCTCATCTTTAGTATCTATCTCAAGATATTTTTAATGCAATAAAATATGTTGGAAAATCATATCCATCTTTAGACAAAATTATTGATGCAACTCTTGTTGATGCATTAGGATATGTCAATTCTTCATATTTTCTTTTTACTTCTATAGGAAATTTATATGTTTCTAAATATGCAGAATATCTTTTCCAAAAAAATTCAAAATCGGCTGTACTTACATACGAAACAATAAATGTTGCGGTTCCTAACGAGTTATAATTCACAATAGCTTTATCAATATGAGTAGAAATATATGACTGATTAACACAATCTAATTTTAGTCCTTCAAAAATTGCTATTTCTTTTCCATTCCTTGAAAGTAAAATATCAACCTCAGCTGCATCTTTACCATTAACAGATATGCCGTGTCTAGTCTGATCTTTAACCTCTTTGTAGCCTTTAATCGATAGCATATCTCTATAATAGTCATTAATGCTGTTTTCCGTACTACTCTCATTGAATGAGTAATTTAGACAGACTCGCTCCCCTATTTGAATCAAATCACTAAGTACAACCTTAGCTACTTCAATATCTGCATTCAATCTATCTTCATTTGTTTCTGGCATATCATCTAAAACATCATTAGGGAAAAAATACATGTCTCTAACTAAAAATCCAGATTCACTAGGTTTTAATGCTTTTTCTAGTGCAGTTTCAAAAATCAATTTGTTATCTTTTAAACAAGTTATATCTGCTGAAGAACCTTCGAAAGTAATATCAATTGCCTTTTTATTCCAATTATCTCCATGAAGTCCCGCATAATAGGCCAACCCGACATCGTCATACTCATATATACACTTTTTAAACGAATCCGCTACATTTGATTTTTTCATTTGCTGTAAATACTGACAAACACGCCTATCAAAATTACTAGGTAATTTGTACGAAAAATCAAAATCTCCCAAAATACTTGCCTCCTTTATAAATTCTTTTGCCTTCAAAACCAGTCTATTTCTTTATTGTCACTGAATCACTTTATATTTTTATTGATTATCTGCATCTGTTATCTCAAATTACATATTTATTAACATTAATTTCTTCAATCTCCGGCCTTGAAAGCATCCATGTTACAATACCGGCAGAATCCTTAAAGAAAACCATATGCCAATGAGTTATCATACCATCTTCATCTGTTGACAAATTCAACCTATCAAGTGATTTTTCTATTTCTGACACTGGTAAACATATCATAGTATTCTCATCCTTACATCCGTATACTACATATTTTTCTTTGCATTTTTTCAAATCTCCTAACGGATTTCTTCTATAAGCAAACCAATATTTTTCACGATTACCTTGTCTATAGGCTTTTGATGTTGTGATAACATATCCTTTACTGCCATCAGTAGAAATGTATGTACTTCTGCCGACTTTGACTAGTTCACTATTCATTTCTTGTGCTAATTTGATAACACACTTATCAGCAAATTTTACCCTTTTGTTTGATTCTTTATTTTTAGATGGAGAAACAACTTTCTGCACAATTTCTGGTTCTTCATTTACTATGTCCTCATATTCAATTTCCATAGATGCACAAAACAAATGTTTTATCTTTTCAAATCTCTTTGTACAAAAATCTGTATAATATTCCTTCAAAACTGGAAAATCATTTTTCTCATATGGAATATCCATCCAGTCAAGATCCTCCTGCTCTGTAAAACTATATTTCGTTTCAACGTCTTTCAGTTTAACATGAAGTAAATACTTTTTATCTTGATAGAAGTTCTTGTCCTTCTTACTACGATTTACATACTCTGGCAAATAGCACAAATTTGCAATACAGCTGACAGGTAATCCTTCTCCATCACATGCTTCAATCAATCTTCTCATTTGTTCTTTTGGAGCAATATGTTCTACATCAAATTTCTCAATCGATAATTGATCCATAGCAGTAAAAGTTTTAAGATATATGCAATTTAAAAACACTAGTTCTTCCTTTTTGGGATTTGCAAAACTTTTCTTTTCCGACCTCAACATGGATTTTTCAAAGAAACTATCTAAAGCCGCCATCCAAGCACGACTTGATATTTCATTCATGTATCTGTTAGGTTTTGCAGCTGCGTGAATTTTTCCAGTACCACCTTCACTCCAATAGTTTGTTAAAATATCATACACATAATAATGAATTAAATTCCGTGCTATAATGTTTTTTCTATCATTCCAGGTTGTGGAAACTATTGAAAAATCCCCTTCAGCATACATCTCTTTAAATGTAGTCGAAATCATAGAAAGTATTTGGTATTTCGAATGAAAAATTTTATTCGCATTTCGACTGTTTCCCTTAAATTTTGTAACAACAGAAATTGCATTATTTACAAATTCAATTGACTTACACAAAGCAGATTCCAATTCATCCAAATTGATATCTCGTAATCGCATATATAAGGTTTTTATTTTGTCTGAATCATTAAGACAAGCATTAACAAGTTCATATGCCAATGGATTAACCGTGTCACTTGATAAATTTCTGTTAAATCCTAAAATTTCATACTTATCAACAAGGAACTTACTTAATCCGAACAAATATTCAAATGCCGTCACCTCTTTTGTAACTCTCATATCTTCACGATTATACCCATGAATTTTATATCCATCACTTACAAATGCATCATATTTAGCAATCACATATTCAACAATCCTTGTGTTTGAAATTGTATATTTTTCATTTATTGGCCATGCAGCAGCATAAATTTCATATTTATCTAATGGCGTACCCTTAGAGTTTATTCTATCAAATATCTCAGGAAGAGTTGTTTCATCTCCACTGTAAACAATGACCGGAATTATAGTATTAGCAATACTATCATATAAATCCTGTCTCTCTTCAAAAAAATCTGTAATAGTAGTAATGAGGTCGCCTATGCACTCATATCCTGCACCAAATTTTTCTGCGATTTCCTTTGCTGGGTTATAGTACTGCAAATTTTTAAATGTCTTCTGTTTTTTTATAAAATCAGTCAACAGAGTTCTAATTATATGGTAATCTTCCTCATTATTTCTTTTTACAATTTTCAGAATGTTCTTGCAAAAATCATCAGATATATTACTATCATAAAAAAACTCTGTTGGGTTATTCATGTATTTTCTAATGCAATTACCTCTTTGAAGTCCATCAACCAAAATGTATGTTTCTATATTATTCTCTACTGTCTTGTAAAACAGCATGGTTCCTACTGGATATCCTTTTATCAAAGAATCAATAAATGTTCTCTCTTGTTCTTTTCCCCAACGTCCACTACCTCTTTGAAACATTGGAACAACTATTTTTTTATGATCCTTATGTGTATCCTGCAATGCCGATGATAATTCTTGTAACGACCAATTTTCAGGTGTACATCCTGCCATATCAAATCCTCCCATTTACTCTACTTTCTTTTTTACATATATCAATTCGATATCATATCCCAGTTCTTCCATCATACGTACAAAAGTTTTATTAATAATACCATCTTTTTTCTTAATAACACGGTTCACATAGGAACTTGTTGTTTCAATACTATCCGCTAATTGTACTTGTGTTATTCCAGATTCTATACATTTGACTTTTACATCAACTTCTATATTATTCTTAAGCACTCGACTTCACCTCATCTCAACATCTTTCACTAATAAGATAATTTATTATACAATATATCACAGTTTTTTTCAATTACGAAATACATGCACTGCTACATCTGTATATAAAAAACACCCAGACAATGTGCCTGAGTGTTATGATTAATATTTTATTATATAACTTTGAACATATTCTGTTTCAAAGGCTTATCATCCATATCCGAAATTCCCATCTCTTTTCTGGCATTTTCCAATCCTTGCATCTTCTGAAGTTCCTTCTCAGCATCCTCAAGTCCTACATGGGTGTAGACATTGAGTGTCACAGCTATATCCGAATGTCCCATCAAATACTGCAGTGTTTTAGGATTCATGCCGGACTTTGCCATATTGGAACAATATGTATGTCTGCAAACATGAGGAGTAATATTGGGCATCTGAACCTTATAGATTTCATTATACCTGCTGACCATATGATTGAATCTGTGTTCCCAATGCATGGCTACAAGTGGCATTCCATCCTTGTCCAGAAAAAGGAATCCCGTGTAACCATCTACCACTTTTTCAACCTTATAATCTGGTCTATCCTCAATAATTGCTCGAAACATCTCTGTCACTTCATTTGTAATTGGAATAACCCTTGTTCCGGCATTTGTTTTTGTTGGCTCAATTACATACTCTCTTTTGGAAGTTCTTTGCAACTGATGATCAATATTGATGGTTCTTTTCTCTAAATCAATATCCCCCATCGTAAGTCCACAAAATTCCGAAATTCTCATACCAGTGTGAAAAAGAATATAAATCACTTCATAATATTTACAATAAACCACATCATCATGTATAAATTTCAAAAATTTTCGCATTTGGTCTTTTGAAATTGCTTCCCTTGTGACAGCATCATTAACTACCACTCCGGCTAATTCAAATTGGAAGGGATTTTTCATAAGGACGTCATCATCCACAGCCATCTGAAATGCCGGACGAAGAACTCCTCGCACTGTCTTTATCGTGCTATGCCCTCTCCCATCTTCCTGCTGCATCTTTATCAGAAACAACTTTGTATCAGATGTCTTTATTCTCGATATCTTTTGACTTCCAAAAGGCTCATTTTTAAGAATGTTTCTCACCAAATTATAATTGGCTAATATATTCGGTCTCATTCCCACCTTAGTCTTAAGATATCTCTCCACCAATTCATTTACAGTAATATTCTTTCTCAACGGATCTAATCGATTATCAAGATCGTAACCTATCTGTCTTTCCAATTCTCTCAGAGAAAGACATGGCTTTTTACCAACCGGGAGTGGATCCGTAGGTTCTATAGCAAACGGAACGGGTTTATGCCTTTTTATTGGCTGAAATATTGAATTTCCAAGGTTCAGCACACCTTATTGGTGTGGGAAGTCTTAGTCAATTATTCTACTTAAAGTCTTCATCTTTAAAATTCTTTTTCTTCGGTGCCCCTTTTATATTTGCTAAATAAAGCTTATATCGCATCGCTTCTGTCCTTAAATATTTATTATATATTGCATCACTGACCGATGATAGTCTTGTACATGGTCCAATCCCATAATCATATGGTATCCACATAATCTTGCCAACAGAATTTTTAACTTTTACAACAGACCAAGCATGTGAAATCATATCATTACAACAAGAGTAGTTTTTAATTCCTAACGCATCCCAAACCTGACACTCATATGTCGCAAATGCCTCACATACGCCAGCAGCTTTATTATAATACAATTTTTTCATGCCATTTTTGCCATAGTAGCTTGCTACATTACGTTTATAAATCATGCCATATTTTGGCCTAATATAATTACAATAAAAATATTCACTGCTATCAATTGCATACACTTTCATTGCATCACTCAAATCGCAAAAATCCTTCGTTTTACAAATTAATAAATTAGCATCTGTAATTGACCAATCATCATACACAATCCTTTTTGCAAGTTTTGGTGCAATTGGCAACTTACAAAATTCTTCAAAACTACAAGCGGATGCGTGAACTCTTGTATCTATATCAATGCTATAATGAGAAGCCCCCATATTATATGCTTCTTGACCATAATGTTCCAAAAGTGAATCTTTAGACTCCTCATCCAATGGTTCTACATAATCTAGAACCGCTGTTTTTAATTCTACTTTTCTTCCATCAATATATCCATATACATGAATCGTATATGTATATGTAATATTTTTTACTAACTGATCATAAACCTCCTTATTAGAGTCATAATCCAGAAAATCATTTAAATATAACTCCCTGACGATTTATCTTTTTAATATTATTATTTACCTCGTTCAAAAGCCTCTTGGATTCTGATTCATTTCCCCTCACCTTCAAATTAACTGCTTTCCCCTTTGAAAGTCTCTCATGAATCTTTCCTACTGTAGAATCGCCAGCATCTTCTACAGTTATCAAGTTTATCTCGCTTGCTTTTGTTTCTTTTATTATAAAACTAATATATGTATTAGGATAATTCGCTTGTATTTTGAATGGAACAATATTAAAAACAACTATTGCCAAAAATATTACAATAATTCTTAAAGTAAAATCAACTTTTTCTTCTCTTTTTTTAATCATATTTTCAAACCTCCTTTTTTTCTAATTTTCTCTCAATAAACTTTAATATTTAAGAGAATCAACTCAATCTATATGATAAGTATTCATCTATTTTTCCCTTAAATAGTATTGTATACAAAACTACCCCAACTTAACCGAATCTCTCCTTCCATCTATCTGCATCACAGCCTTAACTGCCACTTCATAACTATCCCCGTTTTTCAGCCATTTCACAACCTGTCCATCCTGCAATATCAAAACATTTGCTTTAGAGTGACTCTCAATATTATATTTCTTTGCTACGGCATCAAAAGTTATCCTACAGTTGTTCCCTGCTATGCTGTTCATCCCTTTAAGACTCTTTGCTCCTAAGGCTTCCATTGCATCAGATGTCGTACCAATAGTTATAGATGAGCTGTTTCCACCATTAAGATTCCATGTAAGTCCATGATAAATTCCATTTCCATTACTTATGATTCCAGTAACTGCATCACCGGACTTATTCTTCTGTTCATTCTCTTTATCTTCATTATTATCTTTTCTATCATTGTTTTTGTCAGAATTCTTATCTTTCTTAGTTTTCTTTTTTGTTTTCTTTTTACGGCGTGTTTTCCTGCGCGTTCTTTTGCGTCGTGAACTGTCATTGTTTCCGTCATCACTGTCATTATCACTGTCATATCTGCCACGCCTTCTGTCAGGCTGCCTGTATCCACCGGTTATCCAGCCTACCATAATAAATA
The DNA here is from genome assembly GCA_934320895.1 of uncultured Lachnospiraceae bacterium. GTDB lineage: Bacteria > Bacillota > Clostridia > Lachnospirales > Lachnospiraceae > Butyribacter. The sequence goes on along the minus strand of CAKRFY010000002.1, from coordinate 73,532 downwards.
TCAACGCTATCACATTTAATAGTGTAAATAAGTAAACGCCTATCATCAAAAATGGTCTTAACTGAATAAATAACAAAAGTGCAAGTATCATTTCGGCTGATACCAAAAATGTAAACAATGTCGGCAAAAACATGGTCTTTTTTCCCTCAGCCATAAATAACATTATCATAGAAAGAAAACATAATATTATCGGAACAGCTATCGCAGCCCCACAAAATACCATTATCTTTGCTCCGCCTGCCTTATTTATATAAAGAATACTGTCCTTTATATTTCCCCATGTATATGGTGATTTAATTACAAAATCGTCTGGAAGCCCTCCTTCTTTAAAATATGTATATCCTGCTTTTCCTCCCGATTTTAAAACCTCTATTCCCGAAAGTGTCATATCTCCCGCACCTGCATTAAATTTACAAAACGGAAGCAGCAGTGAAAGCAGTGCCAACAAAAGCAAAAGCCCTGCTATATTCTTAACCAGTCTGCCATGAGCTCTCATAAAAACCTCCTTGATTTAACATTTTTAATTATATTTTTGGATAATTTCTCTAACATCATTAAGTTTACAAACTTCCTTAAATATATATAATACACTAAAAAAACATATTTAAAAATATATTTTTCCTTACATTTATTCTAATTATATATACTGTATAATTTGTAAATTTTTATTTTGTTAAAAAGCATAAAAAGGAACTTTAAAATCGTTCTATATATGAGATGTTTTATAAAAATGTTTTTTCTCATATACTACCATCTTAAAGTTCCTTTAATCAAACCAATTTTTTACATGTTATAAATCAGTATTTTCTTGTATGTGAACTCCCATCACCTAAAGGTAATGGGCTTCTAAGAAGTTTGATATCGTTCAAATTTATTTAACTATCGGTGCAAATCTTATTCTTATCTGCGGAAGTGACTTAAGTTCCGTATAATAATTTGTCTGCCAGTCATCTCCCTGACTCTCATCATTTTCTCCCGATGCTGGTGGTGCAAATATCTTAAGTGTCATGTCCTTTGCTCCGTCAAGAGGCTTTTTAAAGAATGCGCTCATCATATCGATGCATTTTACTCCCGGTGCTTTATAGAACCAATGTCCGTTTAACTCTATCATAAGGTTCATACCAACATTGTCATCATCAAAATATGCTTCACAGAATACAGGATTGCTGTCAAAGTGAAGGTCGATTGCTACACCATCAGCGTCCTCTGAACCACCCCAGCGAAGTTTTGCAGGAAGTTCAACATCTGAGCCTGTTTCCATTGAAGGACTAAAGAAGTCTTCGTGTATGATTTCTCTGTATGTGTCCATAAGTGGCTGCTCAATTCCGACATCTTTATTGTTTGGATCTTCTATCTCAAGTCCGAGACGACCTCTGTCTCTGAACTGATACATTGTAAAGCCAGAAAGCCATTTTTCATCATCTTTCTTAAGCATTTCACAGAATTCTTTAAGCATAGATGCCTGGTCGTATGGTCCTGTTACATCACCATCTGAGTTAAACTCTGACAATACCATAGGCTTTTTAACACCGTTATTGACATATGTGTATCTTTCATAACTTTTCTTAGCAAGCTGGTATATCTTGCTTACTGCATGACGTGCAAATGTTGTGCCACCTTCTTCTGCTACATCATATGGCCATCCCCAGTGAAGTGCCATATATCTGTCTACTGACACGATATCTGCTGCTCTTGAAGCCTCTGCAAATATATCTTCCATCTCCATCTTTTCATCTTCAAGTTCTTTGCATCCGTCAAGGCAGATGATAGTCTTAACATTTGGAGCTTCTTTTCTGATTATCTCACTTGCATGTTTGAAAAATGCTGCTACTTCCTCATAGCTTGCTCTCTTGTTGAAAGAGAACCAGTTTCCCGTTGCCTCATGGTTGATACGAAGCTGAACTCTACCGAAAGTTCTAAGGTCCTTTGCTATAGCTACAAGATGCTCATCTGAAACCTTAGGATCGATCGTCATTGTAAGAAGTACATCCTGTCCGTGTCTTCTTACATCTCTCATACATGTAAATGGTTCATCATCTAAAGTTCCATTAAGACCGCCTTTATATGTAAAGTAATCGTCATATGGGAAGTCCCATGCAAACTGTACTGATGGATCAGCATGAACAACGCTTGCTCTGCCCGGCCATCCTTCATCATTTGGATAATAACAGTACATAAGGTTGATTGCTCTATGTGGTCTGCCAAGTTTCTGTAATATATAGTCCTGATTTACATATTCTCCACGCTCACTTCCGTCACCAAGATCAACAGCGCACTGTGCAGGTCCCATATGAAGTGTCTTTGCTTTTAATTCGCTCATCTTTGTCCTCCGATTTTGATATTTTAGTTGCGGAGCGTATCTGTTACCATACACATATAAATGCGTATCATAACACATTATTGTCCATGCTCCATATATACTATTATTTTAATTACCTATTTTCTAAAATACAATATAATTAGAAGACCTAAAATACAGTAAAAATTCCATTGTTACTACTCACACTTATGATACGGCCACAACAATTTTTATACTATTTACAAGTAACCACACACTTAGCACTCTTTCCATTTTTAGTATATGCCGTTATAACAGCCTTTCCTTTTGACTTCGCCTTTATTTTTCCTGTATTAGTATCAACCGAAATAATTTTTTTGTCTGATGTTTTAAAATATACCTTACCAGTCAGCTTTTCGGGATATTTATCCTTTTCTTTAATGTACGCAGCAAGTTTATATGTCTCACCTTTTTTTAACTCCAATTTTGATTTTGAGATTTTTATAACTTTAACATTCGCAAATACATTTTTTACCGTTTCACTTCCATCTGTTGCTTTGACATACACTGAATACCAGCCTGCTGAATAAGCCTTTATATTAAATTTACTACTATTTACATTTTTAAAATCATTTCCAAACTTTACAAAATAAGATACACTTTTTTTGCCTTTTGAATACTTTATCTGTGAAATATCGCCTGTAACGTTTGCATCTATCTTTCGTGCATACCCATTATAAAGGCTGTCAGAAATATTTATTTTAATATTGGAACTATTTTCTTTTGATATAGCATCCGGTAATGGTTCTGAAACAGGCCCCTTCGTTGTGGATGGTGTTGTTGATGGTTCTGCATACGAATCATCAGCACCTGTCTCCTGCGGCTTCTCTGTTTCCATAGCATCAGGTGTTGCCGTAGACCACACATCACTTGTATTGTTGGGCTCTGAAGTTTGAGAAGTCTTAGGTGTCTGTGTAACCTGCGGTATTACAGTTGGCGAACTTGTCGGCAATACACTTGCAGAAGGAGATGGCGATGGTGTCACAGTAATTTTGCCTGAATTTCTGTAATTTAAAGCAGCTTTTACAACCTTTTCTGCATCAGGTATCCCCCCGTACTGACAATAATTTGTAAGACCTGATATCTTCTTTATATTATCACTGTTACAAATAAGGCTCTTTAAAACCGTTCCGTCAGATGAACCAGATGCTGCCTGTGCCAAAGCCGCAACCCCGGCAACATATGGTGCGGAAAATGATGTTCCCCATTCGCATACATATCCTCCTCCGGCATTTACCGTATAAATAGCGGCTCCGGGAGCACATATTTCCATTGAAGACGAGCCATAATTGCTAAACCAGCTCAAACTTCCATCCCACTCAATGCTTCCAACTGTTATAAGATTATCAGCTGTAAATGATGCGGGTATATATTGTGTTCTGTCGATATTATCAGACTCATTTCCCGATGCTGCTACAAACAACATACTACTTTTTACCATAATCTGTTTCATCAGCATATTTTCAAAAATCTCACGGTTATCCGATTCTCCGCCCCAGCTGCAATTACATATCGAAGCTCCGTTTTCATCAGCATATTTTAACCCTGAAATAAGATCTGACATCGTGGCATTTCCTTCTGAATCAGCAGCTTTAACAGGCATTATCTTAATATTTATATCTGAAGCAATTCCTACAACACCCTTATCATCATCAGCCGCTGCTATAACACCAGCAACAGCAGTTCCATGACCATTATCATCTGTCACATCATTATTTCCAAAATAAGATGTAAAATTCCACCCAATCATGTCATCTTTATAACCATTATTATCGCTGTCTTTTCCATTTGAACTTTCATCATCATTCTGCCATATAACATCCTTAAGCTCATCATTGTTGTAATCTATACCAGTATCAACTACCGCCACCACAACCTGTTTAGTCCTGACAGATGTATCATCAGTCCCCTCAATCTGTTTCCATGCCCCTTCCGCATTAAGGTCAACATCACGGACAGCTTCTATATTCGAGTCCTCCATATCTGTACTGGAATTTTCAAAAGTCCCATCATTTTTAAGAGCCCACTGTTTTCCTAATTTATAATAATCCTTATCTACACTATTTTCTGATGCAATACTAAAAGTATAATCAGGCTGTGCTACCTGAATATCCGAACTGTGCTTTTTTGCTATATCAATAACTTTTTTCGTATCATTTTCAGATTTTATTTTATAAACCTTTATAAGAGAATCAACATCTTTTTCCTTATCTGCATACTTTGAAAGTTCAGAAGGTTCTTTGGCACCATTTCTGTATTCGATCATAATGCGGTTATTATTTTTATAATATCCATTCTCTTTATCGACAATAACAGTATTTTTTAATTCACCGTTCCTGTCAAGCCAGTCATATTCGTCACTCTGTTTTTTTTTAGCAGTAGTTATATTAGCTTTAGAGCCACTTACAACAGCCGCAGTGCTTTTAGCACTTTGAGCAATACTGTCAACTGTACTATTATCTTCCTGAACAGTCTGTTTTGCATTTTTTCCTATAATAGTATCAGAAATATCTGCTGACGGACTAAACGATAAAGCAAGTGCAGAACATAAAACTCCTGATATTAACTTTCTATGTAACCTAGACATATCACAAACCTCCTTAAATTATGCATGTACTCTCGGAATCTTCTGAACGAAGAATTTCGAGAGTACATATACATGATATTAGTGTATACAATTTATTTGTCAGTTTTGTGAATTATACTTCATCTATTATACCATCACTGCAATTTTTATAATTATTCGGAATTTTGTTCGTTAAAATATGTATCTCTCCAAAATCAGCAAACTTAACTGATGATATGTTATCAAATTTTTCATAATCAGCAAGAATATACTTCTTATTGCACTGCTTTAGCGCAGTCTTTTTTACTAATGCCTCGTTTGGGTCAGGCGTTGTAAAACCATGTCTCATACTTACACCATTTGTTCCAAAAAAACCTTTTGTAAAATTATAATTCTGTATTGATAAAATTGCTTCATTTCCAACTACAGCCTCTGTAGTCCCCTTTAACTCACCGCCAATAAGTATTACATGAAAACCTGATACGGCAAGTTTTTTCGCATGAGCTACCGCATTTGTCACAAATGTCGCATCTTTCTGATTTATATAATCAATCATATATCCTGTTGTTGTTCCCGCATCAAGATAAACAAAGTCAGTCGGCTCGAGCATTGCCGCTGCTGTCTTTGCTATAAGTCTTTTCTCATTCTCATTGACACGAAGCTTCTGTGAAACTGAAAGCTCCTTCGCTGTATAATTTGAATTTAATGCTATAGCTCCACCAAATACCTTGACAAGCTTTCCTTCACTGTCAAGTTCTGTAAGGTCACGCCTTATCGTCGATTCTGATATGCCAAGTGCCTCCTTTATTTCAGTAACTGTAACACTCTTTTTTTCATCAAGCATTTTTAATATAGTCTGCTGCCGCTTCTCTACTAACATCTCTATAAAATCCTTTCGTTCCTATCTTTTCAAATATCAAATATCCTGTTTGTTTATCCCATATAATTATACAGCCAATAAACCCCCGGACAATTTTTATTGTAAAATCATCCGAGGGTTTATTTTTAAATCTCATATAGACAAATCTTATAAGTTTTCCTTCATAAATGCAGAAATCTTATCATATGCTGCATCCTCGTCCTCACCATCAAAACTTAATACTACTTCCATTCCACCTTTAACACCAAGTCCCATAATGTTAAAAATCTTCTTGCAATCGCCCGATTTTCCATCTTTGGAAATAGTAACATTACATGAAAACTCCTTTGCAAGTTTTACAAGTTCTCCTGCTGGACGTGCGTGAAGTCCCTGTGGATCTGTAACTGTGTAAGTAAATTCTTTCATAATAATATGCTCCTTTCATATTAGCTCAATATATTTTTGTTTTTAATCGAAATTCCAGTCTGATAATTTTTTGAAATTTCACTTTTAGTGTATATCTTACATCTAAGTATATTTATATTAACATAATTTTACTCTATGGTCAAAATACACTTTTACCATATTAATCTGCCATCATGCTACTTTTTTCTTAAGCACACCAAGTAATACTGTTGAAACTGCTGTTCCTATTACAAGCGAGAGAAGATAGAACCATGAACCACCTACAACCGGAAATACAAATATTCCGCCGTGTGGTGCCATAAGTGTGCAGTTAAATACCATGCTAAGTGCTCCTGCTACTCCTGAACCAATGATGCAGGATGGAATTACATGAATTGGATCAGCAGCGGCAAATGGTATCGCACCTTCAGTTATAAACGCAAGTCCCATTACAAAGTTTGTCGGACCACTTTCTCTCTGCTCTTTTGTAAATTTATCTTTAAATAACATAGTTGCAAGCGCTATCGCACATGGTGGAACCATACCACCTATCATTACAGCTGCCATAATATCATAATTTCCAGCTGCGATCGAATTTATACCAAATACATAAGCTGCCTTATTGAATGGGCCTCCCATATCGATTGCCATCATTCCACCTAAGATAAATCCAAGGAGTATCTTACTTGAACCGCCCATGCTTCCAAGCCATGAATTAAGTCCTGTATTTATTACACCCATAACAGGCTCAACTACATAATTCATTGCAAGTCCCATTATCAAAATACCAACAACAGGATAAATAAGCACTGGTGCAAGTTTTTCAAGTGCTTCTGGAAGTTTCTCACATCCCTTTCTAAGAAGAATAATCACATAACCAGCAAGGAAACCTGCTACAATAGCACCTAAAAAGCCTGATTTTCCATTATATGCGACCATTCCACCTACAAAACCAAGCGCAAGTGCCGGTCTGTCACCGATTGCCATCGCTATGAAACCTGCAAGTACAGGAAGCATAAAGTTAAATGCAAGTCCACCGATGTTCTTAAACATTGCTGCAACAGGTGTAATCGTACCAAAGTTTGAACGGTCTTCAACAGAAAGTGCTGAAATATCAACTGACAATCCATCGATCAAAAATGCTATTGCTATAAGGATACCGCCACCAACTACAAATGGAAGCATATGTGATACACCATTCATAAGCTGTGTATATATCTTGTGACCTATTCCTCCTCCGGATGTTTCCTTACTCTGGCTTTCTGACGCATTAGATGCATGATAAACAGGCGCATCACCATCCACTGCTCTCTTTATAAGTTCATCTGCCTTATTGATTCCATCTGACACCTGACACTCAATGACTTTTTTTCCGTTAAATCTTTCCATAGGAACTTTTGCATCAGCTGCAACTATGATACAGTCAGCCTGTGCAATATCACTGTCAGTAAGTACATTCTTAGCTCCACCAGAACCTCTCGTCTCAATCTTAACATTGACACCTGCTGCACTTGCTGCTTTCTCAATTCCTTCTGCAGCCATATATGTGTGTGCTATTCCTGTCGGACATGATGTTACCGCAAGAATCTTCTTTCCTGACTCATTAGAAATATTTGTTTTTTCAAGCCTCTCATCAATATCAGGTTTCTCATCATCAGCCTTATCTATGATCGCAAGAAATTCTTCAACTGATCTTGCCTCCCTGAGCGATTTTGAAAACTCCTCGTCCATCATAAGAACAGACAGTTTACTAAGAACATCCAGGTGGACATTATCTTCAGTATCTGGTGCTGCAATAAGGAAAAGGAGTGTAACAGGTTCGCCATCAAGTGAATCAAAATCAACACCATCCTTAATAACCATTGCGGCAAGTCCCGGCCTGTCAACCGCACCACACTTTCCATGAGGAATTGCGATCCCCTCACCTATTCCTGTAGTACTTTCTTCCTCTCTTAAATAAACCTGTTTCCTATAAGCCTCTCTATCATTTATCTTTCCGCTTTTTACCATAAGGTCTACAGCCATGTCTAATGCTTCTGACTTAGATTTTGGCGCAAGGTCAAGACTTATACTTTTTGCATCTAATAAATCCGTTATTCTCATGCTCATCTCTATCCTTTCTTCCCATGTGTAATACAACCATAAATCACTAAATAATATGTTTCAGTTCTACTCTCTTAAACGATTCCTCAACTTCCGGTCTTGTTGCAAGATAATCCGACGCCGCACTTGCTCCGCCTGCTGCCATAGCCATACTAAATGCATGATCATAATTTCTCTTTTCCAGCCATCCAGCTATAAATCCTGCTACTGAAGAGTCTCCTGCTCCCACTGAATTTTTAACTACGGTTGCCGTTGCCTTTGTTGCCACTACTTTTCCGTCATCACTCACTAAAACGCCGCCTTTGCCTCCCATTGAAACAAGAACATTTACTGCCCCCATCTCCTGAAGCTTCTTTGCATATGGTACTACATCTTCCCATTCTGATAACTCAACATCAAATATCTCTCCGAGTTCATGATGATTTGGCTTTATCAAAAATGGATGATACTTTAAAACATTTAATAAAAGATCTTTTGTCGCATCCACGATAATGGTAACCTTTTTATCCTGAAGTTTTTTCATAATCTGCTCATAGACATCAGAAGGCATTGTCGCTGGAATACTTCCTGCAAGAACAAGAATGTCTCCTTCTCTAAGTAACATCAACCTGTCCATAAGTATGTCAAACTGCTCTTTTGGAATATCAGGTCCCTGACCATTTATCTCCGTTCCGTCAATTGATGAAAGCTTTAAATTGATTCTTGAAATTCCCTCTTTCATCTTAACAAAATCTGTATGAATACCTGTTTCTTCAAGCTCTCTTACAATCTCATCTCCTGTAAATCCTGCTACAAATCCAAGTGCCGTGCTGTCAATACCAAGATTCTTTAAAACGATCGAAACATTTGTGCCTTTTCCACCAGGAAGCATCATCTCACTTGATGTGCGGTTTGTATAACCAAGTTTAAAGTCATCGACCGTAACAATGTAATCCAATGAAGGATTTAAAGTAACCGTATAAATCATATTCGCCCTTTCCGCCGCTGCTTGTATGCGACTGTTTTTGATTTGTTGAACACATTATACAATCATAAACAGTCAAAATCAATCAAATTTATTCACAAATCGTCAGTTATTTTTTTGTATATATTGCACAAAAAAAGCAGACACCTTTTATAGTATCTGCTCTTTTTACATAATTATTACACTCAAAAGACAAAAAAAAGAAGTCTCAAAAGACTTCCTATAAGCAATGCGGAAGAAGGGACTTGAACCCTCACGTCGTTGCCAACACTAGATCCTTAGTCTAGCCTGTCTGCCAATTCCAGCACTTCCGCATTTATTTCTGTTCGTTGTCACGAACAAGACATATATTATCAGCTTTGCTCCAACTTGTCAACACTTTTTTACAATTTTTTTCATTTTTATTGATAATACATTCTAAACCCCATTTCTGCACACGTTTTTTGTGCATAGCAATTTCATGTCAAGTGTGTGTGCTTTGTGTCAAGCATGTGCAGACACAAATCTTAGGTGTGAAAATTTTTACATATATGGATTTTTCGCACTTAAGCCCTTGTCTTTTCCTGTAGTAAAATGCTATAATTTATATAAAACGAATGCAATTTTAAATATTAACAACAGTTTTTTCATTCGTTTAAAAAGGGGTAGCTTTTTAAGCCTGTTTGAATTTAATTTTCATTGTACTAGCACGGCACAAAGAGGGGTGAAAAAGATGAAAACAAAAAAAATGTTCACAACGAATCTTATACCGGGAATGGTCATCTCGGAACCTGCATATACAGCCAACAATCATTTAGTTATACAAAGTAACACCGAAATCACCGAAGATATAATAGACAAATTAAAATATTATTCTATCAAGACAGTTCGCATATATGTAAATGAGGCTAATGAATCAGGTAAGTCCGAACCAGAAAAAATTGGCCCTACATATTTTGAGCGTATCGAACAATCAGACGATTTTCAAAAATTTCAAACTGAATTTAATGCATGTCTTGAAGGTTTCCAGAAAACACTTAATGACATGATCATAAAAAGCAGTGACGGCCTCGTAGATGATATGCTCTCTGAAATCGGAAATGTTTTAGAAAAATCAAGAAACCCGCTTCATCTACTTGAAATGATGCAATGTATGCGTGGATATGATGACCTGACATATACACATTCGATCAATGTTGCTCTCATAAGCAATGTTATAGGAACCTGGATGAATCTTGGACATGAAGATATAGAAACTTTGATGATCGCAGGTATGCTTCACGATATCGGAAAACTTCGTATACCTCCTGAGATCATTCAAAAACCTGCTCGGCTTACAGATGAGGAATATGAGATAATCAAAAAACATCCACAATATGGATATGAGATCTTATCTCCCAAAAATCTCAATCCAAAGATTAAAATGGTAGCTCTTCAACACCATGAAAGATATGACGGAAAGGGTTATCCATACGGATTAAAAGGCAGCGAAATAGATCTTTTCTCTGGAATTGTCGCTATTGCAGATGTCTATGATGCAATGACTGCTGACAGAGTTTACAGAAAAGGAATATGTCCATTCCCTGTCCTTGAACATATGGAGCTTCAGAAAGATCTCTATGAACCCGGGGCATTATATAAATTTATCGAAAGAACAGTTGAAGCATATATAAACACTGAAGTTCTTTTATCAAATGGTGAGGTAGGACGTGTTGTTTTATTAAACAAAAGCTTTCTTTCAAGACCTATTGTAATATCAGGTGACAAGACATATGACTTATCGAAAGATTTTCATTTACAGATTGATGCACTGCTTTAAAGTTTCTCAATCCAATTACAATCATTAAATACAACAAAAGGACTATACACTTTTAGTCATATTTCTGACTTAGTGCAATAGTCCTTTATAATTAACTTTTTTATTATTGTATCATAATTTTGGCAGATATATAAATATAAGATATGCCCATCTTAGCACCATACCTGTTATGATAATGACTATCTGAAGTATAATATCAAACCACTTTCTCTTTACTCTCTGCTCTCCTGTTTTTGCATCTTCTTCTATCAGGTCTATCTTTGGTGAACTTCTCCTTATAAGCCATATATAAAACCCAAGAACTACAAAGTATCCCAAAAACATCACTGCCCCCAAAAGCTGAGATACTCCATCGCCTTTAGGACTATATGCTGCTGCACTTCCAGATGCATTTGTAAGTTTTGTAAAAGCGGAATAAAGATAATCAAGAGAAATATATCCCAATATCAGACTGATAATAGAAAAAATCAGTCTCTTCCACCATTTCATCATGCGATAATTCCCCCTGTTCAATATTTTATATTACTCTATCCAACTACACCTATATACAAATAACATTTTTATGCATATTCATCAAAATTCATACCCGATAATATCATACTGTCTCTTTCCATCTTTGAAATCTCATATGGATTATCAGTATTATTATAGGAAACACTCTGGGCATCTGCATATTTAGCCTTAACTTCATTTACTTCTTTCGTATCATATGTCTCACTTGTCTTATCATTGCCATAAACTACAGCATATTTAGCTTTATCCTGCTGTGCATCAACAGGCTGCGCTCCTTTGATCCTTGTCACCGGAGTAACTGGCGTATTCTGTATCTGATTAAAATGTGAATTTCCATATGTATAAATACTGCTTATCTGCATACAAATCCCTCCTTCAAAATTCATCCTGTTTTGATATAATTATACTCTCCATTTTCACTCAATGCAAGCTATGTTCATCTCAAACGGTTTCAAAATGATTTCTTCTTTGCCAAGCATTATCCTCTGCTTTTTTTCAGTATTATTAAATACAAAACGCCATGTTTTATCACTGTAACGATAAGTAACTTCCACACCCTTTTCCAGACCTTCAATAATATCAAGCCCCTGCTTTTTGGCAATCCTTCTTGCAAATTCTATGCTTCCATCACGATTTAGTACAGTTCCAAAATAGTAAGCCTCGCCGTCACCATACCTGTTTCTTGTAACTGCCGGTGCGCCCTTATAAAACTGTTCATCATATCTTACAAGTGTTTCTACATTTTCATTTTCTTCTATTATATCGCACCAGCGTTTTCCATAAATTTTCTTTTCCTCATTATAATTTATACACATGTTACCTGCTTTTTGTTTATTACTATCTGTTGTAACATCAAATGAATCACAAACTTTTAATGCAACTTCCATACCATCCGGCAATGCTTCATATTCCGACACATTTATTCCTGTAAGTTCAGAGTAGACCGTAGGCAGCTGAGCTATGATACACTTGTTATTATAGTCTCTCTCCCCTGAACGATTTGTCAAAATAACTGTAGCGCCATTATGCGCTGCATGATAAATATTTGATACTGCCTCCTTGTTTTCTACAAACATCGTAGGTGCAATAATAATTTTATACTTGTCAAGGTTCTGTGTCTGATTTATTATATCCACTCCAAGTCCCAGACATGTAAATGCATCATGCCACTGCTTCATTTGTTCAAAATAATGCATTTCTTCTGCCTGATACTGGTTTTTAAAAGCATATTCGTTATCAGAAGAATATAATATTGCAATTTCATTCCTGCATACAGTTCCCGAAAGTCCCTGAATTTCTTTGACCTTGCTGCATAGTTCACAAAATTCCCTATATCTTCTCCCTGGCACATTGCTATGATCTATTATTCCCTGCCAGTACATCTCAGCACCAGAAACTGCTGTACGCCATCTGAAATGTATAACCGCATCAGCACCATGTGCTATTGCCTGAAGTGAATAGCCTTCTAACACTCCCGGTTGTATTGCCCTTGACATAGGTGCCCAGCTTCCTATCATTCCACTAAGTTGTTCCATTATCCAAAAATTCTTATTTTTAATGCCACGCATAAGATCAAGATGAAATGCATGCGAATAAAGCGTTTCATCATCCTCTGGCAGTACATGCGCAGGATAATTATCATATGAAACAATGTCAAGATTTTCAAACATATCATAAAAATCAGGCATATTGGCACATAACCAGTTATTCGTAGTAATAATCTTATCAGGCGAAATCTTCCTTATAAGATCAGACTGAAATTTCACATAATCGCATGTGCTTTCAGACGCATATCTGTTAAAATCAAGATTTAATGAAGGATTCAGCCATTTCTCGTTCTCATTCATAGGCGGCATAACCTGCGAAAAATCGCTATATTCACCACTCCACACATTATTTCCATATGCCTTATTGACAGCCTGCACTGTCCCATATCTTCTTTTAATCCAGTCCCTGAAACGACTTTTACACACATCACAGCGACAGTGATTTGACTCCAGTTCATTATCTATCTGATACCCGATAACCGTCTTATCATTCTTATATCTCTCTGCCATATGTGTAATAATCTTTTCTGAAAGCCCTCTGTAAACAGGACTGTTCAAACACCTGTGTCCTCTTATGCCTGTCTGGATTTTTCTTCCCGTTTTATCAACCTGTACAATCTCAGGATACTTTTCAAAAATCCACTGAGGCGGTGTATTAGTAGGAGTGCATAAGATCACATATATATTCCTGTCAGAAAAAAGCTTTACCGCCCGGTCAATCCATTCAAAGTCAAATCTGCCCTCCTCTGGCTCAAGCCTGCACCATGCAAACTCCGCCATACGCACGATCTTAACACCCGCATCACGCATCATATCCGCATCCTTAGCCCAAAGAGTCTCATCCCAATGCTCTGGATAATAATCTACACCAATATTGATTCCCTTTGGTAAGCTCACCATATTGTCAGCCATCCGTACCTCACTTTCTATTCACAAATTTTCTTTATCTCTAGCAACTGGTCACGCAATTGCGCCGCCAATTCAAAGTTAAGTTCTGCAGCCGCTGTGTGCATCTGCTTTTTGATCTTAGCAACAAGTTTATCAATTTCTTTTTCACTCATAGACTCAATATCCTTTGTTATATCTTCACTGCTTGTCTCAACCTTCTTAGAAATACTGATAAGATCCCTGACGGCCTTTTTTATAGTCTGCGGTGTAATACCATGTTCTTCATTATATTTTGCCTGAATCTTTCTTCTTCGATTTGTCTCATCTATCGCATTCTTCATAGAATCTGTTATCACATCAGCATACATGATAACTCGTCCATCAGCATTTCTCGCCGCTCTACCTATTGTCTGGATAAGTGAGATCTCTGAACGTAAAAATCCCTCCTTATCAGCATCAAGTATAGCAACAAGCTCTATCTCCGGTATATCAAGTCCCTCACGCAAAAGATTGATCCCGACAAGTACATCAAACACATCCATTCGCATATCCCTGATTATCTCTGACCTCTCAAGTGTATCAATATCCGAATGAAGATATCTTACCCTTATACCTATCTCTTTAAGATAATTTGTCAGATCTTCTGCCATCTTTTTAGTAAGTGTATTTATCATAACTTTATTTCCGGCATCAAGAGTCTTTCTTATCTCACCCACAAGATCATCAATCTGACCTTTAACAGGTTTCACAGTAATCTCAGGGTCGAGAAGTCCCGTTGGCCTTATAATCTGCTCAACTCTTGCAAGTTCATGCTCTTTCTCATATACATTTGGTGTCGCAGAAACAAAAAGCATCTGATTTATATGACTCTCAAATTCATCAAAATTAAGAGGTCTGTTGTCAAGTGCTGACGGCAATCTGAAACCATACTCTACAAGCGTGTTTTTTCTTGAACGATCCCCTGCATACATTCCCCTTATCTGAGGTATCGTAATATGTGATTCATCAACCATTATGATAAAGTCATCAGGGAAATAATCAAGCAGTGTATGAGGTGGCTGTCCCGGTTTCAGTCCTGATAAATGTCTCGAATAATTCTCTATTCCTGAACAAAAACCTGTCTCACGAAGCATCTCTATATCAAAATTTGTTCTCTCAGAAATTCTCTGAACCTCAAGAAGTTTATCCTGACTTCTAAACTCCTTAACTCTATATTCAAGTTCATTCTCAATGCCTATGATAGCTCTGTTCATATTATCATGGTCTACCACATAATGAGATGCCGGAAACACTACCATATGCTCTAGCTCAGCCTTTATCTCTCCCGTAAGTACATCTATCTGTGTTATTCTGTCAACCTCGTCTCCAAAAAATTCAACTCTAAATGCCATATCTGACTCAGAAACTGGAAAAATCTCTAACACATCACCACGCACCCTGAATGTACCACGTTTAAAATCCATATCATTACGGTCATACTGAATTTCAATAAGTTTCTTAATAACCTCATCTCTGTCTTTCATCATCCCAGGTCTTAAAGAAACTGTCATATTCTGGTAATCTATTGGACTTCCAAGTCCATATATGCATGAAACACTTGCCACTATAATAACATCTTTCCTCTCAGTAAGCGCCGCAGTAGCAGAATGTCTTAATTTATCAATTTCATCATTTATAGATGAATCTTTTTCTATATAAGTATCAGATGATGGAACATATGCCTCTGGCTGGTAATAATCATAATATGATACAAAATACTCAACTGCATTCTCAGGAAAAAATTCTTTAAATTCACCATATAACTGTGCCGCAAGTGTTTTGTTATGCGCAATTATAAGCGTTGGCTTATTCAGTTTTTCTATAACATTTGCCATCGTAAAAGTTTTTCCTGAACCGGTAACACCAAGCAATGTCTGAAACTGATTGCCTTCCCTAAAACCTTTCACAAGTTCTTCAATAGCCTGTGGCTGGTCACCAGTTGGCTTATATTCTGAATGTAAAACAAAATGATCCATACTAATCTCCATTTCTGCACACTATCCTGCCTTTTTCCCAAACGATAAAATTCCAAAATCATTCAACTGATCAACATTTAAATCACTCATTTAATGATACTAGATAAACATATGTTTTGCAACAATATTCGAGTATAATCTATATGTCAAAACAGAGGAATCACATTTGCAATTCCTCTGTTCTCATAGATATATTTTATATTATCCATTTATACTATCTGTTTTATTCATATAATTCAGATTATAAATCTACTCCTGTATAAGTGTAAATACACTGATAAGTTCTTTAAGCTTCTCGGCCTGTGCCGCAAGTTCTTCACTACTTGCTGAACTCTCTTCTGCCATAGCTGTATTCTCCTGAATAACAGCTGCTATCTGATTTGCTGCATCGGAAATCTGTGAAAGTGCCTGTGACTGCTTATCAGATGCCTCTGTGATCTCACCGATATTCTTAACAAGATCATTTGTCTTTTTAACGGATGCAAGAAGTTTTTTCGCTGTCTCATCAACGACTTTCTTTCCATCTTCAACAGCCTGCATTGCTTTTAAGATAAGGTCATTTGAATTCTGAGCAGCCTCTACACTCTGAGCTGCAAGGTTACCGACCTGTGTAGCAACAACTGCAAAGCCTTTTCCACTTTCCCCAGCTCTTGCTGCTTCAATTGATGCATTAAGAGCAAGAAGATTTGTCTGTTCTGCAATGTCATCTATCGTACTGATAATAGAACTTATCTGTGCAGAATTTTCGTTTATCGTTTCCATGGCATCTACAACCTGCTGCATCTGTTCATTACTACTAATAATATCTTCGCCTACAACCTTTGCCATCTCATTTGCAATATTGGCATTTTCAGCATTTTTCTCAACCTGTTCAGTAACATTTACAATCGTACTCTGCAATTCGTCAACTGAACTTGCCTGATCCATAGCTCCATCAGTAAGTGACTGTGCTCCTTCTGATATCTGTGCTGCATTTGATGCAACAAGTTCTGAAACTGAATTTATTTCATTTAATGTATGTGATAAATCCTGAACAACCTTTACCAAAGCTGTTTCAATATGCTTGAAATCACCAATGTAATCTACCTCCGGTGCAATATTAAAGTTTCCTGTTGCCATTTCATTAAGACCTCTCGTAAGATCCTTTATGATACTACTAAGTGTAGCTGCCATTCTTGAAAATGTATCTGCAAGCTCTCCAATCTCATCTGTATGCTGTGATTCAAGTGATACAGAGAAATCACCCTGTGAAAGTTTATCTGCAACTTCAGCAACACCTCCGATAGGTTTTATATAACCGCGAACAAGTCTTGAACTTACCATGATTATAATAATAAGTGTGACAGCTGATATAAGTACCATGAATATGACTAACTTAACAGTATTTTTATTTAAGTCTGTTTTTGATAATGCACTTGTTGCCCACCATGTCTGATTTGCCGCCTTTATTGGAGAATAAAATCTCACAATATGGCTTCCATCATCTTTTTTTGTGCTTACACTGAAACTCTTTCCTGTTTTCATTCCATTTTCAATTTTACTATAATCTTTTTCAGATATCAGTTTACTTAATTTCTGTCCTATATATTTATCAGATTCGCTGTCAAATATCACAGTTCCATTCGCATTGTAAACATCAACATACATACTTTTATATTTTGGATCTGATGAATTTAACTTGCTAAAAGTATTGACATTTATATCGACAACTATCACACCATGCGTTTTTCCATTATAAACAATTGGGAAAGCTGCACTTATCATCTTGATTCCCTGATTCTCATATGGCTCAGTAAAATAGTCCTGCTGTGTTTCTGCCGCCTTTTTATAGTACTCTTTCTGACTGTATTCACTATAACTTCCGTAACTCTGTACTTTTCCGCTCTCTGCATCATCTGCGCTGACATATAATGTATAATCTTTGATTCCCGGATCAAATGCATTTTCCTCAAAGAATGCACCTACACCTGCAATTTCTTCATTATTCTTAGCAGTAGAACTTGCAAGATTTATAATAAAATTTTCAATCTCCTTGTTCATACTCTGAAGTTTTACATCATATACTGCACTCTTTTCTGTCTGTCCATTGTATCCTGTTTTTTCATATTCTGCATATTTATTCTGCATATACTCCTGAAGTACAGTCGCTGTATTTGATGCATTTGTAATTATGCTCTGAACCATCTGTCCATTTTGCGCTGCAACTCCTGAAAATTCATCTTTTATGCTGCTGCCAAGTGAACTGCCTGCAAGACCTGCACTTATAGCAACCATAACTACAAGGCATATCCCAAGAAGCATAGCTACAGCTACTGATATCTTATATGCAAGTTTTCTGTTTCTAAATTTTTCTACAACAGCACTGACTTTTTCATTTTGTTTTGAACTCATATAACTTTCCTCTCTTTCTCAGTTCCATTATAACTATATTCATTATTTTTTTATAAACATTATTATAATTATATCACTTTAAAAAAGAGATAACAACGCTTTACACTTTCCATTATCATTGGAAAACAGTTTTTTTCGATATATGAATAACATAAATCTAATCATAAAAATATTTCATTTTTAACTACCAGTTTAATTTTCAAGATAATCAATAGCAGCTTTTTCTTGATTATCCACTTTTATTCCTGTTTCTTTTAACTTTATAATCTTACCTGTATATTCAACTTTTACATCAGGTTCAAAACCCTTTCCATGTATATTTTTTCCCTTAGGTGTATAATACTTTGATGTAGTAAACTTAATCGCTGTTCCATCTTCAAGAGCAAATGATGACTGCACTATACCTTTTCCAAAAGTTTTTGTTCCAATAAGCTTTGCCTTCCCATAATCCCGTAGCGCACCACAAAATACTTCGGATGCACTTGCCGAATTACCATTTACAAGAATAACAATAGGAACATTTACTTCTTTTTTGTCTTTCGTATAATATTCCTGTGCCACACCAGTCTTATCCTTTGTATATACTACCATTTCTTTTGGAAGCAGCCTGTCAAGCATTCCTATCGCAGTATTTAAAAGTCCGCCACCATTATCCCTAAGGTCAATGATAAGACCTTTCTCTCCTTTTTTCTCCAAATCATCAATAGCTTTTATAAACTGTTTTTTAGTTACCTCCTCAAATCCGCTTACTGAAACATAACCTATATTACTGTCAAGCATTTTATGTGCAACCGTTTTATCTTTTATAACTTCTCTTTTTATCTTCATCTTTAACGGCTCCGCCACATTCTTTCTGTTTACTGTAATCTCAACACTTGTGCCTTCTTTTCCCTTTACTTTTGATACAGTATAAGAAATATCTTTACTTTCAATATTTTCTCCATCAACTTCCAGCAGGATATCCCCCTTCTTTACTCCTGCCTTCTGAGCAGGACTTCCCTGCACAACACCTATTATAGTTAAAACGCCTGTTTTGGGATCCTGAGACATATATGCACCAATTCCACAAAATACACCACTCGATTTTTCAGAAATGTCTTTGTACTCATCCTTTGTATAATACGCTGCATATTTATCATCAAGACCATTTAATATTCCCTTATAAACAGAGTCTGCCATTTTATCATAATCTATATCATTCAGATAATATTTGTCTATATATGCAGATAGCAGATTTATCTTATCCTTGATCTTTGCTGCCTGTTTGTCAGTTATCTGACTGTTTTGTACCCTAAATACCGAACTAAGGTCTATTTTTCCGGTATAAGAAGCCACTGTTATAATCATCACAAAGCATGTGACAGCCACCACCATCCCCATTAAAATACCATTTAAATAACTAACTGTTTCCTTTTTTATGTTCATATATTCTCGCTTCCTATCACATTTATTATATTTATCCATCTATATGATATTATCATATTTAAAAGAACTTCTTCAATACACCTATATATTTTCTTTATAAAACTACAACAATTTATTTTTTTGTAACTCAAAAGCCCATTTCTACCAATACCAATCCAGGGTATCAGTAAAAACGGGCTACTTATTTTTATAAGTTTAAAACTCAAACGTTTCCATGTATTTCATATACTTGACAACCATAAGTGCAATCTTAAATGTAATCGCATCATCAAACACTCTAAGGTCAAGTCCTGTACTCTTTTCAAGCTTGTCCAGTCTGTACACCAATGTATTTCTATGGATGTAAAGCTGTCTTGATGTTTCTGATACATTCAAACTGTTTTCAAAGAATTTATTTATAGTGGCTATCGTCTCCTCATCGAAATCATCTGGTGTCTTATCTCCAAATATTTCACTTATAAACATCTTACAAAGAGGCATCGGAAGCTGATATATCAATCTTCCTATTCCAAGACTGCTATACGCGATAACATTCTGATCACTATAGAAAATCTTTCCAACATCAAGTGCCATCTTAGCTTCCTTGTAAGAACGTGACACATCCTTTATCTCATTTACGATAGTTCCATATGAGACATGAACACTTATCATAGCTTCGGTATTTAACATATCAAGAATGACATTAGCCGTTTTGTCCATATCTTCATAACCTTCATTCTCCTTAAGTTCTTTAACCAGAATAATATTCTTTTCATCCACCTGAGTTATAAAATCTTTTGTTTTTCCTGCAAATAATCCCTTAACAGTTTCTAATGCATTTGAATCTTTTTCATTCTTTGTCTCGATCAAAAATACAACTCTGTCTACACTCGTATCTATGTGGAGCTTCTTTGCACGATTATAAATATCTACCAAAAGAAGGTTATCAAGCAAAAGATTCTTTATAAAATTATCCTTATCATAACGCTCTTTATATGCAACAAGAAGGTTCTGTATCTGAAATGCCGCAAGTTTTCCAACCATGTACACATCATCACTATCACCCTTTGCAAGAATAACATACTCTAACTGATGATCATCAAATACCTTAAAAAACTGATATCCCTGAAGCACCTGACTATCTGCCGGAGACTCTACGAATGCCATAACTGCATCCTCATATTCCTCAACATTGTTGATCGTTGTAGCAAGTGCTTTTCCCTCTGTGTCCATAACACATATATCAATTCTGGTAATATTCTTAAGTCCATCTATTGTTGTCTGCAAAACCTGATTAGATATCATATATTCCCTCCAACATTTATCATCTATTTTTTAAAAGTAAAAATCTATTTTGGTTTTAATACTATTTTTAATTCCATTACTAAACTATACCATCAATTTGCACAAAAGTAAATACTACATCAAACAATATATCCATATTTACCATATTATTATACGAAAAAATTGTGCATTTTAACAAATTTTTTACCAATATAAAAGAGCCGCCACAAAAACTGTGACGACTCTCCAATATATAAAACCGTTCTTTCAAAAAGATAACATCCCAACAAGACTAATTTGTAATAACTTTCTCTGTTTCCTTGTCGAATACATGAATCTTGCTTGTATCAAGCGCAATCTTAATTGTATCTCCCGGACGAGCTGTTGTACGAGGATTTACACGAACTGTAATATCAAATCCCTCTACTGTGAAGTATAAGAATACTTCAGCACCAAGCATTTCATAAACTTTTACAGTTGCATCAAGAACATTGTCTGTTCCATTGTTTACATAAATCTCCTCATCCTTGATATCCTCAGGACGGATACCCATGATAACATCTTTTCCAATGTAACCACCTTCAACAAGTTTTTCAGCTTTTCCTTCTGGAAGTTTAACTGCGTATGTACCAAACTCAAGTTTAACATCTGAACCATCTTTAACTGCTTTACAGTTGATGAAGTTCATCTGAGGTGATCCAATGAATCCTGCAACGAATACATTGCAAGGCTTTGTATAAAGATCGATAGGTGAAGCAACCTGCTGCATAACACCATCTTTCATAACTACGATACGAGTACCAAGTGTAAGAGCCTCTGTCTGATCATGTGTAACATAGATGATAGTAGCTTCAAGTCTCTGATGAATCTTAGAAATCTCAATACGCATCTGTACACGAAGTTTTGCATCAAGGTTTGATAAAGGCTCATCCATAAGGAATACCTTAGGATTACGAACGATTGCACGACCCATGGCAACACGCTGTCTCTGACCACCTGATAAAGCCTTTGGCTTACGGTCTAAGAGATGCTCGATATCAAGAATCTTTGCTGCTTCATGAACGAGTTTGTCAATTTTCTCCTTTGGAGTCTTTCTAAGTTTAAGACCAAATGCCATATTGTCATAAACTGACATATGAGGATACAGAGCGTAGTTCTGGAATACCATCGCAATATCTCTGTCCTTTGGTTCTACATCGTTTACAAGAGTATTTCCAATCCATAATTCACCTGAAGAAATTTCCTCAAGACCTGCAATCATACGAAGTGTTGTAGATTTTCCACAACCTGAAGGTCCTACAAAGATGATAAACTCTTTGTCTGCAATATCAAGGTTGAAATTTTTAACTGCCTGGAATCCGTTTGGATATGTTTTACAAATGTTTTTTAAAGATAAACTTGCCATTATGTGAGTCCTCCTAATTTCATACAATTCATTTAATAATATGTAACTTTCCCTGTCACATCTTTCATGCTTGTATAATACACTATCTCAAAATAATTTACCATAGAACAAATAGCCAAATAAATTTTTCACTTTTTGTGCAAAGAGTATATAAAGAAGATTTATTATAAATTTTCACCTGTTTTATTATTAAATGTCACAATAATTGCACCTGTAAACTGTCTGTTTTAACCAAAAACAATATGGCTTTTGTTAAAAATAGTCAAATTATTCCTCTTTTTTGGTGTTATATATGTCAATTCTTTTCCTAAAAAACCTTGCCTTAAAAAATTTCTGAGGGATTCTCTCCACAGCAATCTTCTCATATAGGCTTGTCAGACCTATCTTTTTTATCCATTTTGGTATTCTCTTTTCCTCTGCCATAATTATTTGTGCAACTCCACCAATTGCAACACATAGCCTGGCATTCAACAGATTCACATGTTCCATGATCCAGCTTTCCTGGACACCAATCTTAAGATCAACAAGCAGAATATCAGGTATGTAACTGTTTATCTCATTTACGACAGCCGCATCTTCCATATCCTCACTGTAAATACATGAACCAATAACCCTTAATTGGGGCTGATTTTTTTTACAATAATTTCTAAGATTATCGATATTCTTACTATTGTCTGAAACTATATAAATAGTCCTGTCCTGTTTCTGAAGATTTTCAAGCATGATTCCAAAACTTTTGCAGCTGACTACCATACCTGCATCTTTAAGAATATCTATTTTATAATTTGTCAGAAGTGCTTCTTCTCCCGGCAAAAAAAGCTCTGCTCTGTCAACAAGCTCATGATATTTTTCATTTTCCACCGCTCTATTGATTGATTCGGCAGAGGCAAAAAATATTACATCCAGCTTATCGTCATTTAGATATGTATTTATCTTTTCTATAAATACATCATTACTGAGCATGTCTATCTCAATACCCATCACATTTACAACCGATTGCATAATATACCATGCCTTTCACAAAAAATGCACGTCAGCTTATCAGTGGCGTGCATTTTAAATTTGTTATTCCTATAATCAATTATTAGCATCAGCCGTTCCTATGATAATCTTTATATCATATCCGGTTTCAACTGTGCCTGTTTCCACAACAGGATTACTAAAATACTGTACCAAATCTCTCCCAGCACCATTTTCCTTTACAATAATCTTCGTCTGTGTCAAAGTAGCCGCTGTATAATCACCTATTTTTTTTACTGTATATCCTGCATTTGTAAGCTTTGTTTTTGCTGCTGATGCAAGACCACCTATCTTACTTCCGTTTAATATAATTATACTCTTTCCCTTTGATGAATTTGTCGAAGTTTTTGCAACTCTCTCAAAAGTCTGTGCTCCTGTATATGTCGTATCATTATCTACAAGCTTATTTATAAATGAACTTGATGCTCTTGTATCTACCTGAAATATATTTTCTGTGTACTTTCCAGGAATTCCCCAATAATGGAAAAGTTCAGGATCAAGCTTTTCGTAACACTCTACATAACCAATTTTATTATAAACCGTAAGATTAGAATCTACTCTCTCATATTGCTGCTTAATAAATTCAGCTATCTTTTTCTGATCTCCCTTTATATCTTTAAGCTGACTTATATAACTTTCACTTGCAACACTTATCTTCTGAGGAACTGTAACAGACTTGTCATTCTCTGACTCAGCAAGTGATAAAGGTTTAAATTTTACATTAATATCTCTTCTCGAATAATGGTTTGCGTATGTTTCCTGATCTATAACTGTATAGTAACTTATCTTTACACCAAGCATCTTTTCTATGATAAGTTCGCCATAACCATATGCATCCTCATCTTTTTGAAAATACTGCTTAAGCCTTCCAATCCTGACTATCTGAGGTATCTCCTCATTAACGGTACTCAGTCGCTGATACATATCAGTCGGAATAGTATAATCTGTTCCAACCGGAATAGTTATATAATCCATATTATTTGTTTTTGTATTACAAATTTCAAGCATAAGATGCGATATCTTATTTTCATTGCTTACATATATAAGATTTTTTGAAATTTCATCTGTCTGTGCTTCCTCAATAATATCTTTAATCTCATTTGAAGATGTCCCTACATTTTCTGAATTGTTTGAGAGAATCATATATGAAATCTTGTAACTTGCAAAGCCTACTGCAATTATGATCAGTATGAACAACACTGACTTCAACAAATTTAAAGCAAATATCTTTGCTATATTCTTCTTTTTCATAACTGTACCTTTCTAATCTTGATTCTTTTTGTATAACACTAAAAAAACATATGAAGTATTATATCAAAAAAAAATTTCTATGTAAAGCAAAAGACCTAGTCTCGTAACTTTTTTAACTAAATTGTAATACTTATTCTATATACGCTAAAACTGTTTTGTAATATTCTAATGTTTTATTTCTGACAATCACACACATATATGCTATATTTATTATATAAATCCGGAAATGAGGTTATAAATTCATGAATAAAACAGTTGTTGTAACAGGAGCTTCACGTGGTATCGGCCGTGCTGTTTCACTTTACTATGCCCAGAAAGGCTTTAATGTATGTATATGCTGCCGCAAAAATTTTGAAAAACTTGAGCAACTACGACAGGAAATCTTAAAATATGGCGTCAGTTGCATCTCATATGTTGGCGATATTGGTATTTATAAAAATTGTGAAGAGTTCTTTAAACTTATTATAAAAAGTTTTTCTAAAATCGATGTCCTTGTAAACAATGCAGGAATTTCATATATAGGTCTTTTACAGGATATGACCCCCGATGAGTGGCATGACATTGTTGAGTCTAATCTAACATCAGTATTTAACTGCTGTAAACTTACAATTCCACACATGTTAAACCGACATGATGGAAAAATCATAAATATTTCATCCGTTTGGGGATGTGTTGGTGCCTCAACAGAAGTTGCATACTCAGCTACCAAAGGTGGTATAAATTCCTTTACAAAAGCACTTGCAAAAGAACTTGCTCCAAGTAATATACAAGTCAATGCAATCGCCTGCGGTATAATCGATACCGATATGAATAGTTTTCTAAATGAAGATGACCTCCAAAGTGTAATAGATGAAGTTCCCGCCGGTCGAATCGGAAAGCCTGAAGATGTTGCAAAACTCGTATTTGATATTTCAAATACAAGCAGTTATCTTACAGGACAGGTCATAAAACTTGACGGCGGCTGGATATAGACTTTTTAGTACACACATAACAAAAATGGGAGGTACCATACCAAACAGCATGGTCCACCCATTTTTTTAATCTATGATAACAATCATATATATTTTTTACATTTCGATATAGAAATCTCTCGTCTTTTTAATAATCTCCGGCACCTCAACTTTATCCTTGTCCCAAACTCTGAATTTAAGGTCATATTCTTTCGTCTTTTTGGCTTTTTCCCTGTTAAATCTTGCCATAGCATCTCTAAATAAAGGCTGTTCCTCTATGCCACTTCTTATATCCTTTGCAAACGGACAATATGTAGCCATGATCTCACGTACAGGTTTACTTAACAACAGTGCACCATGTGCCTCATGCTTAATCCAATTTTCATAGTCAATTACAAATACTTCTCTTGTATTATTTCTGCATTTCTGTATCTGCATTTTAAGTTTATCCTTTTTATCCTCAGATAACTCCCTGTTTTTCCTGTAAAACTGGACAAAATCACTATATTCACTTGTAAGCGACTTAACTTGTATATTATTCCATGCTGCTCCCTGAATAGTTCTGCAAAGTTCCCATCTAAATCTTCCAAACAGTTTAACCATAGCTGCATCAATATCAATTTCAAGAAATGCCGGAACAAGAAATCTTCCCTTTGAATTTCTTCTTCTTCCACTGATCTCCTGCCACATGATAGGATTACTTCCCGAAATCGGAAATATTATAAAGTCCGGGAATACTTCTTCCATAATATACTCTTTCTTTATATGTTCACCATCACCCGTACAAAGACCTTCTCTGTAAAAAACTGAATAATCTATCTGAAGCAGTCTGTGTACAGCTGCATTTATTCTGTCTCCTGACATAAATGTCTTTAAAAAAGAAGATGCACATCCATCCGTAAATAAAAATGGCACAAATGCGGACACCTGACCACAAATAATACGATGATTTGCCCTAAACATATTATCAATTTCAAATTCAAACTTTGCATTTCTATCATCTGCAAGCTTATTTACCTGTTCTTCTGTCAAAGCTCCGGTTCTCTTCTTATCTCTGAGGCTCTCAGCATAATCAAGATCAAATTCACTCTTTGAAGGTTCTTTTCTTCCCTCGATAACTTCTGTAAGCCACTGTTTCATATCATAAACCGTACATGCTGCACCAGGGGTATCATGTCTTTCTATTGATAGCAACTGTTCAAGCAATTCTTCACTCAAAAGATTTTCACTAAGAAAACCATATCTTAAAAACAGATCTATTATCAGTGGAGTTGGTTCTTTTGACTTATAATCTCTTAAAAATACATTTTTATAAATCCTATAATATATCTTTGCTATATTTCTCCTGAGTGTTCTAACATCATCATCTGTAGAAAACTTGTCCCTAAGCCTTTCAAATTCAGATATATAACCATCAAACTTAGCAGCCTCAGCATCATCAATACATGAATAATCAAGAATAAACGATAATGCTCTATCAAGTTCACTTATATCACGATATTCTCCCTCCGTCAGCGCAAATTCATCGCTCTCATTACTCTGCGATGGTACATCACCATTTAAAAGGTTACAATATGCATCCTCCATAAATTCATGGTCAATTTCCAGGTCAACACTTGCTTTATCTATCAATACATTTTCCAACATATTTGTATAATCTATAATATCGTCAAATAATGACATAGCCTCAGCAGAATCACCACCAACATGCTGAAGTGTATTTGTAAGCTGGAATACCTGCATATACATACTTCTGTCATCCTTTATAAGAGGTCTTGAAAGTCTGATAAGATACTCTGTCCCCCTTGCACACTCACTTATAAGAATATTTATCAGACTGATCTGCTCAAGAATATGGTATACCGATATCGCCGAACTCGAACCAAAATATGCTTTCTGTATCTCGGGAGATACCTCACAACATGCCCTGTAGTACATAACTTTATCTATATCAACAACTGTGCCCGGATCATATTCCTCAATTTCATCTATAGAACGCAGACCATCGGCTTTAATCCCGGCATTTTTTGCCATTTCAAGATATCTTTCTCTGCCTGAAATAAGAAAATCGTACAGTTTGCCTGATAATTCCGTAATACTGTTATATATCATTGAAAGTTCACGAATAAATCTGCTGAAAGAGGCTACCATAAGACCTGCATAATCTTTATTTGCCTTGATCAGACTTCTCACTGCCTGATTAAGACGCATCTTTGGAAATGCATACACCAATGCATTTGTCTCTGCTGTATAAGTAACATTATATGCCCCGTCCCCCAAGTCACATAATCCTATAAAATTTCCCGAGCCTACTACAACATTTATGCCCGGTTTGCTAATACGTATACGTCCTTTTACAACTAAACTGACAGATGAAATATCATCGCCTTTTTCATATATGATAGTATCCTTTATTATCTGATTTACACTGTTTAGTTTTAACTCAGCTTTCAATGCTTTTCCTCCCTTTTTCCTTCAATTCATATTCCACCTGTTTGTGTTTACTCCATACTCCTTTTATTATACAATCTAATACTTCTATCGTCAATTTAGTAAATAAACAAAAAAGGACAAAAAAAGACAAGGCACCATGCCTTGCTAAAATAATTATATATATAAATCCGTGCATCCTGCGTCGAAAATGTCAATGCAACCGTTACCTCAACAGTTAACTCGGCTCCGGCTACCTTACGGCACACGAAAATTCTCACTTAGTGCTGCTAGGTTCCCCTCCTGACACGGTTCATGAGTTTCCATTGCGCAAGACCAAAACGTCAACGCCACTTACTGAGGGCAGCATCACAAATGCCATACCCTAAACAGGACATCACCCCTGCTATAGCGGATTGCAGGTTACAGGGAGCCGCTAATTCCCCAGCTAGCACGGAAGTTTTAACTAAATGCTTTCCGCATCTGAATCCTAAAATATACTTTTGATCATATTTTAAAATCCTGATTATTCAAAAATAAGGAAACCCTTTTAAGATTTCCTTATCTGATATGCAATGCGGAAGAAGGGACTTGAACCCTCACGTCGTTGCCAACACTAGATCCTTAGTCTAGCCTGTCTGCCAATTCCAGCACTTCCGCTCTTTCTTGTTCATAACAACTTTCGTTTGCCACGAACAAGACATATATTATCAGTTTTTTTACCACTTGTCAACAACTTTTTTAATTTTTTTATTTTTTCTTACATATCATAGCTTTTTGTAAGAATATCTCTCTACAATGCGGCAGGAAAGCATGCCACATAATACTCCGACTACAAGTCCTCCAACAACATCACTTGGATAATGTACACATACATATATCCTTGATAGTGCCATCAAAACCGCAACTATAAGTGCGGCAACACCAAGCCGTCTCGTATTTTTATCTGCAAGTGCCGGGACAACCGCCGCAAATGAACTTGCAGTATGCCCCGATGGAAATGAATAATCCACCTGAGGAGGCACAATACAACGTATATTTTCATAAGCCTCATAGGGTCTGGTTCTCGCAAAAATATTTTTTAATATACCATTGCATATTATAAGATCAAGTATCAACGCAATCGCACATGTAACTCCAACTTTTCTTGTATTCGGATATATAATGAGTGCCAATGTAAATAAGATCCATATAAGCCCATAATTTCCAAGTGAAGTAAAAACACTCACAACTGCATTTAAAACTTCTCCCCTCATATGATCCTGCACATAGTACAAAATATTTACATCAAGATCTGTAATCCATGAAATCATATTCTTCTCCAATCTTTAGTTTTCTGACTGCCTTATGCTTCGCAATCACTACATCTGTTTTCTTACTACCCTGTATTCATCACCGTTTCTATAATAAGGACATGATTCAAATTTACTTGTCATAAATCTTACAAGATCATCCTCATCCATATTTACATCACATACATACTCCTCATATTCATCATCATATGTATAGTTTGCACATGTATCACATTCTGCCATTATGTACCTCCAATTTCTTATATATAACTATACCAGTGTCAAGTGGATATTCGCAATCCCCTCTGCTATTTGCTCATATGATAACACATCCTACATTATCTTTACAATAAGGACACTTGCTATCATTCCTGCCAGTGTACACAAAAGTGCTCCTGGCAATGTCCATCCCGTTTTTTCAAACGGTTTATTTTTGTCGTTTCCAGTTGCAAGAAAATATACTGATATCGTATAAAATATCGTTTCTGAACAGCTCATAAGTATAGATGCAAGCAGTCCTTCTTCTGAATCTGTACCAAATTTCTTAAAAATATCAAGCAGCAGCCCTGTCGCTGCTGATGACGAAAACATTTTTACAAGTGACAAAGGCACTAATTGTGATGGAAAGCCTATCACCGACAATGGTTTTGCCAATAAATCCCCAATTATATCCAGTATTCCTGATGTTCTAAGTATTCCTACCGCCAAAAGTAATCCTATAAGAGTTGGTAATATCTCGTAAACAACCTTAAATCCTTCCTTTGCCCCTTTTGTAAATGCAGCAAACATATCAATTTTCGTGCTAAGTCCGAGAACTACTATTCCAAAAATCACCATTGGTATGATAATATTAGATAAATAACTTACCATATCCTGCTCCTTCCATGAAACCTCTAATTATTCCATTGCAAAAATCTAATTTCTTATATATAATAAATACTTGAGAAATTATACTTTTATGATAAGGAGGTCCCATGAATACAGTTTTTATCGCAGATGATGAATTGATAATCAGACAGGGTATCAAATGCATCATTGATTGGGAGCAACTTGGTTTTGAAATAATCGGAGAGGCATCAAATGGTGTAGATGCCCTCAATTTTATTGTGAGTAAAAAACCTGATCTGGTTCTTATGGATATACGTATGCCTAAAATGCTTGGTCTTGAAGTTGTAGAAAATGCAAGAAATAGAGGTTTTAACGGAAAAGTTATCATATTGAGCGGTTACACTGATTTTAAATATGCACAGGCAGCAATCAAAAATGGTGTTGACTATTATCTTACAAAGCCTATTGATGAAGATGAGCTCTATGAAACAGTAAGTGCCATAAGCTCACAGATAAACAAAGAAGCTAAAGAAGAAGAAGCCTTAAGTAATTATCGTGACAAGGCAAAAAGCATGATCTTATTTGACATACTTACAGGCGTTCCAATTATAAACAACATAGCTGATATGAATATCCATGCTGACATATATCAGGTTGTTATATATGAAAAATATAGTCATCATGCAACTGAGCTTCCATACAAATTTTCAGATCTGCTGAAAGTTACAAACGAAGCAAACAGTTCATATGAAAGTGTTGAAATAGAACAAAATGAAGTCATTTTACTAAAAGGTGCTTTTACTTTGCACAAGTTTCAGGAATTTATTGAATATTATAACAGAGAACAGAAACCACAGGAAAACTCGCCACTCGATTCATTATTTATTGCATATGGCAGAGAGGTTACTTCTATTGAAGATGTACATATCTCTTATGAGGAGGCTCATAAACTCCTTCAGAGAAGATTTTTCTGTGAGGACAAGCAGCATACCATCGGATATGATGAGCTGCCACTTGAAGAATATGAAAACACCTATGAGATTTCTGACAGTCACCTTCAGGAATACTGTGAAAAACTTACAGGATATATTCAAGCTTCAAAGCGAAATCAGATTGCTGAAACTTTATATGAACTTGAACATAATTTATTTAATTCGACAAGTGATATTGCAAGAATAAAACTTTTCCTTACTGATTTATATTTGTCAATAAAAGAAAAAATCTCGCATTTGTATCACAATGTAAATATTTCTTTTCCAGGAAATGCAGAAATCATTGATTATATAGGAAGTAAATATTATCTTTATGAGATAATGCTCTACTTCACAGAGCAGTTTGATATGATAACAAGGACTATAGGCAATCCTACGAGCGAAGGTGTTATGGATGACATGATACATTATATCGAGCATAACTATATGGATAATATCAAGCTTGAAAATATTGCACCGCTTTTTGGTTACAACAGCTCATACTTAGGAAAGATTTTCAATAAAAAAGTCGGTGAGGGATTCAATGTTTTCGTTGATAAGGTCAGAATAAAACATTCCAAGGAACTTCTCCTTACAACCGATCTTAAAGTTTACGAGATAGCGGAGAAAGTTGGATATAAAAATGTAGACTACTTCCACACTAAATTCAAAAAATACGTTGAAATGAGTCCTGCTGAATTTAGAAAGAAAAATAAAGATGTATAACAAAAATAATGCAGATATCTTTATAAATGACATCTGCATTATTTTTATTTAAATTTCCACTATCAGATCTTAAATCCACCAACACGATCATTAAGACTATTGGCAACCTTCTGGTTTGCATCTGCCTCTTCACCTATCTGTTTAACATTATCAGAAAGGTCAACAGCCAAAGAGGCAACATTTGAAATTGCATTTGCATTTTCCTCTGCGGCAGTATTTATAGCCCCCACTGTCTCATTTACATGCTCAACCTCCTCTAGAAGCCTGCCGGCATTTTCTGAAAATCTGGCTACCATTTCATTTATGCTTACTGAGTCATCCTTATACTCCGAACTTGTTTTTACAAGCTCCCCATATCCATCCGAAACAAGTTCATTCATAAACTGTATAAGCTCTTCTGAATTTTTTGCAAGTGCGTTTACTGCCGGAACAACATTTTCCATAACACCACTTATCTTTCCGGCAGCGGCAGCAGAATCAGCAGCAAGTTTGTTTATCTCACCCGCTACGACCGCAAATCCTTTGCCTGCTTCCCCTGCTCTTGCAGCCTCTATACTGGCATTAAGCGCAAGTAATGTAGTCTGCTCAGTAATCCCTATAATATCTTCCGTAAGACTATCAATCTGTGAAACGGCCTTTGACTCTTCAATCTTTGCATTCATAAGTTCAGCCATCTTTTCAGCCTTTATTTTTGCCTCTTTCTGAGCTGTGATAGCCTTGTTCCTCACTTTTTCAGCTCTTGCCCTGATATTATCAGAATACTCACTTCCATTTTCAGCCTCATTATCTATATCACTGATATTTTCACGCATGCTTCCTATTGCTTCATTTATATGATGTATCGAAGCTGTCGTCTCTTCCATAGAAGCACTCATTTCCTCCATTGTAGCTGACACATCAGTAACATTCTCGCCCGCAATCTTAAGTTTCTCAACCATTCTGTCTGATGCACCCGCAAGCACTTTTGAATCATCAAGCGTCTTCCTTATGATTCCCCTGAAGTTTCCTATCATTTGATTTACATTTCCGGTAATCTTACCAATTTCGTCTTTTGAATTTATATCGAGTGATTTTGACAGATCACCATCGCTTTTAGCAAGCTCCTCAATCTTTTCTCCAACTCTTTTCAAGTTTTTCATAATAGTGTTCATTATCACACTAAGCGCAACGCATGCAACGGCTACGAAGATTACAGTTAATAGTATTATTGCCATCCTGCTCTTATTTAACTGCTGAACCAGAGTTGAAGCATTATAATCAACACCAACTACCGCAACAACATTTCTTGCATTATCAGTAACAGGCGCATATGCAGTAATAAGATCACCATATTTATTACTATCTATATAATTTTCTGAAAACGCTTTCTTCTTTTCATAAACCTGCTTTAAATACTCATAATCTTCTTCATATGTTTCTCCAAAGCTTGTTTTTTTCTTAGTATCAGAATTTTCAGCAACATATGTTACTTTTTTTCCATCTGAAGCCAGAATATATACATACTTTACTTTATATTTACTGGCAAGATAGTTCAATGACAATGCAAGATTATTTAATTTTATACTTTTCTTGCCCTCTTTAATGCACTCACTTACCAGCTCTGAATTTACATTATCAGCAACTATTTTAGACATCTTTTCAGCATCTTGAACCCCCTGCCTTACATACCCGCTTTTTTGTGAATAATATGTAATAGTCCCCTGTGATACACTGACAATAAGTATAAGCATTGACACTATAAATATAACTTTAATTTTAATACTTCTTAGCCCAACCTTCATACCCGATTTGATTTTTTTCTTGGCAATTTCGCCATCAATTTTTTCTTTTATCATTCAAACTATCCATCCCTTCAATATTTTTATTCTTATAATTTAGCAGACAGATCTATTTTCATATACCCGTAAAAAACATATCTGCTATAATCGAAAATTATTATATATCACATTTTTTTCTTAATCAACCTACATTTTTCCATCTAAAATATAAATTTTAATTAACGTTAATATAAAATTCTATTAAGATTTGACAAAAAATAATCACTATGTTATTCTTTATAAGCGTTGTATTTTACAACATTTTGCGGATATGATGGAATTGGCAGACATGCAAGATTTAGGTTCTTGTGCCGTGAGGCGTGCAGGTTCGACTCCTGTTATCCGCACAACAAAAGTGCCTTATGATATATTTATAAGGCACTTTTCATTTTTTACACATTGATCTCCATTTGCGTACACACTATATTACTGTGTTTTAAATCTTTCTACCGAATCAGACATATCATTTGCAGCAGTGCTTACCGTGACAGACATCTTGCTTACATCCTTTACTATTTTCAAAACAGCCTCACCTGCCACAAGTGTCTCTTCCACATTCTGCATATTGGTTTCAGCTTCCATATTAAGATTATTTATATCATCTGCTATATAAGATGTTTCGCCTTCCAGCCTCTCCGCAGCTTCCCTTATATTTGTAACACCTTCAGCAACAGATTTAATACAAACTTTTACCTTTTCAAAAATCTTTCTTGTACTATCCATATCCTCCGACTGTTTATTTATTGCACTTTGTACAGTCTCCATTGTCGATATGGTTTTCTCTGAATTCTGACCAAGATTCATGATCATCTTTTCTATATCCGCTGATGCTGCATTACTCTGATCTGCAAGTTTACTTATCTGCGATGCTACAACGGCAAAACCCTTTCCACTTTCACCCGCCCTTGCAGCTTCTATCGATGCATTAAGACTTAACAAATTGGTCTCTTCTGCTATCGATGAGATCAGATTTACAGCTTCTTTTATTTTCTCTACTGAAATATCTGTCTCGCCTGTCTGCTTTCTTATCCTGTCTATAGCATCAAGTACTCCTTCATTTGAATTATACAAATTTTTAAGACTGCTATCTACCTCTTTTCCAGACTGCAACATATCTTCAGCTGCATCTGAAAGTCCATCTACCTCATCACCTGTATGTTTGAGCATTGTATTGATATTGTTTACATTCTCAGTAACATGTCCTGTAACTTCCGCCTGATTTCTTGCACTGGCAAGCACGCTTTTTAAATTTTCACTTATCGAATCCATCGCATCACTTGCCTGACTTGCAACACTGCTCATATTTTTTGATGAACTGTCAAGACTCTGAGTATTTTCTGATATTGAGCCTATCATATTATAAAGACTTTCCTGTAAACTTTTTGTACTTGCTGAAAGATTTCCTACCTCATCTTTTCTATCAAGATTTTTTTCATTTATATTTACATTCAAGTTTCCCGATGCCATCTTCTGTACAACCAAAACACTATCTCCAATAGCAGCTGCAATCCCTTTTGATGCTATAAAGCACACTACTATTGTAAGTATCAGAACAATTCCTAGCACAAAAAATAACAATCCACTCACAAGATTTATTGTTTTATCAACAATTCTAACAGGCATACCCGCAAATATCATTCCTATTATTTCATTACTATTATTCTGTTTTACTGGAATATAATATCCATAGTACATCGTTCCATCTACGCTAACACGACTTGTAAATACATTCTTGCCACTTTGTAAAACATTCTTTTTTATGTAATCTCCTGCCTTTGATCCTAATATGTAATCACCGTTTTTGTCCTTCAAAGATGTAACTATACGTTCATCCCCATAAAAAAATGTAAGGCTGCTTCCCGTTTTTTCACTCATCTCAACCACAAGTTTCTGAGAAAGCGACACATTGTATGTACCTTTCCATATCTCACCGGAATCATTCTTAAAATACTCTCCCGAATTTTGGTTATATGCCGTATTTAATGCTTCTGCCGTTGCCTGCAATTCATTCTCCGTTTTATATAGCAATGCATTTTTTATAACTGTATTGTTTATGATAATAACAGCAACGCATACTGCAATCACCGGCAGTAACGCAACAAACAGTATCTTGTATTTGAGTTTCCAGTTTTCAAATATCTTTCTCATATAGCATCCCTCTACTTCCATTTTAACTCTGAAACATTATGATAATACCAGTTTATATTTCCGGTAATCGCCGAATCGCTAAGCGTTTTTCCTTTTTTACCTACTGTTTTTCCAGTATTTGTCTTTAATACCCCGTCAAATACTCCAAACTTACCTGAAACGATTTTTTCTTTTGCGTCATTTACTTTCTGCTCTGTCTGTTTATCACAAAGGGATGATAATTCTGTTAAGCTAACAAGATTTTCTTTCATTCCTCCATAATAATTTTTCCCATCATATGAAGCGTTTATGATACTACTTATATACGATGTATAATATGCACTCCAGTTCCATATTACGGAGGTAAGTGTTGCTTTCGGTGTTTCCTTGCTCATATCTGAATTGTATCCTATCGCCCATGTTCCATTATCCAGCGATGCTTCCTGTGGTGCATTCGTATCACAATGTTGCGCCAGTACATCACACCCCGCTTTTATAAGTGCATCAGAGGCCTTCTTCTCATCATCCGGTGAATACCATGAATCTGTCACGGCAACTTTTATCTTTGCATTTTTATTAACCGACTCAACACCAAGAGCAAATGCATCTACACCTCCCGTACACTCACTATTTTCAGTCCCCATAGCAGAAACATAGCCAATCTTATCTGCCTCCGTCTTAAGTCCAGCTACTATACCAGATAAATATCTCGCCTGATAGATTCTTCCAAAATAATTGGTAAAATTTTTGCCATTGCTCTTATAACCTGTTGCATGAGCAAAATATATATCAGGATATTTCTTTGCATATATTTCTGTTTGGTTCATATATCCCCAGCTTGTCGTAAAAATCACATTGCACTTTTTATCAACACACTCCTGTAAAGCTGCTTTTATCGCTTTTTCATCATCGTCATTTACATTTTCCTCTCTTACGATCTGAGCATCATCAAGACCAATGTTATTGGCCATACCCTGAATTCCTATTTCATGTGCATATGT
The DNA here is from genome assembly GCA_934320895.1 of uncultured Lachnospiraceae bacterium. GTDB lineage: Bacteria > Bacillota > Clostridia > Lachnospirales > Lachnospiraceae > Butyribacter. The sequence continues at coordinate 36,639 of CAKRFY010000002.1, read as the reverse complement.
ATAGCCAGAAGTCTCGGAAGCACTTCCTATATAAAGTACACCAATCTTTAAATTCTTTTTAGAAATAGTTTTCATTCCAGCAGGATTTGTATCAACAGTTTTTTTAGCTGTATCCAAACTCTCATTTTCCCCTGTATCATTAGTAACTAGATCCACTATCTCTCCACCGCTGCCACATGCGGTCAAAGAAAACACCATACAAACTGTCATAAACAATACTAAAATCTTTTTCTTCATAACAAACACAACAAACTCCTTTCCAAAATTTCACATGCCATCACTCAACAATTTCACTGTATATCCTATATATTACAGCGTATTTTTACACAAAACAAAGTATTTTTTATACATATTTTACCACACTAACATATAAAAACAATAAAAATAATAAAAAAATGTCGTTTATAAGTGTATAAGTGTTGCCTTTTATCAAAAAAATAATTGCCCTATTGAAGTCATTGTGATATTCTTATAAGGTATCTTAGATGGAAAGGGGTGGCGAGCATATGTCCTTTGGCAAAAAACAACTCAGATATACTAGTTTGCTTATCATACTCTGTATAATTGCGTCTTGTTTTAATATTCATACAGCTACTGTTTCTGCGCTTTCCACCAATAATTCAAATTCCAACTTTCCACATACGATATATACAACTTCCATAAGTTCTGCCAACACAGATGTATGTACACTTGAAATGCTAGGCAGACAGGAATTAAATTCACAGTCAAGGGCTGTACATAGGGGCAATTGTTTTTCACATTCACACAAATTGCTTTTACATGTGATCAATATTATTGATTCCATACGCATCCCACTGTATCACAGTTCCATTGAAAAGTTTTTCAATCAATGTGAACCAAAATCTACTGTCGCTATTATAAGGTATATACATTTACTGGATGGCAAAAAGAAAGGAGTACATAACTTTTCACCAGAATTTTATTGATCAGGAGGAAAAAGTTATGTTACGAATCATTTTGGTTATTATTGGTGTCGTATTCATCGTTGGACTCACAGCTTTCGGCCTGTGGTTTTCAAACAGCGATGTTGACGGAACTAACGAACATGGCGATGATATGATAAATAAAAGCACAGAAAAGTAAATCGGCTAATTTGAAAGGAGCTAATCATCATGAGAAAAACTAAAATTATTTGTACCATTGGTCCAGCCAGTGAAAGCGAAGAAATATTAAAACAGATGTGCAAAGCAGGTATGAATGTTGCGAGACTTAATTTCTCACACGGAACTCATCCTGAACATCAGAAGAAAATAGACAGAATCAAAAAGGTAAGAGAAGAACTAGGTCTTCCAATTGCCATTATGCTTGATACAAAAGGCCCGGAATATAGAATCCGCACATTTGAAAACCACAAGATCACTTTAAAAGATGGTGACACATTCACATTTACTACTGACGAGGTTGAGGGGAACAACCAGCGTGTATCAGTAAGTTATAAAAATCTTATAAATGAACTTAAAGTTGGTGACACTATCCTGGTAAACAATGGATTACTTATTTTTGAAGTTGTTAAACTCAAGGGCAATGATGCTATATGTAAAGTAAAAGTCGGCGGAGAGATGTCTGACAGAAAGAGCATGAACTTCCCTAACCATGTGATGACCGGTCCTTATCTGAGCGAACAAGATAAAAAAGATTTGCTTTTTGGCATAAAAAATGAGGTTGATTTTGTTGCAGCATCTTTTGTTTCAACTAAACAGGATCTGCTTGACCTTAGAAATTTCTTAAATGAAAATGGCGGTTCAGATATTGATATTATCGCTAAGATTGAAAACCGCTCAGGTGTTGAAAACATTGAAGAACTTTGCGAGATTGCAGACGGAATCATGGTTGCCAGAGGTGACTTAGGTGTGGAAATTCCTTTCGTTGAAGTTCCAGCCATTCAGAAATATCTTATCAAAAAATGCAGACTTCTCGGAAAGAGAGTTATAACTGCTACAGAAATGCTTGAATCAATGATCCAGAATCCTCGTCCTACGAGAGCAGAAATCTCTGATGTTGCAAATGCAGTCTATGATGGTTCATCGGCAATAATGCTTTCAGGTGAGTCAGCTTCAGGTAAGTACCCTGTCGCTGCTGTTAAAAACATGGCAGAAATTGCTTTATATACAGAACGAAATATTGATTATGCGAAACGCTTTAGAACAACTGAATATAGAATTAAAGACAACACTGATGCCATTTCTCATGCTACTTGTGCAATGGCTATCGATACAAACGCAAAAGGTATTGTCATAAGTTCACTTTCAGGAAATACAGTCCGTATGGTAAGTCGTTTCCGCTGCCCTGTTGATATCATCGGTATGACAACATCCGTAAAAGCATGGAGAAAATTAAATTTGAGTTGGGGGGTAACTCCTGTTCTCAGCGAGGAATTTAACTCTGTTGATGTCATGTTCTATCATGCAATGAATCACGCAAAGAAATTATTCCATCTTGAAAAAGGTGACAATGTTGTACTGACAGGCGGTCAGGTTAGCGGTGTATCAGGTAAAACAAACACTATTCGCGTAGAAGCCGTTTCAAAATAGAAGTTTCAAAATATATCATAACAAAAAACAAATAAAACAGGGCATTCCACCATTTGTGAATGCCCTGTTTTATTTGTTTTAAAATATTTATTTATATTTCAATTTTTTTATATCCTATTTTGCCAGTGTTTTAACTTTTAAAACATTAGACCATGGTGCAATAAGATACTTAGTGCCGGCATCTGTATTTACAGCTATTTTACTTCTCTGACGGAAATAATAAGTTGTATTTGCTTTAAGTCCAGTGATATTTATTGGTTTGTCGGAATGCTTATTTGCAGCCACACATGACTTATTTATTGTTTTCGCATCTTTAAAGTCCTTATCAGTAGAATACTGAAGCTGGTACTTATCATAACTTGAATACACATAAGTAATTTTTATGAAATTTTTGCCAATAAGTTTTTTCTTTTTTACCTTATCCTTCTTTATATACCAATCAACACTTACCATAGGCTTAGTATCTTTTTTAGGTGGTGATGCAAGTGTCATGTGCCCTGAGTCACTTGACTTGCTTGATAAGTCTGAATATACGATAATATCCACTGTACTTCTATTTTTGAAGCATGAGTTCTTCACTGTATAATAGTTATCCTCCACAGCTTTATCATATTGAACAAGTGTAGGATTGATATTCCCTGATGGGAGACTTTTCGCTGCAAGGCAAAAATCATCCCACGAAGTAGCAACACCGACTGTATACGCTGAACTATTATAAAGGTCATCCCACGTAACTATATATTGATTGTCTACAATATCCTTTATATGCATATTTGTAATCTTTTTTCCACTACTTACTGCCGTAGTTTTTGAAAAATTGGTACTCTTTATATAAGCTTTTTCGCTGTTAAACCATATTGCAATCCATGTATCATCTGAATCCTCTGCAAAATAGTCAATTAACGCATCATTACATAAAGCTCCAACTATTGTACTTGTCGTGTCCTTTTTCTCATAAACACTAACCTCTTTGCCATCACTTAATTTGAAAATCTTACCCTCACTGCTTCCTGACGGCAACTCATTTCCTTTATTGTAAAGATTGACATACTTAGCATTAACATAATAATAGCCTGGCTTCTTATACATCATATAGTTCACATCATTCTTGCCATTAAAATATATTTTGTAATATTTGTTTGTATCACCTTTTGTCTTTGATTCAACAGGTTCTGTTGAAACAACCTGAAGTTTTGTATTTATTGGAACACGATATGAGTCTCCCCATGCTGGAATACCTGCATATAAACGTATTCCAACAAATGATTTTGTTGTTTTTCCCTCAGCTTCAATCGTTACATTTTCTCCATCTGCCGGAGTGGTACTCTTATAACGTCCCAGATCTATCCAAACCTGACTTCTCTTCACACGGTAAAATCCCGGACGATGAGCGGTCTGCACAAGATTTGCATTACAAGAATGAAATTCCATAAGATTATAAGCAGGACTATATCCATCACTCCATATAATAACCCACTGGTCATCATAATCGAGCACCTTAAGTTTAGCCGTCTCAAATTCAAGAAAAGCTGCACTGGAATTATAGTCGCTTATCCAGTTTATACCACCTCCGACTACATTACTACCTCCGGTCCATATGTATCTAACTGTCTGGTTATTGTCCTGAGGCAGATACTTTTCTTTTATACTGTGTCCCTGAATCTTAGTGCCCTGAGGAACTGAATAAATTGTCTGGGTGCTTCCTATTTTTGCAATATTGTCAGTTCCTACCAGATAAGCATATCCTTTTACCGTAAATGTCTTTGTATCCAAATATTGTGTTTTAAACTGTGACATAGACGTATCATAATATGCCTTTACCGTCTGCGCTGGCAGATATATCGTTCCCATTGATAATGCCAGACTAAACACAAGCAGCAAGCTGCAGATATGTCTTAACCCCTTCTTATCTGAAATTCTCTTTATATTTTCCATAGCATTTATTGTTTCTTTAAGTCTCTTTTTCATAGGCAGTTTCCTCCTTCGTTCAATGTTTTTCTTATAAATTTACAAACATTATACCGTATTTATGAAAAGAACAAGGAAATTTGCGTGAATGGTACATATATGGTGTGAATTGAAATCCTGTATACAAACTTTAGGGCTATCATATTTCACCTCTTACCCATAAAAATCTACCACTTGCCGAAATAATATTTACATCATTTTAGCCATATGCTTTAATCATATCAGACAGAGAAAAACAGAAATTTAAAGTTATAAAATTTAATCTCTGTCAATGAAAAAAATGAAACAGATAATGTCTAACAGGAGGTGAAAAATTTGAAAATTCACTTGGAACTGGTTGATGAGGATGAACCCGAGATCATCATTAAATGCCGCGAACTCACACCCAACATAATCAGGCTCCAACAGTTGATCACAGGTTTTGATACAAAATCAAATCAAATGATTTTTTACAAAGGTGATACAGAATATTATATGAATCTGTCAAAAATATTGTTTTTCCAGACAGAAAGTTCTACCATATACGCACACACGACAACCGATGCATACGAAACCAAATACAAACTGTATGAACTTGAAGAAATCCTTCCATCATCATTTGTAAGAATATCAAAATCGGCAATTGTAAACAGCAGTCTTATATATTCGATACAACGAAACCTTGCTGCCTCAAGTGTCATCTCATTTAACAACACCCATAAGGAAATATATGTTTCGAGGGCATATTATAAAATGTTGAAAAATAAGATGGAGGAAACAAGATTTCACGCACCGTAAAAATGTCATATATTGCAGTACCAACAACAGTATCACATATTATCACGGTGTCATATAAACAACATAACAATTACACTACATATTATGATAGTGCAATTTTCTGCACAGAAAAGAGGTTAACTATGAACAGAAATAAAAATTCAATTTTTTGGGGGCTTATGCTTATCGCAATAGCCTGCTATCTTATCTTAAGTCAACTCCAAATAGTCACACTTGCAGTTAGCATAACAAAACTTATATTGGGAGTTATTTTTGTAGGAACAGCTATTAACTCAATAGTCGAAAAAAGTTTTGGAGGTTTTTTCTTCTCGCTCGCTTTTTTATGGATTATATTTGATAGTGTATTTAAGCTACCTGTTGTTTCAACTCCCGTAGTTCTTATGATTGCTTTACTACTCACCATAGGCTTTTCAATGTTATTCCCTAAAAAGCATCGTGTATTTGCAAATTACGATGAAAAAAAGCATGTAGAATGGGATGACTATGATAATCCTGATAAAGTAGGAAAACATCAGACTGTTTTTAATTCAGATACAAATGAAACTTTTTATGGCAGTAACCGATTTGGAGCATCAGCCAAATATATAAATACAGGTAATTTTCAAAAAGCAGACATTGATTGCTCATTTGGTGAAATTAAAGTTTATTTCGACAGTGCAAAAATAACTGGTTCCTCGGCAGAAATCTGTGTCAGACAAAGTTTTGGCTGTACACAACTCTTTATTCCAAAAGAGTGGCAGATAGTTCAAAAAGCATCTGCATTTGCCGGAGCCATTGAAGAACGCAATCAAAATAAAAGCACTGGCTCTCCTATAGTATACCTTACAGGTGAAGTTAAATTTGGAAGCATAATCATAACTTATGTATAAAAAATATTTTTTATAATTCTATTTTTTAAGTAAAAAGAGGCTGTCACATTAAGCATACTCTATACAATATGTAGATAACAAATTTATTATCTACATATTGTATGAATAGTGCTTCGTGCGACAGCCCTATTTAATATATTTTATTTTAAAATCTACTGCATTTCCAAAAATTCATCCATATCTCTATGCATTATCTTAAATTGTTTTAGTGTTTCAGGATTATTAGAAACATATGAAAGCATCTTTTCAAGATATCCCTGCTCTCTTACAATCTTAAAGCTTTCACTATAAACAAGCTCAAAAACAAGTGCCGCATGACCAATAAGATTATCAATCGGTGTTTTTTTCAGACTCCTAAGTACAGCATGATGTTCCATAAATGCATTCATAACTTCATCTGTCACTTTCGAATTTTTAAGTTCTTCTGTTGTCACATCATAAATAACCTCAAGCGTAACATCATAATTTACCTTTAAAATATCTATCTTATCAGCATCTCTTATGATATCACAAAACATCATCACTCTTTCAGAAAGCCCATCTTCAACACGATATGCGCTATGATTCCATATGGCTGTTTTTAAAATATCAAGTTCGGCAACATCCTTTTTACTATTTTCTTTACCTTTGCCACTATCCAAATATCTTTCACAAATGTTTTCATTTTTAAATTTATTATCAGCGTTTCTTAAATCATCCATATCCATTTCATCGATAAACTTCCATATAAGTCCCTCATCAAATAAAAGTTTGACACCATAGTGTGCATGGTCAATGGAGTCAGCATCGGAAAAAGTTCCATAATTCTTTAACTGCTCAAACCTGCCTATATCATGCAGCATACCGATAAGCCATGCAAGATCGGTATCTTCTTTATTAAGTCCAAGTGACTCTGCTATCCTTTCACTAAGAGCCGCCACCCTGTATGTATGGTCAACTTTAAGTTTAATCTTTTCGTCGCTCGTATCATAATTATCCGTATATTTTTTAAAAGTATCTTCAACCTTTTTTCTGTCGATATTCATAATAATCCTCACTTTTGCACTTGTCTGCGTTTTTTATTAACCAATCAAGCATGAGCCCGAAATAGTTTCACAACACAATTTAATACTCTATCCTAAAGTAATCAAGATATGCCTTATATCTGTCCTGAGCTGTAAGACATGTGTCCGTAAGAAATCCTCTCTCATTGTCCCACTCTGTAAGCCCTCGATAATAAAACATCTTAAGGTCATCCTCAATAATAAATGGCACTATGTCGTATTTAAGACACTCCTTAAACATAATAAGTCTGCCAACACGCCCATTACCATCCTGAAATGGATGAATCCTTTCAAATCTTACATGAAATTCAAGAATATCCTCCAAAATTTTTTCTTTTTTTTCATTATATTCAGTCAACAATTTCTGCATCTTAATTTCAACTTCCTCCGGCAATGCAGTATTCATCCCTCCAACCTCATTAGGCATTTTTTTATATTCACCAACATTAAACCATTCTTTCCTTGAATCACTTGTTCCGTTTTTAAGTATCAGATGTAGTTCTTTAATAAAATTTTCCGTCAATTTAATATATGCTTTGTCTATCACCATATCTATACATCGAAAATGATTGGCTGTCTCCATAATATCATCAACATTTAGGGCTTTATTTTCAACTCCGATCGTATTGGTTTCAAAAATATATCTCGTCTGCTCATGGGTTAGCTGACTACCCTCCATATGATTTGAATTATATGTCAGTTCAATCTGCGTTTTGTGATAAATCCCTCCCGAATATCTTGCAGACTTTTCATCCTTTAAAATGTCCAAAAGATTTTTTTTATGTTTTTTCTGCATACGAGTCCTCTCCAATCTGTCAAGCGGATATTCGCAATCCGTTCTGCTGCTCATTTAATTCTTCTTTGTATCGCTATTATGAAGTATTAAATTCACCTTATTTTATTAACATTATACTTTATTTATGAAAGCATATCAATTACTAAACAAACATTGGATAGTGTAAACTATATGATTCGGCTAACCTTTTGTAGCAATACTTATAAAAAATGTAATAACAACAAATAAAAATAGTGGACAAAATAATTCAACTTATCTTGTCCACTGTTTTTATTCATCTGTTTCAAGTAATTTTGCTATCTGATCGACCATCTCTTTTATTGAATTTGCCTGTGCCGATACTTCAGTAGTATCATTAGCATTACTTTCTGCCATTGCACTTATTGTACTAAATTGCTGATTTTCATTTTTTATATTTTCCGCAATATCCTGGTTTATACATACAGTTTTCCTTATAACCTCAGATTGTTCATCATGCGCCTCTCCCATAACCTCAACATCAGCTACAGATATTTTAAGCAATTTTGTCATATCACTTATTCCAGCAAATACATTTGCAAAATATTCATTCTGTTTTTCTAATTTTTCAGAATTTTCTCCAACCTGTGCGATGATTTCAGCAACATTCTGCTGTACACGCTCAATAACTCCCTGAACATCTTTTAATGAATCCTGCGTATTATTGGCAAGTTTACCAATTTCTGTCGCAACTACTGCAAAGCCTTTTCCAGCTTCACCTGCTCTTGCAGCTTCAATAGAAGCATTTAAAGCTAACAGATTAGTAGATGATGAAATCTCGCTTATAAAGTTTAATGTTACTCCTATTTCTTTCACCGCCTCTGATAACTTCTGAGTTATACTCGTGGTTGTGTCCATCGATTGTGACACTTCATTATTTATCACAGACAGATCATTTAAAACTTTCTCATTTTCTCTTGACTTTTCTAAAAGATTTCTTGATGTATCCTCTACCTTATTCACATTTTCAGCAACAGCTGCTTCCCATTTATTCAGTTCACTAAGATTATCCATACTTTCATCAGTCTTGGCACTTAATAAGTTACTTCCTTCAAGCAACTGCTCGCTTGTCGCAGCAAGTTCCTCAGCAGATGCGCTCTCGTTACCTGAAACTTGTGAAAGAGTTACACCTGTCGCATACAAACTCTTAGATAATTTCTGCACAGCAGCAAGAACATTTTGAACCTGTTCTGTATTTCTCTGCATCTCATCTTTCTTTGCATTTACTAAAAACCGTTTTACCAGATAAGTAAATAACACGATAGTTGCCAGAGATAATGTAACACACACTACTCTGTCGAGCATATTAACCTGAAAATTAACATTCTTTGCAGGAAGATGAACACTTCCATAAGTAAACCACGAAACAACAATCGATGCACCTATCTCTACTGCTGTCACAGCTACCATTCTGTAGTCCAAAAAAAACGCCATTAGTACAACAAAGAAAAAAGCAAATCCCCAAAAATCCGTTGCCGGAATCATATATACAATAAAATTAAACTGTATAAACATTATCAATACAAGAAATATCTTACCTGCCTTTAACTTGTCCTCAATAACATATCCATCTTTTATTCCTGTTTTTATAAAATAAATTGATATAGCCAGATAAAGTAAGCATGTAATATCAAATATTATCAACGCAACCCAACTTACCGTAGGAAGCCACCCCATAAACTTTGAAAATGTATAACAAATACCGGCGCACTCACACATTCCCGGAACCAATAAAAGAACAAGTATGTAAACTTTATTTATGTACTCATCTAATGCTGAAAGAATTCTTTTTTTATTATTTGATGTATTTGTATTCATAGATTATCCCCTCCTAAAACTCATATAACTGTGCAATTATTGAATAGCCTGCACCTACTGTACATATAATTATCTTAGTTCCTTCTTTTGAATATATATCCCACAATCTATTTAAACATAAGATAGGACATGTATTCCCTGTATAGCCATACTCATTTCCCACAAAATAATACTTATTATCCTCTTCTGGTATTCCCAATAACTTTAATGTCTCCATATTATAAGCATCACTTAATTGAGAAAATATATAATAATCTATATCCTGTGCCTTTAATGAATTATTATCCAATATCTGTGTTATCGCATCACACCACTGTTCAGGGATAAAATCCATAGGAAATGGATTCCAGTCCAGTCTTTTCTGGTTTGGCATTACCGCCTGTAATGGTACTTTTGACATCCCGCATTTAGGATATTTTATATAATCATGATATCCAGCATTTACACAAACAAATGTTTCCAGAAAACCTCTTTTGATATCTGCCTTTTCTGCCTTTAAAGCAACACATGCAGCCGCATCAGCGAATGTAGCATACACAACAGTATCTGACCATAAAGCAATCGGTGTTATACAAAAACATCCAACAACAAGAGCTTTCTTTATATTAGAAGTCTGCATGTACTTATATACAACATCTAATCCCTGTATCATCCCAGTACAATTACTGTTAAGATCAAATGCAACCTTAATATTCTTTAACTTTTCACCATACAGACCAGCTACTCTCATTGCATTTGATGGGAATAAATATTCCGGTGTATCAGTACATACCACCAGCATTTCATATTCTTCAAACATAAGTTCATGTTTGGCAACACAATTGTTGATAGCTTCAATACACATTGTAATCGCAGTTTCATTCTCTGATATAAAATATCGTTTTCTTCTGCCAAGATGTTCCATAAGATTGTGGGCATTAAGCCCCCTTTTTTCAAAATGTTCATCTAACTGTTCATTATATACCTTGTTTCTAGGAATATATGCCCCAGTTCCTTCAATTATTATATTTCTCATAAATTATCCCCTGTCGTATCTTTTTCAAAATACTCCCCCTTATAATTATAATTTTTATAGTTATATATTATACTATTTATATATATTTTTGTCAACTTTTACTATTTTTTTTTTTTTTTTTGCGTTTTTTTGTGTATTTTGCACATTATTTGTCGTATTTTGCGATTTGGTAATCATACTTTTCTAATAATTAAAAATGGATAAGTCTGCCTTTAGCTTTGACTTATCCATTTTTTATATGACAAAAGTTTATATTGCCTGCCACAATTCTTTCCATTCACCACCACTACATAAAACAAAATACCTCATCCAGTGGCATGTATTTTTATAATAATTTTCATTTAACATTTCATCACTAATTATTTCATTTTTTAAAATAATAAGATTTTTGTATAATATTTCTTCATCCGGAAATCTCTTTGTATAATATTTATATATCATTTCAAGCTGTTCTTTCCCCTGCTCAAAACTTATATTTTCACCACAAAATTCATTCATATTTGATATATGTTTTTTCAAGATTTCATCATTATATTTTCCCAATTTTTTTTCCTTTCCATCCGTCAATTCAGCTTTAAAATATCACTGCCTAAGCATCTAATATTCAGGCATCTGTACCAAAAAATTTTGATTTCCAGACTGACTCTATGTCACCGAAAACTTTATTTATTTTACAATAAATGATAATAAGGACAAATATCCTCGTAATGCCCGTCTTTCATACGAAATCCACCCGGTATTGTTCCGAGTTGCTCAAATCCAAGTCTCTCGTAAAGATGTCTTGCATGAATATTTGAAGCTACAACAGCATTGAACTGTAATACTCTAAAGCCGTGTTCTTTTCCCTGTATAAGACAATCCTTAACCAGTTTTTCTCCGATATGCACACCTCTCGACTTACTGCTCACGGCATAGCTGGCATTGCATATGTGACCGCATCTTCCTACATTGTTAGGGTGAAGTATATACAATCCGTAAACTTCTCCGCTTTCTTTGTCTTTTGCAACAGCACTGTATGTCTGTGCCGCAAAAAATTCTTTTCCACTTTCCTCTGTAAGCAATTCCTCCTGTGTAGATCTACCTACTATAATAAGCATTTCGTTTATGCTGTAAGTAATCTAAGTCCTTCTTTTTTTATGTTTAGAGCAGCGTTAGTATCTCTGTCATTTTTATACCCACATTCACATACTAACTCTCGGATAAGTAGGTTCTTCATTTCTTTATGCTGTTTACCACACGCATAACATAACTGACTTGACGGATACCACTTATCTACTTTTACAAAGTATTTTCCTCTGTCTGATAACTTGTATTCTAACATCATTAGAAACATACCATATCCATTATCTAATGTCGCCTTACCGTTACCAAAGCCTTTGTTAGACATATTTCGCATATCTAAAGTTTCCACACATACCACAGCACCTACTACCTGACCTATTGTAGAGTAAAGTGAACGGCCTGTTGCCTGCAACAACTTTTCAAATAATGAAAAGAAAACAATTCCAAAAGAAATCACACAGCATATCCTAAGATAATCTGTCCCCATTGAGATAACTTCCGCATCAACCGTCTGCGACGAAATATATGCACCTACTCCAAAAATTCCAAACAATAGACATGTCAAATAAATAATTACTCCTAAAAATAAACTGTTCCCAAACACAAAGTGAATTACCTTTATCCGATCTGATAATTAGACATATCTACTCATTTCCCATCATCAAAAAACGCCAGAACCGGCATTTACCCAGAATTGGCGTTTCTTTAATCGACTTATTTCAAAGCCCTTTTATTTCTTATTTTTTTACAATTACCCTACACCATTTTGTTCTTTTTCCACTCTTTACAGTAATGCGCGCTCTGCCTGCTTTCTTCGCTTTAATAACACCATTTTTAGACACCGTTGCGACCTTTTTATCGGATGACGTAAACGTAATCTTGTCTACGCTTCCGGCATTCACCGTCACCTTTAAACGATAAGTTTTGCCTTTCTTTAAAGTCACTCTTATCTTGCTCAGCGTCATTTTTGTGGTGTGAACGGTTTCATCTTTGTTATCGTTCTTGTTATCGTTTTGATTGTCACCGCTGTTAGCAGACTGGCTATTTTCTTTAATTTTAAAGACTGCTGTTCTTTGTCCACTAAAATTGCCTTTTCCCTGAATCTTAACCACGCCATTTCCAGGCTCAATGTTACTGCTGTATACAGCCACATAATCAACATTCTCTGTTAATGTTTTTCCATTATAAGTCAGATTCAGCTTCGGTGTAAGTTCCTTCCCTGTATATTCCTGAGCATCAATTTTTTCAACACTGACCTCTTTGATCGGACGGGATACGATCCGAAATGTCTTACGGGCAGTTCCCTCATAAGAACCAATTCCGGTAACAGTAACGGTTGCAGTTCCTACATTGATATTATCGGCATAAGAAACCTTGTAGTCCACATCCTTTGTTAACTTTTTCGTTCCCTCCTGCACGGAAACTGCCGGTGTAATCTCCGTTCCTGTAAAGGTCTGGTTAGAAATCGCACTAACTGTAATCTTAGAAGTACCTTTTACAATTTTAAAGCTTACTGTGGTTGTTCCCGTAAAATTGCCGATTCCTGTAATAGTTGCTGTCGCAGTTCCTACATCGATATTGTTATCATAGGAAACAGTATAATCCGTTCCTCTTTTCAAATTCTTATTCTTATATGTAAGCTTGACAGATGGTTCAATTTTCTTTCCGCTGTATGTCTTATCTGCAATTTTTCCTATAGTGACCTGACTGATCGCACATGGAAGAATCTTAAAAGTTGTTGTATAAGAGCCTTTATAATTTCCTCTTCCTGTGATTTTTGCAGTGGCAGTTCCTACATTTGTATTATCGCTGTAAGAAACATAATAATCCACACTTTTTTTAAGTACCTTTGTGCCGGCTTTTACAACAACCTCCGGCTTCAATACAGAACCGGTGTACATCTGGTCTGCGATTGCATCTACCGAAATATCTAACGGCTCTGTAATCTTAAATGTTATCTCTTTGTTTCCCTCAAAGTTCCCTTTTCCGGTAATGATAATGGTTGCCGTTCCGATATTGACATTATTCTTAAAAGATACTGTATAATCCGTTCCTTTTACCAATGTCTTATTATTATAAGTAACGGTAAAGGATGGCTGAATTACATTTCCGGTATAAGTCTGGTCTGCAATTCTGCTGCAGGCTGCCTGTCCTATTGCACGCGAAACGATTTTAAAGTTCGTCGTATAAGAACCTTCATATGTTCCTTTTCCCGTAACTTTTACAGAAGCAGTTCCAACATTTGTATTATTACTGTATAAAACAGTATAATCTACATCTTTTACGAGTACCTTTGAACCATCTTTTACAACCACATCCGGCATCAACGCAGAACCGGTATATACCTGATCCGCGATCGGCTCTACAGAAATATCTGTTTTGTCCACATCCGGCTTCGCTGTATTATCATCTTTTGATTCCGCTCTTTCTCCGACCGTGATTGTACGGTAAAAATCATCTCCGAATGGGTTGGATATCCATATTTTAGTCGTACCACTCTTTAATCCGGTGATCACCCCGTCATCCGATAGACTTGCAATCGTTTCATCTTCAATTTTTGCGGTACAGGTATTTTCTATCACACAATCCTTTATATATCCCCATTGATTCTTCACATTTATCGCGAGTGAAAAATCTGCTGTCGTTACTTTCTCTCCGACTTTTAAGCTGACATCATCCAGGTTTGTTTTTACTGCCGTGATATAAGACGCAGAAACATCTACATCCTCAATCTGCGTACTGTCATTCGCTGCTGAAGCCGTCCCATCCATGACCTTATCACCAAACTCCTGCACCCAGTAATGGCATCCCTGATATACGACATGCCCGATTCCAACAGCCTTAAAATTAGAACTGAGCATATTTCTTCTGTGTCCCTGTCCGCCATAAAATTCATTTTCTTCCTTCCATCCGTTAAATACCTCTGCTGCACTCATATAACCAGCAGCAATATTTTCTCCCTTTGCCATATATCCGGACGGATATGCGGTAAAACATTTCGTGCCATTTGGTCTGGTATGATCGTAGGAAAGCGCAATCTCTACTGCCCTTTTCATTGCAACACGCTCTAACGCATAATCATACTGTAACTCTGTGGTTCGATACGATTGCTTTGTACTATCGGTCTTATCCCAGCACCACGCCTCTGTATCCGACGTTCGGAATGCATTGATATCGGCAAGCATCGAACGCGCTTCTGTCTGCCCAAATGTCACCTTGATCTTTACAGGCGGTGTCTCAGCTGAAGCCTTCATCCCACCCCAATATAGCGAGGTAAAAATCATCATCACAGCCATAAACATGCTGCATATTTGTTTCCATCTGTTTCTTTTACTCATAACTGTACCTCCTTACCTTTTAATCTGCCATAATTATAACATATCTCTTGGGAAATATATATCCTTAGTTTCTTTTTTATAATGATTCAGCAAATTTTTCGATAATTTCCAATAAAATATAATACTATATATGCTTGGAATCCTTCTTAAAATATCTGCAATTTTCAAGGTTCATTTGAACTTTTTTCTTTGGCTCATTTTTTCATAGTTCACTTGACACTATCATTTGCGAAGCAAATGCAACTGCCCCTTGTAGAAGCAGAGGATTTGTCTCCCCTTTTTTCTGCATAAAAAAGTGTAATCTTATCATAATAAGCTGGACTTACGTTGATAGACTACACACTTTTTAACTGCATTATATAAATACCGCCCCATGCCGCATTCATTGCATTTGCTTTTCCCTGCTCGTCGTATGTTCCAATAATAAGAACCGGCTGCGGAAAAAGGAACGGCTGTGCTCCAAAATTTTTTCTTTCTGACATAATAATCTCCATTCCGCCGCCTTCAACTGGCGGCACAAATAGTAATGAAAGTCAACGTTGTGTTGTAAAATAGTTTGTAAAGAGCTACACTACAAAGCACGGTGAGGTGAGTTGTAAATACTTTCTTCGTTTTAGACAGCATAATAATCAGTGTAAGTTCTGCCTTTTCTGGCAATTCATCTACATCAAAAAATTTTTTTAAACCATTTTCCAGTTCGTCATCAACATATTGCATCATAAAGAAACCATTTCCAAAGTCATTTATCAAAAATTTCTGATTGCTTTGTGAGTCCACCTGTACTTCATCCCCATAGCGAAGAATCCAGCCAAATTTTTGCTGTGTTTTTTTATCATAGATTTCTACATCTTCATTACTTCTGCGTATCTGATATCTCCCCGTATCAATTTCATCCTCCGAAGATTGACCAATATTGATGGTACTTTTTTTATAATTGCCGTATGGCACTTTATAGAATGACTGCTTTGTCATATTTCTTAATTCATCATCCAATTCAGTACTGATGGCTTCTGAATCCAATATCTCACGAAAATCTTTACTTGCTGCATTAACAGTATTTACACTTGTAACCTGCACACTTTGATTTAAAGCTTCCACTCTCATTACTCACTACACCCCTTTCTGATCTTTACAATAATCCATAAACATAAATTATTTTTCCAAACAGACTTAGCTTGCAAAAAATATCTACTATATTAGATATCGTCAAAAATCTATTTTTGTACAGTCTCCTCTTTTATGTTCCCTTTATCAATATTTTCTTTTAGAATTCTGTCAATAACCTCATACAGACGCTCAGAACCAAGTTTTGTCTTACTCTGTCTGCCATACACTTGCTCTGCCGTCACACCATGTTCCCTCCAGTCACCACCACCGTTACTGTTATTTAAGATTAAAGGCTGGAGATTGTCCATTGCATGAGCAAATTTTGACTCCGCTGTTTTAAATTCCTCAAACTCATCAAACAACTTTATAAGTTCATCTTTCTGCTCCTCCGGTAATATAGAAAATATCCTCTCCTTTGCCGCATCTTCCCTTGCTTTCTGCGTCTTAAGATTTTCTGCATCGTACGCATATGTATCTCCTGCATCTATCTCCACTATATCATGTATCAGACACATAAGCATAACCTTTCCGATATCCACAGGTTCATTTGAATATTCTTTTAAAAGATATGCCATGATTGCCATATGCCATGCGTGTTCTGCATCATTTTCGTTTCTGCCGTGACCTGACAGATGTGTCTGTCTGAATATATTTTTTTCCTTATCTATCTCCAACGCAAAATCAAGTTGTTTTTTTAATCTTTCATCCATAAATTTCTACCTCCTAAAACATAAACCACAGTCTGATAACTCATGTCAGACTCGCAAATCAACAATAAATTTAAAATTTTGCTTTTTACATCTCCGCAAATTTCTCAGTGTAATATTCCGAATTATCCTTATGTCACTGATTGCTACATTACCATTAATTGTTACATTGCCATTCAATCTTAGCCTTTGCATCATATTATAACATTGCTTATTTATATTTTCTACTTTTGCAAAAGACAAATATACAGTTGTGCTCTTTTCTATTTTTGTTTATCCGAATAAGAATTTACGCTAACAAATAAAACAGACAGAAGTTTTTGGCTGCTGTTCACCTATATATTTCAAGACGCTTTCAAAACTTTCATATATATACATGAGTCGATCGGATATTTGCAATCCGCTTTGCTATTTGCTCATAACACGATATATAATTAGTTTCTTAATTGCCTGATATATAGTGTAAACAGTAACAGCCCTTAAAACTTCTGTCTGTTTTGTTTTAACAGTAATCTTTCTTTATTTCCAGACTTCCTCTGCTATCTCTTTTACAAGTGCAAGTTTCGCCCACTGCTGTTCTTCCGTAAGCTTGTTTCCAATCTCACATGAAGCAAATCCGCACTGTGGACTTAAGCATAAACGATCAAGTGGAATATATTTTGATGCCTGCTCAATTCTTGCCTTTACAGCTTCCTTGTCCTCAAGCTCAGGTTTCTTAGTTGTGATAAGTCCAAGTACAACTTTCTTATCAGGTGAAACTTTTGCAAGTGGTGCAAATCCACCGGATCTCTCATCGTCATACTCCAAAAGAAGCGCATCAACATTTTCCTGTGCAAATACATAATCTGCAACTGAATCGTAAGGTCCACTTGTAAAGAATGTAGAATGATAATTACCTCTACAGATATGCGATGTAATAACCATGTCCTCTGGCTTTTTCTCAAGTGCAAGATTATTTACTTTCAAAAGCTGTGCCTTTACATCCTCGATATCAAGTCCGAGAGATTTATATCTCTGCTTTGCAGCATCCCCGACAATAGCACCCCAAGTACAATCATCAAGTTGAAGATTACGGCAACCTGCCTCATAAAACTGTGCTATGACATCCTGATATGCCAAACCGATATCCTGGATAAGCTCATCATCCGTTGCATAAAATTCTCTTGTCTTTTCTATATTCTGAGGAACTATCATCTGCTGATACATCTGTGCAGGTGCAGGAATCGTGTATTTAGCTACAGTATTCTCATCTTCAAACTGCTTAAGAAATTTAAAATATTCCACAAATGGATGTGCTTTCGCCTTAACCTTTCCAACAAGATAAGTAGCTTCAAGGTCTGCCATCTCTCCATTAAACTGTACTCCGCCACCCTTTTTCTCATGAGCAACGCCCTCAAATCCCCACATAAAATCAAGATGCCAGAACTTTCTGCGAAATTCTCCATCTGTTATAGCATGAAATCCTGCCTCTTTCTGCTTTGCAACTATATCACGGACGCAATCATCTGTTATCTTGTCAAGCTCATCCTGTGTAATCTTGCCCACTGCAAAATCAGCCTTTGCATTTTTTAGTTTTTGCGGTCTTAAAAAACTTCCCACAAAATCATATCTGAATGGTGTTTTTAATGTACTCATCTGTATAACCTCCCGTTTTTTCTGAGGTTATATTATCATCTAACCATTCCGTTTGTATAATATCTTTATTTTGCAGTTTGATATAGTTTAAAGCTATGGCAAGTGCTTTCACTTCATTCTTTCACTTTCATAACTTTCAACATACATACCGATGCTACTAGGACTATCGGAAATACGCATCCTGCAAGCATTCCAGCTTTGAGATTATTGCCGGCATTCTGCGTTACAAATCCAACTATTGCAGGTCCTATCGAACCTCCCATATCTCCTGCCATTGCCAGTAATGCAAATAAAGCTGTTCCTCCTGCTTTTATCTTCACTGATGTTATGCTTATCGTACCCGGCCACATTATGCCGACGGAAAAACCGCAGATTATGCAACCTGCAAGACCGACAACAGGATTGCCGCCAAGTCCCGCCAGCAGATAACATATAAGACATAATACTCCTGAACCTGTCATAAATTTTATAAGGTCAACTTTTTCTCCATACTTTCCATAAAACAATCGGCTTACACCCATTGCGACCGCAAACAGACATGGTCCCATGATGTCTCCGACACTTTTAGGAAGTCCGAGTGCTGACTCTACATAAGCTGATGCCCACTGTGCCATTGAGATTTCACTTGCACCTGCACAGACCATTAGTATTATCGAAATCCAGAATATCGGAAGTTTGCAAAGCTCTCTTATTGCAAGCCCCTCTCCTTCTTCTGTCAATCGTTCTATCGGACAATTTAAAAAATTAAATACATTGTAAATAGGAACTAACGCCCATATGCAGGCGAGTATCCGCCAGTTTTCTATTCCAAACACAGCAAAGAACACTGTTGATAAAAGTATGACTCCTACTGAACCCCAGCAGTAAAATGAATGTAGCAGACTCATAACACTGCTTTTATTTTCAAACGGACAGGCTTCTACTATCGGGCTTACAAGCACTTCTATAAGCCCACTTCCCATGGCATAAACAACAACGCTTATAATAATTCCTGCATATGCATTCGGCAAAATCTCTGGCAATATTGCAAGACCTATAAGTCCTGCTGCCGAAAATATCTCGGACGCAACAACACTTTTTCTGTAACCGATACGGTCAACAAATTTGGCACATAATAAGTCTATTAAAAGCTGCGTGAAGAAAAATGTCGTTGATATAAACGCTATCTCGCTTATCGGTATTCCATATGTTCTTTTAAAAGTTAAAAACAACAATGGTGCAAAATTCGCTGCTATCGCCTGTGTGATAAAACCAAGATAACACGCAATAAGAGTTTTTTCGTACTTATCTTTCATACCTGATACCTCCAATTTTTCCTATGTTTATAATTATTTTTTGTATTATATCACACTTTTTCAGGAAATAATTGAAATATACAGTTAATTTTTAATATTATTTTATCATTTATATTTGAACATATGCTGTCTGAAGCAAACGGTATTTTAATTGCAGCTGCTACCAGCAAACTGCTGTTTTGCCATACTGCAAGCATCTTAAATTTTCTTGTAAACATTTATTATCCCATTTCAACTATATTACTCTCACATCCGAATTACACTTACTGCGATATTCTCTAGGTGTCATCTTATATCTCTCTTTAAAAACTCTGTTAAAAGTCCTCTGACTTTCAAAACCACAGTCCAGCCATATATCTGTTATAGTTTTTCCTGAATTTTCCAGAAGTGATACCACATGGTTTAACCTTATACCATTTCCATTTCAGAAAACACATGTGCAAGTATCACCTGAATATATGCTTTTATCAGCATCATGTCTTTTATATTTTCCCTGTTACCGATAATCGCTTTTATCACGCATATTATGTCATGGTGCAGATTTTTCTTTTTTATAACAGGATTTTTCGGACTATACTTTTCAAGTTCTATACAATAAGATGGAAACATTGATGGCTCAGGGTACAGATAAACTACTTTATTATCATTAGTGTCAAACACCTGATAATGGTGAATTACATTCGGAAATACAATGGCAAAATCGCCCTCATCCATATGATACAATTCCTGTCCAACACCAAGTTCAATGTTTCCTTTAGTCACATACACCATTTATTACTTGCTATACCCAATAGAAGCGAGTGACTTCCTTGATAGTGTTAAAAACCGACTGACAATTTATAAATATCAGAACAGCTTCATATATATTTTGATTTAGCAGATATAAAACAACTATTCTGCAAATGCTTAATCGGCAGATATAAAATAAATACTATACGCACTTTCAATCAACAGATATAAAATGAATACTCAATGTCTTTCTCAGCATCAATACGGCACTCTTTTCCTACATCGCTGCCCCAACTGTCGATTCCGCCAACACCTCTTACTGTTCCATATATACAAAGGACAGTTCTTCTTGCTGGCGGCAGTTCTTCATGATGCGTTGCATTTTCAATCTCAGTTGCCGTATATGGAAGACATGAAAATGCAAACGGCTTGTCCATACTCCCTATCTTTAATATCTGTGATACACAATCTTTTCTGCTGTTGTCAAGGCTTGTATGTCTTGTTATTTCAACCCACTTTGTATCCATATGCACACCACAGTCCTGTGGCACAAGATATGGTGTAAGGCTTAAATCTTTAACCTCATATACACCTTTTACTGCACCTGCTTTTCTGTCAGGATAAGTTTCCCCAGACAAGCCTTCATACATATATTTGTCAGCGAGTGTCGGCATTATAAATCTCATACCAAACACTGGAAGCTGTGGCAAACCTTTTACACCTACATAATGTACATTAACATTTATTTTTCCTGTCACATCAACAGTATATGTTACTAAAACCGTGGTTGAGGGATTTATTATAGTCTGATATGTATATTTAACAATAATCTCATCTGCATACACATCACTACCATAACGATTATTGTCCGGTGCGAGTACATTTCCCTGTGGTACTCCATCCATGATAACTTCAACTTTTTTGCAGTCGATAAACATATCTGCCGCAAGCCAGCTTCCACTCTTTATATGAAGCCTGTTTCCTCTGTCATTGTCGGTAAGCGCACGCCAGAAAGTAGGTTTCGGACAACGATAAAGCCACTCATATCCGTCTTTTACTATTGATTCAAGCCCCCCCTGTGCATAAGAAAATATATAATCAAATCCATCACCATGCACTCCAAGCGTAAAATCCCCGTAGGCAACCCTAAGTTTTTTCTTATCTGTATAATCCATAATAATACCTCACTTCCTGCATTGCCGGTTTTTCCCTGCGGTCTGCAAATAATATTCCGTTTCCTGAAAATTCATAGTCAGAAGGCTTATCATCAAAATCCCCACCATACCTGAGAACTTCTTTTCCGGTCACTTCATCTTTTACCATGATTGCCTGATCAATGAAATCCCATATAAAGCCGCCGTGATACATTTCATATTTATCTATAAGCTTCATATAATCATTAAGTCCGCCCATTGAATTTCCCATGTCATGCATATACTCACATAAAAGATATGGTTTCTTAGGTGAATTACTGAGATAATCTTCCACTTCCTTTGGTTTTGCATACATACGACTCTCAACATCAGATATTGTATCCTCATAAGCTCTGTTATAAAAAGAACTCTCATAATGAATAAGTCGTCCATCATTTTTATCCTTAAAATATGTATTCATTGCCTCTATGTCATCACCCGCATACGACTCATTTCCCAAAGACCAAAATAATACAGATGTGTGATTTTTAAATGTCTCATAATTACTTCTTGCCCTGTCAACTACAACTTCCCTCCACTGTGGGATAGAGCCTGGCACATTGCATGACGGATCGATAACACCAAGTTTCTGAAATGTTCCATGACTTTCAAGATTTGTTTCCGCCATAACATAAATTCCTACTTTATCACACATATAGTACCACGGTATCTGGTCTGGATAATGGCAGGTACGCACTGCATTTATATTGTTCTTCTGCATACAATTTATGTCAGAGATCATATCATCAACAGTTATGCATCTTCCTGTTTTCGGATTCCACTCATGACGGTTTACACCCGTTATCACAAGTTTCTTCCCATTTAGATGTATCACTTTGTCAATTATCTCAATTCTTCTAAAACCTATATCATATGGAACTACTTCGAGGATTTCCCCACTCTCATTTTTAATCTCAACAAAAGCATGATACAGGTATGGGGAATGATTGTCCCATGCTTTTACGGAATTTATATCTGCACTCATCTCTCCCGTAAATATTTTATTATCCTGCTTTAAAATATTTTTATTTGATGACACATCACTATCTTTTGAAGAATTTTGCACCTGAGCATTTTCACCTGATAAATTTTCTTCTTCAAGCAAAGCATTATCTTTAAGTTCAATACGATTTTCTAAGACTTTATTTCCTTCATTATCTTTTAAAATAAAATCCGCACTGATATTTTGCTTTTCAGCCAATGACAATCTCAAACTCACATCAAGTCTGCCGCTTACATTATCATTGCATAATACAGGTTTGAGCAATATATCCTCCACATGAACATCAGGTATTGCTTTTAAAGTAACATTTCTGAAAATCCCGAAAAATCTGAAAAAGTCCTGATCCTCCAAAAATGCCGCTGTGCTCATCTTGTGAACCTGTACTGCAAGTACATTATCTCTTTCTTTTATAAATGGTGTAAGGTCAAATTCAGACGGTGTAAAACTGTCCTCCGCATAACCTACAAATTGTCCGTTAAGCCATAAATACATCGCCTGCTCCACGCCTTCAAAACAAATATGTATTCTTTTTCCGTGCATTTCATCTTTTAGATCAAATCTTTTTATATATGAACCAACAGGATTATATTCTGCTTCGCTGAACATTCCTGCGCCATCCCCAGCACTCTCGATACTATATGCACCGCGGCGGTATTCTTTTCCCTCCCAGGGATACATCGTATTTATATAACGGATCTTATCATAACCTGCAAGCTCGATATGTCCCGGCACCATAATCTTGTCAAATCCACTTGCATCATAATCTTCCTTATAAAATTCTTTTGGTCTGCTCTCAACATTTTTGCTGAAACAAAAATTCCATTGTCCATTTAACGAGCATATCAGACCGCTCTCATTTCTTTTTAATTCTTCATAATCTCTGTAATAACAATGGTCACTGTGTGCTTTAAGCTGATTTACCCTGAATGTCTCAGGATCATCAAGCCACTTCATATCAAAATCCATACTTTTCCTCGCTTTCTTTATAATCTTTGACTTAGTCTTTCAATTTTTCTAATTTTTTCTGACTCAGTCTTTCTGATTTCTTTGTCATTCTAGGCTTAGTCTTTCGACTTTTCCACTCTTTCCCGACTCAATCTTTTGATTTCTTTGTCATTCCACACTTAGCCTTTCAACTTTTCTAATCTTTTCTGACTCAGTCTTTTGATTTCTTTGTCATTCTAAGCTTGGTCTTTCAACTTTTCCACTCTTTCCTGACTCATTTTTTTTGATTTCTTTCCTCTTTTAACTTACGGTTTGCTCCTGAACCGTAGCCAACCATATTATACCATTTTAGGTATCTTTTTTCTTCCATAAACCTGATCCTTTCAAATCTTTCTGATTTTCGCTTCAACATTTTTACTATCGTAAGTATATAGAAGCACCTGTTCAAAATCCATATCTTAAATTAGACAAAACATGCACAAAATGATAAAATCAACAAATAAGAGCACTTATTTTTATATTTTTTGGTGATTTTCACATAGATTTTTTTGAACCAGCATAAAAGGAGAATAAAATGTACACAAACAATGCATATCTGAACAATTCAGTTGTTGACATAAAAGATAAATCAAAACCTCTTATTGTAACAAGCTGTGGCACTTATAAACTTTATACCCACCCTAAACTGCCTACATGGAGACCAAGAGGACGAGCTGACTTTCAGTTACTATATATAGCCGCTGGAAAAGCACATTTTCATTTTGGAAATGATGATGAAGAAACTATCGTATCTGCTGGACATATGGTACTATATCGTCCCAAGGAGCCACAGAAATATGAATATTATGGAAAAGAACAGACCGAAGTCTACTGGGTTCATTTTACCGGAAATAATGTCACAAACCTGCTTCGCTCCTACGGACTTACAGATGACAAAAAAGTATTTTACTGTGGTTCCGGTTTTGAATATCAGAACCTCTT
Organism: uncultured Lachnospiraceae bacterium; assembly: GCA_934320895.1. Classification (GTDB taxonomy): domain Bacteria; phylum Bacillota; class Clostridia; order Lachnospirales; family Lachnospiraceae; genus Butyribacter. The sequence goes on along the minus strand of CAKRFY010000002.1, from coordinate 11,788 downwards.
TCGTGCCATGATATATGAATTACAAATGTGTAAGGACAATTACCCGGAAATGCTTGACATGTATTTACGACAGATTTTTATAAAACTTCAAAGATACTTTAAATCCTGCATTAAAACTGACAATTCCCATGCCGCCGAGGAAGTGAACAAGGCAACAGCCTACTTTAGTGAGCATTACAGCGAACAGATAAACATAGATTCATATGCAGAACAAAACCATGTCAGCACAAGCTGGTTTATACGCAATTTTAAGCTTTATACTGGCCTTACGCCAATGCAGTATATTCTCTCCAAGCGAATATACAATGCCGAAGCATTACTTCAAGGCACACAATACAACATCTCTGAGATAGCACAGCTAGTCGGATATGATAACCCTCTTTATTTCAGCCGTATTTTTAAAAAAATGAAAGGGCTGTCACCATCGGAATATCGTAAAAACATGCAAATATAGATTGTTTTCAAACTCCTGTGCGACCGACAGCAATTTAAACCCATATGCAAGATTTGTCCGTTTCTTTGTTTATTTTGGCAGGAAATGATATAAATTTTATTATATACTTAGTGCAACAGATAAAGAAAGGAGTGACAGACATGAAAAAGGATTTGATGAAACTGATAAAAAAGAGTAATGTAGATGTTGATACATTAAAAATATTTCCAGAACGATGGGAAATACTATACGATGAAATTAGTGAATTTTAATATTAATGTTTGAATATAATAGTAATGTCCGTAGGGAGGCGTGGGTAAAGCCTTAATCCGAATATCCCATTGGCGGGTAGGCAGTCCGAAAGAGGGCTGCCTATTTTTTGTGTAGACAGCGTTGTCGTTTTGATCGGGACAGAATACAATGAGAGTTCCCAAATTCTTACCGTTGCGCCGATAACGAGAAGTCTGAAGGGACTTGATAGTAAGTATCATGGAAACTTTCGCTTGGTGGATGCTTATGAAATCTAATTGTATAGATTGAAAATTAGCTGTGATTATCTTATCGAAGGAAAAGAGGATTAATCTTTTCCTTCGTTTTTCCAACCTCCCCCCCAATACATTTAATCATTACTTATTAAGCAATCTGCACTTCGTCAATACACCACCATCTTTCATTTTTACCAGATATTTAACATTTCCTCTATTCAATGTACCATTTTTACGATACTTGTAGACAAGATATATCTCTTGTGCGTCGCTGTCTTTTTTACCGATGCCGTCCAAAATATGATATATTTTTGCAGTGTTTTCCCTATAGCTGTCATCATTTACTTTTATTCCTGAAACACATTCATTTTTTGTCTTATGTGATACATTTATCTGATTTATCGTGCCATTTTTTGAATCGACTTCAACGGTAGCATCATATTTCCACGATTTTTTTGAAAGTGATACAAAATAACTTGGCAATGACTTGTTTTCTGTTAATTCAGCACAATCAAACTCTATATTTATTTCCGCTGAATCAGTATCCATGCCATACGCCTTCTGCAATACTTCATTAGCAATTTTTACCGCAGCTTTGTCATCAATTTTTTGATTTGCATTTTTTATTTTCTCTGGAAATAACCCTTCTTTTTCTTTTAACTCACCGACCAGTTCCCAGATATTTATCTTTTCATCTGTTTTACCTTTATAATATTTCTGACAGTCCTCAACTGGCTTTGTACGGTTTCTTAATATAACCGTATTTTTGGCAATATTTACAGTAATCCTTAACATCCAGTTTCTTAATTTAGCAGGACTTTTCAGACTGGCACGCTTTTCACATGCTTTACATATCGATTCTGCAACCACATCCTCAGAATCTGCCGTATTCTGCATAATATTGTAGGCAAGCCTGAACATCAAATCTTTTTCTTCTTCTACTATTTTCACAAAATACTCTTCGTTTATCTTTGTTTTATCCATGTTGTCTTTCGCCAACCTCCTGTCCTTTCATTGAACTATAATTCATATGCATATGATTATGATGTTCTATATGTAAGACAATCAAGGTAATGATTTGGTTCATTTTTTGTCAAAATACATAAAAAATCCGCCAGCCTATTATTTTAATAAACCGACGGTTTAAATTTATTATTTTATTATCCCTTCTAACTTCTCAAACACCTTTTTGGCATACAACTCCTTAATCTCATGTCTGCTCATACCTTTTACATTCGCATCAAACTCAAAAGAATTTACTTTCTCACCAACAATTATACAAAAATACACTTTTCCCTGGACACTGTCGGCATTATTAGGGTCAACATTTCCTGTCGTTCCCGTTATACCGATTGCTATATCAGTATTCATTTTTTCCTTAACGGTTTCTGCCATTGCCTTGGCACACTCGTTTGAATATACACCATACTTCTTTATTATGTCCTCATCCACACCGACAAAAATCTTAGTCTGATTTATGTAAGTCACATATCCGCCCGGAAAGATTGCCGATGCTCCCTCCGTATCGGTTATCATGGATGCTATAAGCCCTGATGTGCAACTCTCCATAGTTGAAATTGTAGTGCCGCTTACTATCAGCCTTTTTATTATATTGTCACATATCTCATTTCCATATTTCATAAGTATCATCCATCCTTTCTGACTAATCTATAATCTTTCTGTGTCATCCACATAGATTTTTTAAAAACAGTAAAAACTATATCTATCCCTCACCAAACCTCTGTCCCTGCTTCTACATCCGGTTCTTTATGCAATACCGATACAAATGTCATCTTCTTATCTATAAGACTTCCTGCGATAGATACACCTTTTCCCATTGTAAATGCAGCTACTACTGTTCCTATTCCGAGTCCGAGAATTTTTCCGAGTGCAAAGTATGTCAGACACGCTGTTACAAATAGACAGGTTACATCAAATGTAATCTTTACTCTTGAATATGGTTTGTTTATTATCTCTGACAAGTCCCTCGGAAACAGGTCTGTTGGGATTATCGGCAGTTTACAGCGGTTTGATAATGCAATTCCAAAACAGAGTATTATGTAACTTAACACAAAGTAAAATATTCTAAGTGGAATTGACAATGGAAGTTTTGTTATCCACAATTCATGTATATCCATCAATTCTCCAAATAAAAAGCCTGCCACAAAGCTGAACAGATACGATGGAACAAATCTCTTTTTCAGAACCATAAGTGTTATTACAAGAAGTCCCTGAAATATGTATGTCCATGTTCCAAGTGATAATCTCGGAAATACCTCACTAAATGCATACGGTACACTTGATATTGCCGATATTCCGGAACCCGACTGAAGCATAAGTAATACGCCCATGCTGTTTATTATAATTGCCAAAATAAGTGCTGCCTCTCCTCTAAGTATAAGTCTTTTGTCTTTCATGTCTTACATCTCTTTTCTTTTTTATTGGATTTTTCCGCATGAAATTATAGTCCTTTTTCTAGAAGATGACAAGGGGCTTTATATTACATCATCATTCTTAATTTTTAAAAATATTTCTTATTTTCAGAAGTCAAATTCGTTGTAAATCTCTCCAAAAATTAACCAGATATGCGACAGTAAATATCTGCATATTTGACGCAATCAATAAATCATGCCGCTTCCATATTGTAATAACCTAATCTTTCGTTACCTTATGTGTGATGCTAAATGTCGTTTCAATCATTGTAACCATCAAAGCAAAGAAAACAAACAAATAAATAGGCATAACAGAAAATGAAACTTTGTTGCCGATAAGCCCGAACAACGGTGGAATAAATGTTGACCCAACATAGGCACTTGCCATTTGAATTCCAATGATCGCCCCTGAATTTTCAGCTCCAAAATTATATGGTGTGGAATGAATGATACAAGGATATATAGGCGCACAGCCAAATCCGATCACAAGAAATGCAACAACTGCGACCTTATATGATTCTACCGGAACAAACAGAGCAATAATTCCACAAACAAGAATTCCCGTACCCAACAAGATCATTCTGCGGTCACCCAGTCTGTCAGTAATAAAACCACTGATGAATCTTCCTGCTGTGATGCCTATGTAAAACAACGCAGCAAATCTGGCGGCACGGTCTGCGGCAATCCCCTTTACCTCAACAAAATATGTACTTGCCCACTGCATGGTTGTAGCTTCGGCAGCACAATAAGCAAAAAAACCAAGCAGAAGAAAAGGAACGCCTTTAATCTTCAGTGCATCGATCAGACCGACGCTTTTTGCAGTATCCTCAGTTTCATTCTGATTAACTTTCCACACTGGCAGAGTGACAAGCAAAAGTATTGCAATGGCAAGCTGAATGATTCCTACAATGCGATAGCCACTATTCCATGTCCTATTTGTGAGTGCATAACTCATAATAAACGGACTAACGATTGTTCCAACACCCCAAAAGCAATGCAGCCAACTCATGTGTTTTGCCTTGTAGTGAAGTGCAATATAATTGTTAAGTGCGGCATCAATTGCACCTGCACCAAGTCCATAAGGAACCGCAAAAACAATCAGCATCCAAAACTGGTTAGAAATAGAAAAACCAAGCAGCGCAATCACAGTAAGAAACACACTCGCAACCGTTACGATTCGTGTACCGAATCTTCTGGTAAGTTTATCTGAGAAAAGACTTGAAACAATTGTACCACTGGAAATTATCATCGATACGATACCCATAAATGACACAGGAACATTGAGTTCAGTATGCATCACAGGCCATCCTGAACCTAAAAGTGAATCGGGCAGACCAAGACTTATAAAAGCAATATAAATAAGTGCAAGTAAAAACAAATACATTTTAATTTTCCTCCGTTTACCATTTTTCATTATTCTACGATTAGTTTATTTAGTAAATTCATTGCCCATCCCTTTTACTTTCTCAACACGCTCCTTAATCAATTTTTCATAAATCAAGTATATACAATAGACTATTTCTATCAGGATATGTATATAAAATTGGAAGTTCTGTTTTATCAACCTTATAAAATCCTGCCTTTTCATAAAACCTGTGTGATGTTTTCGCAACAGACGGCGTATCTAAAATAATATGCCGCACATTCGATGTTTTTGCAAATTTTATAAGCTCACTGTAAAGAGCAAGCCCTACTTTCTGCGAACGGTATTCTTTTTTGACAAAGAATTTTTTCATAATCGCACAATTATTTTCTTTCATCATAAGTCCGATAGTTCCGATTACTTTCCCGTCAAAAACCGCAATCAAAAATTCGCCGCCTCCCTGTTGATATGACTTATTTATATTAAAAAGATCCGGCTGTTCTTCAAGTGACAGATTTATCTTTGACCCGTTATTCTGAATATCAAGAATAAGCAATATAATCTCATCATCATATTTTTCCGCTATATTTTTCTATATGCATAACTTTTATTATTTCCTCTCCAAAATTTCCTTAATCTGTTCAAGATTTTCCACAAAATAAATGCCCTCCTGCCGTTCTTCTGAGGACAATCCCATCTTAATCATATGTGAGAGAAGTTCTTTAAGTCCATTATAATAACCGTTCAGATTATATAAAATACATGGTGCATTAAGCTGCTTTAAAGATACTTTTGACATAACCTCTGCAATTTCTTCTAAAGTGCCTGTCCCTCCCGGAAAAGCAATAAATACATCCCCAAGTTCAATCATCTTCGTTTTTCTTTCTTCCATATTTTTTGTAACTATCAATTCGGTTATCTCATCGTACTGTAATTCAGAATCGACAAAAAACTGTGGTTCTACACCTGTTACATTTCCACCTGCTTCTAGTACGCTTTCAGCTATTTCTCCCATAAGCCCCGACTTAGAGCCACCATATATAAGTGAATTTCCTCTCTCACCGATCCATGTTCCAAGTTTCTTTACTTCTTTTGCTAATGTGGGATCATTTCCTTCAAAAGCCCCAAGGTACACTGTAATATTCATCCTTTTCGTTCTCCGTTCTATTTTTTAATACAAATGACTTATCATACTTATTCTTCCACCGGATTTGCTTTTCCCGTAAATTCCTCTAACTCGATCTTATACATTTTCACATTCATCATTCCTTTGCAACGGTCAAGTGGATAATCTGTCTGTCCATAATGTTCAAGAATAAGCTGCAAGCCCTTTATTATTTCACCTTGAGTTTTTACCTCCTCACATTTTCCAAAGCCTATCACGCTTTCATACCTTGTCGTAATTCCATGCTCTGTTTTCTGAACTTTGAAAAAAGTATCGGCTTCAACACAGACATTTGGATTTTTTTCAATATATTCTGTTTTAACTCCCTGCTTTGCACAATGAAAATAAAGAACTGGCTTCTCATTTAAGATTTCCATTCCAAAAGAAACCGGAACTATATACGGATATTTATCACCATACATGGCAATACGGATTGTGTTGCTTCTCTGCAAAATATCTGCTCACGGATACCTTCACTTATGGCAAAATGAATTTCCTGCACACTTTTATCTTTATAGTCAGCAAATTCTTTGTCAACATAAGGCAGCAGTTTCATTGCACAATAACTGATGTTGATAAGATTTACCATCATTTCGATCTCTTTGCAGCTTCGTACCATATAACTGCATAAAGACCAGAATGTTTTCTGCTCATAATAACTGACTTCGATATTCCATCGTAATGAATATAAAAATAATGGTATATATTGCATCCAATCACTGCCGATCTGATTTAATGGAACCTTTTCCTGCCATGCACAGAAAATATCCAACTGTTCAGGAGAAACTGTACTGAAAAACAAGCGTTTCGCCCCACCCTCTTTTACGGTTGATGTGACATATGCAAGGACTTCTCGGACTCCGAAAAGATTTGTAAGTACACGGCGTACACCCGTATAATGATTACCGATCAGATTGAGATTAGGGTATTCGTCAACAACGGAAACAAGACTCTTTTTCATATACCAGCTGTCACAAAGGATGATAACATTTTTCTTCTGTGAAAATTCAGGCATAACTTGGCGAACCATAGATGCGGCAAGCTGCAGTTTTGACTCTTTTTTCTGCCACATCCTGTAACCTAAAGGTACAGCAAGATAAGAGATCCTGTTGTGTTTCCAAACCGGTATGCAGAGTATCAGTAAAAACAGTGTATCTGCGGTAGGTGCAGAAAAAGTTTTAAAATTTTCTCTCCGAGTCTTATCTAAAGATTTTCCCAGTCTATTTTTTCATTCCTATAGAAAAATTCGCGGTCATGCTCTCCGATTTCACGAAGTACACGACATGGATTTCCTACGGCAACAACATTGTCAGGTATATCTTTTACTACAACACTTCCAGCACCGATTACCGAATTTTTACCGATTGTCACTCCGGGAACTATGGTTGTCCCTGCCCCAATCCAGACATTCTCTCCGATATGAACCGTCTTGTTATACTGCATTGCATCTGCACGAAGCGATGGTTCGATTGGATGATTTGCAGTTGCTATAGTGACATTCGGTCCAAACATTACTTTGTCACCGACGAATATCTCACCGTCATCTACCACTGTAAGATTAAAATTCGCATAGACTTTGTTTCCAAAATGCAGGTTTTTTCCGCCCCAGTTTGCATGAAATGGAAGTTCAATATAACATCCCTCTCCACATTCGGCAAAAGTCTGTTTCATATATTTTTCTTTTTTGTCCTGTTCCGATGGACGCAACTGGTTAAATTCCCATAGTTTTTCCATGTAAACATTCTGTTCTTTTATAATCTCTGATGAATTAGGATCATATATCATTCCCTTTTCCATTCGTTCTTTTTGTGTCATAATAATCCTCCGCAATAACTATAATTTTAATTAGAACTTTAAACATTTTTAACTTTTCTGTTCGTCTCCTCTCACATCTCCTCCGGATATTTGAAATTTCTGGCCATTGTCATCATATCCATAACATCCCATGTATAATCAAGATGCATAAATTCAGGTTCCCCATTTACCGCCCTCTCCATATCCTCAAGTTCATATGCAAGAGCATCTGCATTTTCACCGGCAGTTATCTTTTCCGTTTCGCCAGATTCAACATAATGTATCGTTGCTTCCCATGCTCTCGGATATTCCATTATCTCGATATATCCTTTCTCGCATGAAATCATTCCTCTTTTAGGCTGTTTTGAATGAAGAGACAGCATAACCGATGCCATCTGCCCCTCATCATTCATAAGCAATAATCCCACCTGTTCATCAACACCAGTCGGTGCACTTTTCGTCTGTGACATACATTTACTTGGACTTGAGTCCATAAACCAGCGTATAAACGAAAGAGCATACACTCCGATGTCAAGCATTGCTCCACCAGCAAGGTTTAGATTAAAGAAACGATTGTTCATATCGTATTCCTTAAAACTGCCAAAATTCATTGTGATAAGATTTACTTTTCCAAGAACTCCTGAGTCAAGCATCTCTTTTAATTTTTTATAAATCGGCATATGGTATATCGTCATTGCCTCTGCAACTATAACTCCCTTTTGCTTTGCTAAAGCAATCACCTGATTTAACTCACTTGTATTTAATGTTATGGATTTTTCCACAAGTACATGTTTTCCGTTATCTATTGCCTTTTTCATAAATTCAAAATGAGTGTTGTGCGGAGTTGTAATATATATAACATCCACTTCCGGGTCTGTAAAAACATCATTCATGTCTTCATACACTTTATGAATATTGTATTTTTTTGCAAATTCAACTGCTTTCTGATGCGTTCTGTTTGCAACCGAATATATACTTTTTCCGTTTTTTATTAAAGCCTGTGCCATCTCATTTGCGATTACTCCCGTACCTAAAACTGCCCATTTAATATCTTTCATAAATAACGACCTCCTTAGATGCTTGTAAAATATATTTGATTATTTGCAAAACTGCTTATAAATTTTGTTATATTTTTTCCAATTTAATTACAGACATAAACATTTTCACAAATATCTGAGTTTATAAGATATATTTTTAATATAGTTTAAATCATGCTATAATTATTTTCAACATATAACTGGGCGAAAGCCAAAACTGCTTTCTGACTGGAAGTTAGGATAAGAGCTAAAATCCGTAAGCAAAAACTGTTTCTTACACAAAAATTCAAGATGATGAATATTTAAACAAACAAAAATACAGATGAAATCGAGGCATAATGATGAAACGTATAAATTTTGAAACTGGTACCGTAACAGGAAATATCTTAAGTGCTGCTCTTCCAATGCTTGTAGCACAAATTTTGAGTCTGCTCTACAACATAGTTGACCGTATTTATATCGGTCGTATCCCCGAAATCGGAACTGCGGCTCTCGGAGCCGTCGGTCTTTGTTTTCCTTTGATAATGATAATCACAGCATGCAGCAATCTTTTCGGAATCGGCGGTGCACCGATTTTTTCTATAAACCGTGGAATGGGTGATGATAATAAAGCACATACTATTTTAAATACATCTTTCACAATGGTATGTGCGAGTTCAATACTCCTTATGATAATCGGCATTGTATTTTCAAAACCGCTTCTGGTTCTTTTTGGAGCATCCCAAAACGCACTGACTTACGCAAGACCTTATATTGTAATCTATCTGCTCGGAACTCTCCCTGCCATGATATCTACCGGCATGAATCCGTTTATCAATGCACAGGGATATTCTACAACAGGTATGTTCTCCGTGACCATCGGTGCAGTTGCAAATATTATACTCGACCCGATTTTTATTTTTCTGTTCGGACTCGGAGTAAACGGTGCTGCCATTGCCACTGTAATATCTCAGGTACTCTCTGCTGTTTTTGTTTTCTATTTTCTTCGCAAAAAAGCAGAGATAAAAGTAAGGCTGCTACATAAAAATGAACTTTCTTCCTGCCTTTCCATTGCCAAAAATATCATAACTCTTGGCACAGCAGGATTTATTATGCAGCTTACAAACAGTCTTGTTTCAATATGCTGCAATAATGTACTTTATGTTACAGGCGGTGATGTGTATATCTCCGTTATGACTATAGTTTCAAGTGTCCGTCAGATGGTTGAAACTCCTATCTATGCTATAACAGAGGGTTCTTCACCTATTATAAGCTATAATTATGGTGCAAGACGCCCTGAACGCGTAAAAAAAGCCGGTATAGCAATGGCTGTCATGGCACTTATCTATACCGGCATAATTTGGAGCATTATCATACTTGCTCCAAAATATTTAATTATGGTCTTCAGTTCAGATGCAACACTTATAAAAGATGTTGTCCCTGCATTAAAACTTTATTTTGCTGCATTTATTTTTATGGATCTGCAATATATCGGTCAGACCGTTTTCAAATCACTCAATAAAAGAAAACAGGCAATTTTCTTTTCTCTTTTACGCAAAGTGTTTATCGTTGTGCCGCTTACATACATATTTCCATATGCTTTCCACATGGGAACTGACGGTGTATTTATGGCAGAACCCGTTTCCAATGTAATAGGCGGAAGTATGTGTTTTATAACTATGCTGTTTACGGTGCTGCCGGAACTTAACAGGATGAAGGAGTGAATATCCTATTTTTTCTCATCCAGCAACATAACACCATACGCCGGATTATGGTCTATCGCACCGACAATCCTATGTGGGATATACGGCTCTTCCAAATATGAAATGTCCTCAGCTGTCAGTTTCACATCCAATACCTTTGCCGCATCTTCAAGATGCGAAGCCTTTGTAGCTCCGATAATAGGTGAACTTACACCTTTTGCCCAATGCCATGCCAATGCTAGTTGGTTTGTCGTTTACCATAGCTTTCTTTATCAAAATTATAATCACATTTCAAAATTCCCTATAGTTTGTATAAGCTAAAAACATAATATCCAAAATCAGATAATGTATCAACCTCGATAAAAAATTTGCTTTAAAATTACTGTCAGAAAACAAAACAATGCTTCTTTGCTGACCATTGTTATCTTTCTTAATATAATAAAAAGCTGCAAACACTTCCAGCCAGAAGCATTTACAGCCTGTTTTCTACCACTTAACTATCTAAAATTTTAATTTTCTAAAATAATATACTCCCATTACAATTGCCATAAACTCTCCTACCGGTATCGAAGCCCTGACTCCATCAAGACCAATAAAAGTTTAAAGCGCAGTAACATTCGGATGTAAATTTTCCATTCTAATAATAGAAGTGGTGAACTTCATTGATATTGTTAAATTTTTAAATTCTCGCCAACAGTTCAGACGGCGTAAATGCCATAACTTTACTTTTTGCAAAATCACGAACATTTCTTGTAATAATGTAATCTGCATAAATCTGTTCTGCCGTTGCACTCTGTATAGCATCTTCAAAATCTTTCCACTTCATTTCCACCGCTTTTTCTAAAATTGATGAACTAAAATCAACAAATTCAAAAATCAATTTTAATTTCTGTAATACTTCTTCAATTTTCTCAGAAGTCAACTCTTTTCGCATGATATACATCATATTTTCAAAAGTAAGTGTAGATACATAGCCTTTAAATTGCTCTGTTTCACAAAGCTTCCAAATAATCGCAGACTCCTTTACAAATTCTTTCCTATTCATCAAAACATCTAATATTATATTAGCATCAATCAATAGTGTCATACTTTTTCTTTAGCCTTTCTTCTTTTTCTTTATCTAAATCATAATTATCTTTCAAAATCCCCGTAAGTGAATCTGTTAAATATGACACCGTAGCATCTTTTGGAATAAAACGACCAACTTCATGACCATTCTTTGTTACAATAATTTCCTGTCCCGACATAACAAGATTCAAATATCTTCCAAAATTATTCTGCATTTCGGTTGCTGTCGCTGTTGAAGTAATCATAAAACCGCCTCCTTTATATTAGCGGTAGTGTCAAAAAACTACCTCTTTTTTCACTCTAAAACCTTTATTTTCGGAGGTTTGCAA
>CAKRFY010000001.1 GCA_934320895.1 uncultured Lachnospiraceae bacterium | reverse complement strand
CATTTCACATAAGCATATCTTTAAGATCCAGCTCTACTGAATTTTTCCCTATTGGAATCAAGATTTCAAACTTGTTTCGCAATTACCTATTGCCTGTAATAATTTTATCCGGCTTATTATCAAAAGTCTTATTTTTCAGGTGAAATTATGTATTTACCGTTTGCACGAAGTTCAGGCTTACTTAAGATATCTTCAAGCTGTTCAAGACTGCATACATCGTAAACCATGCTGCTTACATCAAGTCTGCCTGAATCGATAAGGTCCAAAGCACGTTTTTGTGTGTATGGATTGATATAAGAAGCTTTAAGTTCAAGTTCTTTTTGGAAGATTTCAAAAGGTTTAACAGAAATTGTATCATCAGGTTTTGTCAGACCAAACATCATTACAATAGCTTTGTTTCCGGCAATATCAATAGCCTGTTCTATAGTGGAAGTACGGCCTACACACTCAATGACTGTGTTTACCCATGTGAGTCCGGCAGCGTGTAAGCGGGCTTTTACATCCTCATTTATAGGATCGATGCATACATCGGCACCAAGTTTTTTAGCAACGTCTCTTTTGCTTTTAACAGGTTCGAGTAGTGCAATTTTAGCAGCACCGGCAAGTTTGGCGAGCTGCATCATAAGCAATCCAATCATTCCGCCGCCGATAACAACAACCTGATGTCCAGGTTTGATATCACACATATCTATGCCATGTAAGCAGCATGATACAGGTTCTGTCATAGCACCCTGCTCAAAGGTTGTATTGTCACCAAGTTTATAAACCTGTCTTTCGTTTACTGCACAATACTCTGCAAAACCGCCGTTAACAGTTGTTCCGTAACCTATCATATGTTCACAGTAATGCGCAACTCCGTTTCTGCAAGGTTCACATGAACCGCAATAACAATTTGGGTCGATACATACCCTGTCACCAGGCTTATAATTTCTAACATTAGAGCCAACTTCAGAAATTATACCTGAAAATTCATGACCAAGAATAGTAGGAGGAGTAACTTCAGCAGCTCCCTTATCACCCTCGTAGATATGTACATCTGTACCACAGACACCACATGCTTTTACCTGAATCAGGACATCATTAGGGCCTACCTCCGGCATATCATGCTCCTCAATTTTTAAATCATGTTTTCCATAAAATACTGCACTTTTCATTTTAATTACCTCCATTTAATAAATAATATAATGTTTGATGATTTTATTTTAATTATGTTCAAGACTTATGCTTATGTCTTAACTGTAAGTTAAATATATAACTTTTGGAAAAAAGTGTCTATTGACAAAGAATACAAAAAAAGATAAATAAAATTGTGCAAAATATACAAAAATATTAAAGGATGCATTAGTTTGAGACAAAAATAGCTGCATTAGTTGGGGGCAAAATATCTTTTGACCTCGACATCATAATATATTAAAATAAAACTTATATTTAAGTGTAAAGGAAAAGAGGATGACATGAGAGAACAAGGACTTACTACTATTACATTAAAAAAAATAAACAAAGAAAAGGTATACCAATATATTTATAAGGAAAGGCAGACTTCAAAGCAGCAGATAGTACAGGAATTAAATATGGGACTTTCAACGGTGAGTCAGAATTTAAATGCATTGGAGCAGGAGGGACTTATAAATAGGGATGGCTATTTTGAGTCAACAGGGGGGAGAAAAGCACAGATAATACAGATTGTTTCTGATTTTAAAATTGCTATAGGTGTAGGTATTTTAAAAAATATGTTTCATATAGTAGCCGTTGATTTGTATGGAGAGGCTGTTGCAAAAGAAATAATATCAATTGATTATATTGATACGGATGAGTATTATACAAAAGTTGCCGATGAAGTAGAAAAATTCATAAATAAGAATAATTATAAAAGAGAGCAGATTTCCGGTGTGTCTATTGCGACGCAGGGAATCATATCACCTGATGGGGAAAGTGTTACATATGGAAAGATAATGGACAATTCGGATATGCGGCTTTCTGATTTTGCTGACAGATTGTCGTATCCATGCAGAATAGAACATGATTCAAAGGCTGCGGCAGATCTTGAGTTGTGGAATCATCCTGAACTTGACAGTGCAGTTGTATTTTTGCTGAACAGAAATCTTGGAGGCGCAATTATTACAAACAGGAGAGTTCATCAGGGCATGAGTATGCATAGCGGTTCACTAGAACATATGTGTATAAATCACGAGGGACCAATATGTTACTGCGGAAGTCGTGGATGCCTGGAGACATATTGTTCAGTAAATTCAATTGAAACAGCGGCAGGTGTATCAATAAAGGAATTTTTTTATGAAATGAGAAAAAATAAGAATAATATATTTAAGCAGATATGGGAAGACTATTTAAAACATTTAGCGTATGCGATAAAGAATCTTAATATGGTGATTGACGGACCGGTTATTATAAGTGGATATCTTGCACCATATTTTACGGATGTGGACATTGCCTTTATGTGTGAATTGATAAATGCTGCAACTCCGTTTCCTATTGCAAAGGACAATATAATTGTGGGTATGCATGGACAGTTTACACCGGCAATAGGAGCTGCGTTATATTATGTAAAACGTTTTATAAGTTAATTGTTTGAGGAGAGAAAGTGTATTATAAAGTAAAAGAGGACGGTATATTTAAAATTGCTCTTGATACATTTTGGGAAAATGATGAATGTATTGGTGTATTTAAAATGTCAGAGTGGGATAACGAAAAAATATTGTGGGGGAAGTGCGGAATTTGGCATTCGCCTGATGAAATTCATTTTTGCAAGATGGAAAGTCATAAGGATTTTTTGTACGGGACATTTCAAGTGCCATCAAAAGAATATGGCAGAAAGGATATTCTTTTTGCCATATATATATTAAAAAACAGGGTGATTATAGTCAGTGATGATGATAATATTGACAAAACTATAGTGAAGATATCAGGGAGAGCAGTTGCAAAGGATTATTCGATAGAAAGATTTGTATATGATTTTTTTGTTTCGTTTATAGATGAAGATTTACTTTTCCTGCAGAAAATAGAGCACAAGATAACAGAGATTGAAGAGGATATCATGAAAGAGCAGTCTGATAAATTCAATATAGGTCTTTTGAGATTAAAAAAGATAATAGCGAGATTTTATCATTATTATACACAGCTTGCTGAAACAGGGGATGAACTTGCTGGAAATGAAGAGGAATTTTTTTCAGATGATATTGTGGAACTATTTAAAATGTACTCTGAAAAGATGACAAGGCTTGCTCAGGAAACACAGATATTAAGAGAATATGCTATGCAGGTTCAGGATGTGTACCAGTCTGAGATAGAAATACACCAGAATGATGTAATGAAGATGCTTACAATAGTAACAACGATTTTTCTGCCGTTGACACTGATTGCGGGATGGTATGGAATGAATTTTTCATATATGCCGGAACTTAAAATGAAGTATGCTTATCCGGTTGTGATAGGGATAAGTGTGCTTATAGTTGTAGTAAGTCTGGTGGTTTTTAAGAAAAAGAATTATTGGTAGTGTGTCATAAATAAAATATAAGTGTTTGAACATTTTACAGAAGATATAGAAAGTTAAGTTCACAAAAAGTTCACAAATTTTATTAGCACTCACTATTGACGAGTGCTAATAAAAGTGATATAACATAATCAGCAACAGAGAAACAAACAATATTAAAATAAATAAGAGTTTTATTACTGATTGCATCATAGATGTGAGCAGTAACAGATTTTTGGAAGGAGCGGTTGATTATGTTAATGCCTAGTATTTTTGCAAATGATTTAATGGATGGATTTTTTGATGCACCTGAAAGAAATTATAAAAAGAGTTATTATAACAGCGGATTGATGAAAACAGATATAAAAGAAAATAAAGATGGTTTTGAAGTTATCATGGATCTGCCAGGATTTAAGAAAGAAGACATAAAAGCAGAATTGAAAGATGGTTATCTGACTGTTACAGCGACATCTGATAAGGATAAAAAAGCTGAGGATGATACAAGCAGATATATCTGCAGAGAGAGATTTTATTCTACATGCAGCAGAAACTTCTATGTAGGCAAAGAACTTACACAGGAAGATATAAAAGCTAAATTTGAAAATGGTGTGCTTACATTGAATGTACCTAAGAAAGAAGCATTACCGCAGAAAGAGGAAGACAGATACATTTCAATCTTGTGATCATAGTTTGAAAAATCCATATATGCAAGATTTTTCAGACACAAGATTTGTGTCTGCGCACACTTGACAATAACTTGCTATGCACAAAAAACATGTGCAGAAACGGGAATTAGTATGAGAATTTAAGTTCTCATAACAAAGATTTGTGCAGGAAAGATTGATATGTTGTACTATCATATATAAAGTATAAAGTTTTATGTTTTATATAGTAAGGTGATGGAAGGAGCGGTGAAAAATCGCTCCTTTTTGGATGTGAGAGAAAGGGGGATTTTCTTATGGCTGTAAAGCAGGATTACTATAAAGTTCTTGGAATTGACAAAAATGCTGATGATAAGACGATAAAGAGAGCATATCGTAAGCTGGCAAAGAAATATCATCCTGATATGAATCCAGGCGATGCTGCGGCTGAGCAGAAGTTTAAAGAAGTCACAGAGGCTTATAATGTACTTAGTGATTCTGAGAAAAAGAAACTTTATGATCAGTTTGGTCATGCTGCATTTGAAGAAGGATTTTCAGCGGGAGGCGGTAAAGCTTATGAGGGACCTTATGGAACGCATAGGGAATACCACTTTACCGGGGATGCATCGGATATATTTGGTGACATATTTGGAGATTTATTTAATGATGGTCACTTTGGAGGTCACGGCGACTTTGATGAAAGCGGAGATTTTGGACGGCATGGTGGATTTTCGGGAACACATTTTTACAGCACAGGAGGTCAGGAGTCAGAGTTTGGTTATGATATGAGAGGCGATGATGCAGAGGCTGACATAGAAGTAACATTTGATGAGGCTGTGTTTGGATGTGACAAGGTGATTACTTTGCGTAATGGCAGGACAGGAAAAGAGCAGTCATTAAAAGTTCATATACCGGCAGGAATTGATGACGGAAACAGTATCAGACTCAAAGGAAAGGGTCATTCGGGTATGGGAAAAGCAGAGGACGGAGATCTGTTTCTCAGGGTTAAAGTAGGTGAGAAACCGGGGTATGAGAGAAAAGGGCAGGATATATATACAAAAATAAATGTACCATATACGACAGCAGTTCTTGGTGGAGATGTGCGTGTTCATACACTTTATGGAGATGTTGAGTGCAAGATAAAAGAGGGAACGCAGTCAGGCACAAAAATACGTCTTAAGGGAAAGGGTGTTGTATCTAAAAAAGACGGAAAAACTTATGGTGACCAGTATGTTATTATAGGGATAGAAGTTCCAAGACATATAGGTAAAAATGCAAGAGAAAAGCTTATGGAATATCGTAACTTGTGTAGAAATTCTGCTTGAATATAGTAAAATTGCACAAAACGCCCCGGTAATTCGAGTGAATTATTGGGGTGCTTTTGTGCAATGATGACAAAAAGCACAAAAGATTAAAAAAAATGTTGCATTTTTTATCTAAATGTTATATATTTTAGTTACAACGAAATGGAAACATTTCCAGAAACATTTCCAAAACCGTTTCCAGAATACATATGAAACAAAAAAGTTTAAAAGTATTTAGAGCGGAAACATCAAATTATATTTAGGAGGATTATTATGAGAAAGAAAGGACTTGTAGCACTTGGACTTGCAGCAGTTATGACAGCAACAGCACTTACAGGCTGTGGCGGATCAAGCGATGATAAGAGTAGCAGCAGTAAAAATGAAAAATCAGCCAGCGGAACAGTTTATTATCTTAACTTCAAACCTGAAGCTGATGCACAGTGGCAGGAGGTTGCAGACATTTACACAGAGAAGACAGGAGTTAAGGTAAATGTAGTTACAGCAGCAGCAAACCAGTATGAGACAACATTGAAGAGTGAGATGGGTAAGAAAGAAGCCCCAACATTATTCCAGGTAAACGGACCAGTTGGACTTGCATCTTGGAAAGATTATTGCTATGACCTCAAAGATTCAGATATTGCAAAACAGGTTACAAGTGATGACTTCTTATTAAAAGACGGTGATGCTGTTGATGGCGTCGGTTATGCTATTGAATCTTATGGCATTATCTACAACAAGAATCTTTTAAAGAAAGCCGGTTATACACAGGACGATATAAAGAGCTTTGATGATCTTAAGAAAGTAGCTGAGGATATCACAAAGAGAAGTAAGGATCTTGGATTTTCAGCATTTACATCAGCAGGTATGGACGGAAGTTCAGACTGGAGATTTAAGACACATCTTGCAAATCTTCCTATCTATTATGAATATCAGAAAGATGGAATCGAAAATACAGATGCGATCAAAGGAACATACCTTGACAACTATCGTAAAATCTGGGATTTATATGTAAATAATTCTACAGCTAGTCCAAAACAGCTTAGTACAAAGACTGGTGATGATGCAGTTGCAGAGTTTGTTACAGAGAAGGCAGTATTCTATCAGAATGGTACATGGGCTTATTCAGATATAGCAGATCTTGGTGATGACAATCTTGGAATGCTTCCAATCTACATCGGTGTAGACGGAGAGGAAAAACAGGGACTTTGTACAGGTACAGAGAACTACTGGTGTGTAAATAAAAAAGCATCAAAAGAAGATATTCAGGCAACACTTGACTTCATGAACTGGTGCGTAACAGATAATACAGCAGTTAAGTGCATGTGTGGTGCAGCAGGAGCTATGCCTTCAGGACAGGACGGAATGGGATTTGTTATTCCATTTAAGAAGAATCTTGAATCAGACAATCCTCTTGTAAACATTGCAAATGACTATGTAAAACAGGGTAAAAAGCCTGTAACATGGAACTTCACAACAATGCCATCTGAGAAGTGGAAAAATGACCTTGGTTCAGCTCTTACAACTTATGCTTCAAAGCAGACTGATGACAATTGGGATCTTGTAAAGAAAGCATTTGTTGACGGTTGGGCAAAAGAGGCCGCTGCAGCAGCTAAAAAATAATTTTTGAAACTGTAAATAATATAGGAATCAGTGTATACATACGGATATCTGATGCAGGTGAAATATATGTGGGGGAGACGTTAAAACGTTTCCCCTGTATTAAACATGAAGTATTGAGATGAAGTAACAGATATTTTTTGCGCTATGCACAGTGAATATGTGCAGAAATGAGGATTATTATGGAAAAAGCAATAAAAAAATATTGGCCGGTATTTTTGCTCCCGACTATGGCAGCATTTATGATCGGATTTATCGTGCCATTTATTGAAGGAATTTATTTATCATTTTGTAAATTTACCACTATCAAGGATGCATCCTTTGTTGGATTTAGCAATTATGTAGAAGCATTTAAGGATTCAACATTCCCTCATGCATTTGGTTTCACTGCTGTATTTGCGATAGTGACACTTATACTTGTTAATCTGTTGGCATTTGCACTTGCACTTGCACTTACACAGAAAATTAAAGGAACAAACATTTTTAGAACAATATTCTTTATGCCAAACCTTATCGGTGGTATCGTACTTGGATATATCTGGCAGCTTATATTTGACGGTATATTCAGTCATTTTGATATGGCATTAAAGTTGAATGCAAAATTAGGATTTTGGGGACTTGTAATTTTGATCTGCTGGCAGCAGATAGGTTATATGATGATCGTTTACATAGCTGGCTTACAGGCAATACCTGATTCTTTAAAAGAAGCAGCTATGATCGATGGTGCAAATGCATGGAAGAGACTTTTCCATGTTACTATTCCAAACATGATGCCATCAATAACAATATGTACATTCTTAACAATAACAAACTCATTCAAACTCTTTGATCAGAACCTTTCACTTACAGGTGGTGAGCCACTTCATAAAACGGAGATGCTTGCATTAAATATTTATGATACATTCTATGGAAGAGTAGGTTATGAAGGTGTAGGTCAGGCGAAGGCAGTAATTTTCTTCCTTGCAGTAATAGTTATCAGTATGTTACAGCTTAGACTTACAAGAAGTAAGGAGGTGCAACAGTAATGAAAAAAGTAAGAGGAATTTTAGCTACAGTATTTTTCACAATTATTTCAATTATATTTGTATCACCAATTATTGTTGTATTGATGAACTCTTTTAAGAAGAAGACATTTATCAACCTTGAGCCATTTAAAATACCGACATCAAAGAACTTTGTCGGACTTGAAAACTTTAAAGAGGCTATAACAAAATATGAATTTATTAAGGCTGTCGGCTGGACTGTATTTATTACAGTAGGCGGCGTGGTACTTATCCTTGTATGCTGTTCAATGTGTGCATGGTTTATCACGAGAGTTCAGACAAAGATTACAAAAGCAATTTATCTTCTCTGCGTATTCTCAATGGTAATTCCATTCCAGATGGTAATGTTTACATTATCAGGAACAGCTGATTCACTTGGTTTAAATACACCTTGGGGTCTTTTGATAATATATCTTGGTTTTGGTGCAGGTCTTGCAGTATTTATGTTCTGCGGATTTGTAAAATCGATTCCGGTTGAAGTTGAGGAGGCAGCTATGATTGATGGCTGCAGTCCTGTAAGAACATTCTTTAGTGTTGTAATACCAATGATGAAACCTACACTTATATCAGTAGGAATACTTGAGGCAATGTGGATCTGGAACGATTTCCTTCTTCCATATCTTACACTTGATATCAAGAAATACAAGACAATTTCAATTATCATTCAGTACATGAAGGGAAGCTACGGAAGAGTTGATATGGGTGCTATCATGGCATGTCTTATCATGGCAGTTATTCCAGTAGTAGTATTCTACTTATGTTGTCAGAAATATATTATTAAAGGTGTTGCGGCTGGCGCAGTTAAGGGTTAAAGTACATTTTGTAGGAATATCTTGCTTGGATATTTCATAACAGAAGAAAAGTGAGGCAAATGTATGACCATAAAAGATATCGCCAGATTATCGGGATATGGTATAGGAACCGTATCCCGAGTATTAAATAATCATTCTGATGTTAGTGACAAGGCTAGAGAAAAAATAATGAAAGTTATAGAAGAAAGTAACTTTCAGCCCAATACAAATGCGAGGCATTTAAAAAGACAGTCAGCGTCATCTTTGGCAATCATTGTTAAGGGAAATCAAAACATGCTTTTTGCTGATATTCTTGAAAAGATGCAGATGTTATTGTCAAAAAATGGTGAAAATGCAGAAGTTTCTTATATAGATGAGGATGCAAATGAAGTTGAATGTGCGTTTGCATTGTGCAGGGACAGAAATCCAAAAGGGATTATATTCTTAGGAGGAAATCTTGATTATTTTGATGCGTTTGATGGAATAGAGGTACCGTGTGTGTTATTGACAAACAGTGCGGGAAGTTTAAACATCAGCAACCTGTCATCATTTTATACAGATGATGAGGAGGCGTCATATCAGCTTGGAAGTTATCTTATAAAAAATGGGCATAAAAAGATCGGAGTTATAGGTGGAACATTATCGGCAACACAGATAAGTTCAAGCAGATATGCAGGGTGTCTTAGAAGCTTTGAGGAAAACGGCATTGATTTTGATGAGGAAAAAGGATATGTACCATGTCGATTTTCTATGGAAGATGGATATCAGGCAGCAAAAAAACTTTTGGAACAGGTTTCTGATGTCACAGCGATAATTGCACTCAGTGATACGATTGCAGTTGGTGTCATGCGTGCTATATGCGATGTGGGAAAAAAGGTACCTGACGATATTTCAGTGGTAGGATTTGACGGAATAAGCCTTTCAAATTATTGTATTCCAAGACTTACTACGATAAGACAGGATACTGACAGGATGGCGACAGAGGGAGTAGAACTTATGCTTCGCCAGATTCATTATCCGGGAGATGGAAAAGATTATTTTATTCCATTTCAGTTACTTGAGAGAGAAAGTGTTAGAGAAATTTAAAAAGATTATTTTATTCCATTTCAGTTACTCGAGAGAGAAAGTGTTAGAGAAATTTAAAGGGAGGAAAATATTTTGAGAAAAGCAGGAATTTTAATGCCAATTACATCTTTACCTTCGCCTTACGGCATAGGAACAATGGGAGAGGCGGCGAGAGAATTTGTACGCTTTTTACATAAGGCTGGGCAGTCATATTGGCAGATATTACCGATATGTCCTACAAGTTACGGGGATTCACCATATCAGTCATTTTCATCATATGCAGGAAGTCCTTATATGATAGATCTGGATGAGCTTAAGGAAGCCGGTTTATTGGAAAGCGGTGATTATGAGAATATAGACTGGGGAAGCAATCCACAAAAAGCTGATTATGGATTACTTTATCAGAAAAGATTTGATGTATTGAAAAAAGCTGCAAAAGTAGCAGAAGAAAAATATCAGACAGAGATTTCTGAATTTAGAACAGAAAATGAGAAGTGGCTTCCTGATTATGCTTTATTTATGGCTATAAAGGATGAGCAAAATGGAGTGTCATGGCTTGAATGGCCTGAAATTTTGAGAAAAAGAGACAATAAGGCTCTTTCAGTAGAGAAAGAAAATTTAAAAGATGAAATAAAATTCTGGGAATGTGTGCAGTTTTTATTCTTCAGACAGTGGAGAAAATTAAAAGCATATGCAAATGAGAATAATATTAAGATAATAGGTGATATTCCTATTTATGTATCATCTGACAGTGCGGATGTCTGGGCAAATCCTGAACAGTTCCAGCTTGACAATGATCTTATTCCTGTAAGTGTTGCAGGATGCCCTCCAGACGGATTTTCAGCAGATGGACAGCTTTGGGGAAATCCATTGTTTAACTGGGAACTTATGAAAGAACAGGGATATAGCTGGTGGGTTGATAGAATCGCATACCAGACAAAGATATATGATATTCTCCGTATTGATCACTTTAGAGGATTTGATGCATATTATTCTATACCTTATGGTGAAAAAACAGCAAGAAACGGTGAGTGGAAAGAAGGCCCGGGAATTGATCTGTTTAATGTAATAAATGAAAAACTTGGAGAACTTCCAATCATAGCAGAAGATCTGGGATTTTTGACAGATTCAGTCAGACAGCTTCTTAAAGATACAGGATTTCCTGGAATGAAGGTTCTTGAGTTTGCATTTGACAGCAGAGATACAGAATCAGGATATCTTCCTCACCTTTACAATAAAAATTGTGTAGTATATGCAGGAACACATGATAATGAGACCATTCTTGGATGGTTTGAAGCTATCTCAAAAGAAGATGCGGAGTACGCAAAAAAATATATGCGACTTTCAGAATCAGAAGGTTATCACTGGGGTATGATGCGCACAGCGTGGGCTTGTGTAGCTGATACTGCCATCATGCAGATGCAGGATATTCTTGGGCTTGGAAGAGATGCAAGAATGAACACACCTTCAACACTTAGTGATAAAAACTGGAGCTGGAGATGTCTGCCAGGAGCGTATAATGATACACTGGCGGAAGTGCTTCATGGGGAAATGAAGTTGTATGGAAGACTGTAGTGGGTTGCGTGTGGAATTTTGAGACAACCTGTTTATGATATTGATTTATCGTTTTGAAGTTAAAAAAGCTGTGGATTTATAGTAATTCCGCAGCTTTTTTGTTTAGTTTATTATCATATACTGGTGATATACTTATCGTAGGAATAACATATGACAAAAAGGATAAAATGCATAAATGTGAAATTGAAAAGTATGAGAAATAATGTTGCCGTTTACATTTGTGGGTTTACACTTCCCTCGTCATAGACGGCGTTATACCATACTTCTTTTTATAAAGCCTGTTAAAGTGCGACAGATTGTTAAAACCACAGTCACCGGCTATATCAAGTACAGTGTCCTCAGTGGTGAGCAGTCTGGTTCGTGCTTTTATCAGGCGAAAATCATTAAGATATTTAATAAAGCTCGTTCCCATATGATTTTTAAAAAACTTCATAAAATGAGACGGGCTGTAATGACATACATCAGCTATTTTTTCAATCGGAATTTCTTCGTTATAATGCTGTTCCATATAAGTAAGTATTTCTTTTATCTTATCAACCGACTTTTCTGATTTTTTATTTTCCTCTGTTTTAGGCGGATGCCTTATCATAATGTGTATAAGTTCCAGCAGACATGACTTGATGGCAAGCTGATAGCCAAATTCTTTTTTATCGCACAGGACATCCATAGTATTTATGATTCTGACAAAATGGGAATAAAAAGAATATCCCATATGTACATGAGTCACAATAGGAAAATCACCATTAAAAAATGGAGTTAGATACTCAGACATAGTTATATCATTTGTCGCAAAAGAGAGAAGTTCCCTTTTAAAAATAATATTCTCGTACTCCAGTCTGTCACCGATAGCACAATCAATAGAATGAAGATTTTCAGGGAGAACCACCAGAATATCCCCTGCCGATAGCTGATGGGCAGTAAGGTTAAGAGTAACTTTTGCCGAACCATGCTTGATAACAATAAGCTCCATATCGTTGTGCCAGTGCAGAGGAACACTCAGAAAATCCGTAGGTATAGAACATGGATAAGTATTAAATAAAAATTCCTCGCTTGAATGAGCCTTTGTTTCATGGTATTTATTTTTTTCAATCTGATTCATTCGTATAAAACCTCCCAAAAAATATCTCTAAATGATAGTATTGTATCATATCGTGCTAGAAAAAGACAAGAACTGTACCGGTTAAAATGATATATTAGACTCACAAAGTTGATATGCGCATTGAGATGCGGATAGGATAAGAGATAGAAAACAGATGTTACAGAATAAACAATATTTGTAAAAATAAGAAAGGAAAGAGTTATGGATATCAAAAACATTTTAGAGCAGAAACTTGGAAAAAGCATTGCTGACAGCAGCAAGCAGGAAATTTATGTTGCACTTTTAAATATCACAAAAGATATGTCAGAAGAAAAAGTGCAGGAAGATACAGGAAAGAAAGTTTACTATATTTCAGCAGAATTTTTAATTGGAAAACTTCTTTCAAACAATCTTATAAATCTTGGAATTTATGCAGATGTAAAGAAAGTCCTTGCTAATAACGGTGTAAGTCTTGCAGAGATTGAGGAAATCGAGGCAGAGCCTTCACTTGGTAATGGTGGTCTTGGCCGTCTTGCAGCATGTTTCCTTGATTCAATAGCAAGCCTTGGACTTAACGGTTCAGGTATCGGTCTTAATTATCATCTTGGATTATTTAAGCAGGTATTTGAGAATAATAAGCAGAAAGAGACTGCAAATCCATGGATCGAGGAGAATACATTCCTTAGAAAAACAGATGTAAGCTACCCTGTAAAATTCAAGGATTTCACTGTTCAGTCAAGAATGTATGAGATAGACATAACAGGATATGATAACAGAACAAACAAACTTGAATTGTTCGACCTTGATACTGTAGATGATAGTATTGTAGGAGATGGCATTGATTTTGATAAGAAAGATATCGCAAAGAATCTTACATTATTCCTTTATCCTGATGACAGTGATGATGACGGAAGAAAACTTAGAATCTATCAGCAGTATTTCATGGTAAGCAATGGTGCAAAACTTATAATAGATGAGTGTAAGAAAAAAGGAAGCAATCTCCACGATTTATACGATTACGCAGTAATCCAGATAAATGATACACATCCTACAATGGTAATCCCTGAGCTTATCCGTTTGCTCATGGAAGAAGGAATTGATATGGATGAGGCAATCGAGATCGTTTCAAAGACTTGTGCATACACAAACCACACGATTCTTGCAGAAGCACTTGAAAAATGGCCTATTTCATTCCTTAAAGAAGTTGTACCACAGCTTGTACCTATTATTGAAGTGCTCGATGATAAAGTACGCCGCCGCTTTGATGATGAAAGTGTAGTTATCATTGATAAGAATGATACTGTACATATGGCTCATATCGATATTCATTATGGATTTAGCGTAAATGGTGTTGCAGCGCTTCATACAGAAATCCTTGAAAAGTCAGAACTTAATAACTTCTACAAGATTTATCCTCAGAAGTTTAACAATAAAACAAATGGTATCACATTTAGAAGATGGCTTCTTCACTGCAATTCTGAACTTACAGACCAGCTTACTGAGTGGATCGGTGATGGTTATAAGAAAGATGCAGAGGAACTTAAGAAACTTGAAAAATATCTTTCAGACAAAGATGCGCTTGATACACTTCTTAAGATTAAGACAGACAATAAGGCAGATTTTGTTGATTATATAAAGAGAACTCAGAATATCACGCTCAATCCTAACTCAATCTTTGATATTCAGGTTAAGCGTCTCCATGAGTACAAACGCCAGCAGTTAAATGCATTGTTTGTAATTCATAAATATCTTGAGATTAAGAAAGGAAATGTACCTGATACACCTATCACAGTAATATTTGGTGCAAAGGCAGCTCCTGCTTATGTTATAGCAAAAGATATCATTCACCTTATCTTATGCTTACAGGAGATTATCAACAATGATCCGGAAGTAAATAAATATCTCAATGTTGTTATGGTAGAAAACTACAATGTAACAATGGCAGAGAGACTTATCCCTGCATGTGATATTTCAGAGCAGATTTCTCTTGCATCAAAAGAAGCAAGTGGAACAGGAAACATGAAATTCATGCTTAATGGTGCAATCACACTTGGTACAGAAGATGGAGCAAATGTGGAAATCCATCAGTTTGTAGGTGATGACAATATTTATATCTTCGGAGCAGAGAGTGACGAGGTAATAGCACATTACGCAAACTCTGACTATGTATCAAGAGATTACTATGAAAAAAATCCTGCACTCAAAGAGGCAGTTGATTTTATTACAGGTGATGCAATGCTTAAAATTGGTGATGAAACACAGCTTAACCGTCTTAAAAATGAACTTTTAAACAAAGACTGGTTTATGACATTCCTTGACTTTGACAGTTATGTAGAGACAAAGGAAAAAGCATATGCCGACTTTAACGACAGAGAGGCTTGGGCAAAGAAGATGCTTGTTAATATAAGCCAGGCAGGATTTTTCTCATCAGACAGAACTATTGCACAGTACAATGAGGATATTTGGAAACTGTAATTTAATTGTATAAAAATGGGAACAAAATAGATTAGATTGCCGTAAGGCATAATATAAAAAGATATGCTTGAAATTTTCTTAAACCCGAAAAAGTGGTGAGATTATTTCGGGCATATTTTTTATGTGTTTGCCCTGATGCTGAAATAGTGTAAATATTGCAATTTTGTTATCCGGTATGTATAATATACGAAAGTATATTTATGCTGGTTGGAGGTGTGTTATGAAACAGGATATATTGAATGAACTTGTAGATGGGATTATAAAAATTCTTAATAAAAAGGTTAATCGGATTATTTTGTACGGTTCTGTTGCGAAAGGAACAAATACAGAAGAATCAGATGTTGATATAGCAATGCTGATTGCCGGAGATTTAAGTGAAAAGTTAGAAGATTCTTTATCAGATTTTATAGTTGATATGAATTTAAAATACGATAAAGTATTTTCGGTAATAGATATTAATATTGATGATTTTAATAAATGGGAAAAGACAATACCTTTTTACCGCAATGTAAATGAGGGGGTTATTTTGTGGAAGGCAGCGTAATAGACTTATCAAAATATCGTTATGAAACTGCAAAGGACGATTTGGATACGGCAAAAGTTATGTTCAGGGCAGAAAAGTACAAAGCAGCAATAAACAGATCATAGTATGCTATATTTCATGCACTTCGTTCTGTTACAGCGTTAGATGGTTTTGACTCAAGCAAACATTCTGGTGTGATTGCATATTTTAATAAAAATTATGTTAAAAATAAAATATTTGAAAAAGATATTTCTAAAAAAATTGAAAAAGCATTTAGATTAAGAGAAAAGGCTGATTATCAAGATTTTTTTGTTATTTCTAAGGCACAGGTTGAAGAACAGATTCAAAAGGCGGAGCAGGTTATTGATATGATAGAACCTTATTTAAAGATTCGTTGGAAAAAATAGGTTTGATTAAAAAATAGAGTGATTTTTCTTGAAGTATAGTATTGTTTTTATAGTGCTACTTTGTCCAATTTTGTTTTGCAATGTTGAGTGATTTTATTTTATTGACGAAAAACGACCATTTATAGCAAAAAATTTAATAGGGCGAAAAGATGAGTAGAATAAAAAACTAACTGCCAGCTTATTTAAAACTGGCAGTTAGTTTTTTATCATTACAAAATATTTTTAGTGTATTAAACCTTATTTTGTAGTTATTGTTTCTTTCTCAGACCATTCTCCGTACATTTTTACAGTTTTACCATTAACTTTTACATCTTTATAAGTACGGATTCGTATATAATATTTTTTATTTGATTTTAATCTTGAAATAGTTGCTGTTGATTTTTTTGAATTAGCAACTGTTTTCTTTTTGTCATCAGACAGATTCTTTTTGGTAGAATATGAAATCTGATAACCAGTTGTATTTTTTGTCTGTTTTTTGAAAGTAATTGTAAAGCTATTTTTTCCAACCTTAAATTTTGTGATTTCAGTTTTTTTCAAAGCAGGAATAGTAGTCTTTTTGATAACTTTGTTGCAGATCTTACAAACATAAGTTATGCTGCCACTTTTTTTGCTTGTTGCTTTTTGGACAATCTGTGTAACTTTATGTTTATGTGTCGGTTTAGCCGTTGGACTGCTTGTTGGAGCTGTTGGCTTCGCAGTAGGGTTTGTTGTATCGTCAGGTTGTGTTGTTGGCTCAGAGGTCGTCGGTGTAGAAGTAGTATCAGGTTTAGCAGATGCCGTTGGAACTGCAGTTGTAACAGTAGTAGGAACATTAGTCGGTATTGCAGTTGGTGCTAATGTCGGTCTTACAGTCGGAGCCGTGGTTGGTCTTGTAGTGGCAGTTGTATTGTTGCCGCTTGAGCTTGAATTGGAACCTGAGCTTGATGACCCGTTTGACGGCTGTTTTGTTGGAGCCGCAGTAGGAGCAGGAGTAGCTGAAGGCTTAGCGGTCGGTGTGTTTGTCGGAGCTTCAGTAGGTTTAGTAGTTGGAGCTTCAGTAGGTTTAGTAGTTGGAGCTTCAGTAGGTTTAGTAGTTGGAGCTTCAGTAGGTTTAGTAGTCGGAGCCTGAGTTGGTTCGGTAGTTGGTTCAACATCAGTGAAATTTATATCTATGCTTCCTACAACAAGATTTGCTAATTTTTTAACATCGCCTACAGTCTTAAGTTCTATATCTTCAATTGATTCAGAAAAGAAAAGTAATGTATATTGCCCCTTATTAATTAAAGAAGTATCTCCATAACAAATCAAATAATATTTATTTAATTCATTTGAATCCGCATCATAATCAAAACGTAATGGATTATGCCAATCGGTTTTTGAATCGATATCAGTACTATTATTGTTCCAGTAATCAGTACGTATAATAGTTATATAGTCATAAAAACCATAATGCTGAGCGTCAGATGCATTTAAAGGTTGTCCGGCAGTGTTTTTCCATGTAATATGCATTGAAGGTGAGTTATTACTTATTTCGGATGTTATGTTATTTATGTAAATATCCTTTTGATAATCAGTTATTTCAACAGTAGAGATAGTGTTATCATTTTTATTTTGTTCACAACTCCAAATATTGTCTTTTTCCTTAAGGCTGTAACCATTGTCTATATATCTTTGTGCAAAGTTAAAATCAGTCTGTGAATGATCACCTTTAACAATAATGTATTGACAGTTTTTAAAAGGCATATCCGTACATGAAAGTTTACGGTTTGTAATATAAAGCTGTGATGAGCCAGTTACTTTTTTATTTAAAGTAATTTGTCCATCAAAGCTAACAATTATATCAGCCTTTTTATCAGTTGTTCCTCCTGAAAAGTCTCCGTTTATAGTTGCATTGGACATATCTGTAAGGTCAAGACATGAACCACCCTCAACTGATACATTATTTAAAATAGTTGAAGCAGACGGGGTAAATGTTCCGTTATTGATGATAGTTATATTTCCTATTCCATTAACAGATGTACTTTTTGTAATATTACAACCACTGATTTTAAGTGTTGTGTTTGCATTGCCGGTAATGTATGGGATTTTTTGGATTTCATCCGCTGTTGTTCCGGTAACGGAAATAGTTGATTCAGAGTTAAGCTCAGTCGATACTTTTCCGCGTACCTGAGTATGTGCATCTAAAGAAAGCTCAGCTTTACCTTTGTATGCGGTATATTTACCTGACTGTCCCTCATTTCCAATAATGATATCTTGAAAAATAGGAGTTTTGCCATTTTTATCAGCTCTGTTTACAGTGAGAGAAGCATTTGAACCAATATTTTTATTTGTGTGAAAGCCACCACCATATATAGTTGGGAGAAGTTCCTTTTCTGTACCAGTAATTCCACCAAATGATCCACCGCTTCCTTCTAAATAGGTGTCAACATTATCGAAGGTAAGACTATGACCTGCTAAGAAAATTTCACGCTGTGGGACACTTCCCATTGCGTTACTTGAATTAAAATGTAATTGTAAATTTTTGAATGTGACATTATCACCTGTTATTTGGATAGGCCCGCGGCTGGTAATTGTTATATTAGCGTTTGTTCCCTCAATTGTTGTTCCACCAGGTATATCAAGAGGAATAGTCTGCTTAGTTGTTTCTTCATCTGACAATGTTAGTGCAAAATCTTTATCAATGATTATGTGACTATACTTACCCAGGGCATTAGAAAAACTGGCAAAATCACTTACCGTAATTGTACTTTCAGCCTGAGTTGACACCGATTGTACGGTCGGCTGGTATGTTGCAGCTTGTGTACATGTCTCAGATAACACGACACAGGAAGTGAGCAGGCAGCAGATAAAATGTGATAGGCGTTTTTTCATTAATTAAATCCTTTCTGTTAGTGATTAAAATGTTAATAGATTCTAATTTTTCTGTTGTTGATAGTTCCAAAAAATTTAAAGTATAATACTCCTATTATAACAGGCAAAAAGTGATAAAGCTAGCAAATATAATGTTTTTTTTATATAAAATAAAGGTAGTTTTGTGTCTAAATAAGTAAAATTATTTGACTATTTAAAAATGTAGTGATATAATTTTATGGAAATTTAATAAAGTTAATATTGTTATCACATTTATATAAATATGAAAAATAAATGATAAAGGAGTATAGGTTATGCAAAAAGATAAAGAAAATATTGTTATTATAATTTTAACAATATTGCTTGTTGGCTTGATTGCAGGAAATTTATGTTTTATGTTTTTGAAAAAACCTTCTGTACAAAAGGAAAAGATTGAAAAACAGGAGGTTGAGCAGGTTTCAGGAAAGGATGTTTCATACGAAACAACGGTTTCTGATTTTAGCTTATCTGATTCGACAACGTTTTCCACGGATAATAGCTCAGATGAAAATTCGGATACGGATGATTATGATTCAGATGAAGGTTCAGATGACGGTGATTCAGATGACGATGAATATATTTTTGCGGATAGTGATTCTAGAAAGTTGAAGAAGTCTGAACTTGAGGGAATGTCAAAGGATGAACTTAGGCTTGCAAGGAATGAGTTATATGCAAGGCATGGATATATTTTTCAGGATAATGGTCTTCAGGAGTATTTTGAGTCCAAAAGTTGGTATGAACCATCTATTAAGAGCAGTGATTTTAATGATGCAAAGATTTTTAATAAATATGAAATAGCAAATCGTAATTTAATAAAAAAGGTAGAAAATTCAAAATAAAGTGAGGGAATAATAAAGATGTTTTGTCCAAGTTGCGGAAAGAGAAATTCTGATGACAGTAAGTTTTGTGAGTTTTGTGGTGCTGAATTGATTTCTAATGCTGATGTTCAAAAGACAAGCTTAAATACTGTCAATGAAAATACAGATATAAATACTGTGCCATATGATGATAATGCATACAACTATCAGGTTATGACATCACCTGCAAAAAGTTCTAACAAGAGCATTATTATTATTGCAGAGATTGTGGCAATAGTGGCATTGGCTGCTGTACTTTTTTCAGGGCTTAAAAAGGAATATGGACCTGAAAGAGTCGCTGAACAGTATTTTCAGACATATGCAGAGGGCGATTTAAAGAGTGTATATAAGTATATTGATGCCGGTGAAGGCAAATTTATGAATGAAGATACATTTGAGTCAATGATTGATCTTAGTGATGAGACACCAAGAGGTGAGGTTTCTAATTACAGTGTGCGTGTGAAATCAAAAGATGATTATCGTGCGAATGTGATAATTACATATCAGACTAAGTCAAAGGCCAATACAGATCAGAAAATGAATCTTACTTTAACGAAAACAGGGAAAAAGAAGTTGTTTATTTTTGATGAATGGGCAGTTAGTAATAATTTTGAAATTTGCAAGGATTTCAGCATTTACCTTCCAAAAAGCAGTGAAGTTACGATAGATGGAATAGATGTTGTTAAGAATGCATCACAGGAAAAACTTGATAACGACCAGGTAAGATATTCTATTGATAAAATTTATTCAGGAAATCATCTGGTTGAAGTTAAGACGGAAGGTTTTCAAAATATAAAAGAGATTGTATATTTCGAGGATGGAAGTGAGTATTCACCGAGTCTGAAACTTAAAAAAGATACTGTTAAAAAGATTACGGACGATGCTGTTAAAAATATGAAGAAATATATAGATGCAGCTATTCATGGAAATTCAATAGATTCTGTGATCAAAGTAAAAAAAGAAAATTTATTACATGATGATTTTGAGTCATTTTGTTCAAATATACAGTGCTATGATTATGAAACAGATCAGACATATCTGCCATGTGATGTAAATGTTAGTAATGTTGAAACGCAGTTTAAACAATTAAGTATATATGATGAATATGATGACGACGATGATGATGATTCTTATATTCCGAGTGTTGGTTCCATTGAGATAAAGGCAGATATGGAAGAACAATATCCGGCAAGCTATATTGATAATGGAAACATTAGTTTTACACAGACTTACTATTATGGCTTTAAAGATGGCAAGGTTAGTTTGGTTGAAGTCAGAACAGATTACTGATAAATAATTAAAGAGGAGAGAAAAAATGGCGTTTTGTACAAATTGTGGAAGAGAATTGATACCGGGACAGAAGTGTATTTGTCAGCAGCAGGGAAATGCACAACAACAGATGCAGCAGAATCTGCAGCAACAGACAGCACAACAGCAGAAAATTGAACAGGAGCGAATAGCACGACAGCGGATGGCGCAGCAGCAGAAAATTGAACAGGAGCGAATAGCACGACAGCGAATGGCGCAGCAGCAGAAAATGGAACAAGAAAGAATGGCACAACAACGGATGGCGCAGCAAAGAATGGGTCAGCAACAGATAGGGCAGCAGACAACGGCAGCACAAAACAGGGTGCCAGTTGATGTCGGCGGACTTGCCAGAAGTTATTTTGAGATTATGTTGAGACCTAAGAGTGTTGGAAGAAGCTTTGTAAGAAGTGCGGATACTGCCAGAGCATTTATATTTATTATAGTACAGGCAGTATTTTCAGGGTTATTTTCGGTTGTAGTTTTTAACAAGATAAATTCAACTGCAAGAAGTCTTTTTGTAGCAAGTCATGATACCGATAATCTGGAAAAATTTGAAAACTATAAATTCCCATTGTTTAAAGACTTTTTTGTGACAGTTATTGCAACGATTGTATTAGCATTTATACTTGCTCTTGTATTAAAAGGAATCATTCATATTATGAAGGGTAGAACATCTTTTGGAGAAGCACTTTGTGCAGTAGCGGTTAGAAGTACTGGAAAAGCACCAGTTATTTTGCTTGCGGTTATTATTGGAATGATTGATCTGCCAGTTGGAATTGTTTTGTTTGGTTTTAGTGCAATAGTAGGTCTTTGTTATTCATGTATGGTAGTTCCGACAGGAGTTGGGGTGTCAGAAGACAAGACTGCTGTTATTGTATTGTTAACCAGTATAGTAGCTATGATATGTACTTACATATTTGTTAGATATTGTTCGATCAATTATCTGTCATCAACTGTTAAATCATTGATTGAACTGGGATTGGCAGACATGAAGAGAGAATTAGGTAATCGTAGTCTTTCAGACTTCATATTATCACAGTTTTATTCAGAACTTTTCTAATATACTGTATCAATGACTTTCAGCTAAATAACAATGATACAGTACACTAGTGTAGTGAGTAGTTGACACACTATGACATAAAGTGGAAAATTTTGTAATTAAAAAGGCAGGTTGCAATTGTATTGTCCTTGAAATGTTAGGATCAGGATCTAACGATTGAAGGTCGATACATAATTAGCCTGCCTTTTTTGTTTAATTTTTTTATTACTGGGAATACTTATTCATGTATAACTTAATCTATATATCAAAAACTATTGTCTATGAACTAGTGTATTGCTGACTTTGAGCTAAATATCAATGGTGCAATAGCTATAATGTAGTGGAATGGAGAAAAACATGAATAAGAAAATTATAAAAACAGCTTCAGTTATCGCAGTCGGAGCAGGGGCAGCTGCCTTGTGCAAAGCGAAGTTTGCAAAAGGTGATAGATCCGACGAAAGCTTGCAGGGGTGTGCTGATTCAAAGAGAAAAAGTGATAAATACAGAAATAATGGGATAAACAGATATGAAAATCCTGATTATCAGAATACAGAGCGTGGAAAGTATGATAAAAACAGCAAAGGGATTTATTACGCAAGCGGCAATTATGAGGCATTTGCAAGGCCTAAAAAGCCTGTTGGGATTGAAGGAAAATCAGCGTACATCGTAGGAAGTGGTCTTGGTTCACTTGCTGCTGCCTGCTTTTTGGTGAGAGATGCAAAGATGCCCGGAGAAAATATTCATATTTTAGAGGCTCTTGATATCGCAGGTGGTGCATGTGATGGTATAAACGATGCTTCAAGAGGATATATAATGCGTGGTGGTCGTGAGATGGAAGACCATTTTGAGTGCCTGTGGGATTTGTTTAGAAGTATTCCTTCTTTAGAAAATAAGGATGAGTCGGTTTTAGATGAATTTTATTATCTAAATAAAGAAGACCCTAATTATTCGCTTTGCAGAGTTACAACGGACAGGGGAAAAGATGCTGAACTTGGTGGCAGATTTGGACTTAGCCGTAAAGGGTGCATGGAAATTATGAAATTATTCTTTACCGCTGATGAAGAACTGTATGACAAAAAAATAGAAGATTTTTTTGATGATGAAGTTTTTGGCTCAAATTTCTGGCTTTATTGGAGAACGATGTTTGCTTTCCAGAATTGGCACAGTGCATTGGAGATGAAGCTTTATTTTAAGAGATTTATCCATCATATAGCGGGACTTCCTGATTTTTCAGCATTAAAGTTTACAAGATACAATCAGTATGAATCACTTATCCTGCCTATGCTTAAATATCTTGAAAATGCAGGGGTTTCATTTAAGTTTAATACTGAAGTTACAAATGTTATATTTGATATCGAGGGAAAGAAAAAGACGGCGAAAACAATTGAGTGTGTCGTGTCAGGTAAAAAAGAAGAAATCAAACTTACGGATAATGACCTTGTTTTTATTACAAACGGAAGCTGTACGGAAAGCACGATATATGGTGACCATGAGCATGCACCGACAGGCAGTGCTGAAATCAGAAAAAGCGGCTGTTGGAGTCTTTGGAAAAATATTGCAAGACAGCACAGGGCTTTTGGAAATCCTGAAAAATTCTGTTCAGATGTTGAAAAGTCAAAGTGGGAATCTGCAACAGTTACAACATCAGATGATAAGATAATTTCATATATTGAGAAGATATGTAAAAGAGATCCACGCTCAGGAAAAGTTGTCACAGGCGGAATCGTAAGCTGCATGGATTCTTCGTGGCTGCTTAGCTGGACGATAAACAGGCAGGGACAGTTTAAAAAACAGAAAAAGGATGAGGTCTGTGTATGGGTTTACGGATTATTTACAGATGCCATCGGTGATTATATAAGGAAACCGATGAAAGACTGCTGTGGATGGGAGATTGCGGCAGAATGGCTTTATCATCTTGGTGTTCCGACAAACGAGATTGATGAGCTTGCAAAAGAGCATACAAACTGTATACCGACAATGCTTCCTTATATAACAGCGTTCTTTATGCCGAGAAGAAAGGGCGACAGACCGGATGTTATACCTGACGGAAGTGTAAATGCAGCGTTTTTAGGGCAGTTTGCAGAGACACCGAGAGATACCATATTTACAACGGAATATTCAGTAAGAACCGCTATGGAAGCAGTTTATGGACTGTGTGGGGTAGACAGGGCAGTACCGGAAGTCTGGGGCAGCACTTATGATATAAGAGATCTGGTTGAAAGTTCAGTAAGACTTATGGATGGAAAGTCGCCTCTTGATATGGAACTTCCAAAGCCTTTAAATATGGTGAAAAATGCGGTTTTGAAGAAGATTAAGGGAACGGATATTGAGAAGATTTTAAAAGAGCATGGTGTTTTGAATAAGGGGTAGGTTAGAAATACTGCTCAATATTATCAAAATAGTCAAAAAGTGTGTAAGTTTTATTTAGAGAAGCTTATACACTTTTTGTGAATTTTGGTACAATGAACACATTAATATTTGTCATGTGCAAAAAATGTATGAATTTATGCTATAATAATTCTAAATCCCAGATGCTACGCATCTGTCGTACTTCGTGTTGCAAGATATTATCGTTCGCAAATTCGATGTAAGAGAATAAGCTCTCTTGTCTGCACGAATTTGTTGCAATAACAATATATAGGAGGTCTTACATATGCCGAAACGATTTTGTATTACGGGAACCTGCATACCTGATAAAAATTATATGGTCGATATAAGCGGTAGAATAGATATGATAATTCATGATTATATTGGGAGTGGTCGGTATTTTACAATAAATCGTGCAAGACAGTATGGAAAGACAACTACATTATATATGCTTGAACAGAGATTGAAAAAACAATATCTCGTTATCAGTCTGAGTTTTGAAGCCGTAGACGAATATTTTGCGTCGCTTGGCACACTTGCTGAGGGGTTAGTAATGGATATAGCAGAGTGCTTAAAGGAGCAAAATGTTTCAG
Organism: uncultured Lachnospiraceae bacterium; assembly: GCA_934320895.1. GTDB lineage: Bacteria > Bacillota > Clostridia > Lachnospirales > Lachnospiraceae > Butyribacter. Next base: position 175,464 of record CAKRFY010000001.1, on the reverse strand, counting down.
AAAATATTATCAGTGAATGGAATGAACCATTATCGGAAAAATTTCCTATGCGGTCATTGGGAACAAAAATCACAAATTTATGTAAAAACTGCGACAAAAGAGTAGTTCTGATGATAGATGAGGTTGATAAAAGTTCAGACAATCAGATTTTTCTTTCATTTCTTGGGCTGCTTAGAGAAAAATATCTGAAATATCAGCATGGAAAGGATGTTACATTTCATTCTGTGATACTGGCAGGGGTATATGATGTAAAAAGTTTAAAAATAAAACTGCATCCTCAGGATGAAACTAAATATAACAGTCCGTGGAATATTGCTGTCGATTTTATGGTTGACATGAGTTTTAATGTTGACGATATAAAGTCTATGTTGTTGGAATATGAAAATGAACATAATACAGGAATGAACATTGTTGAAATATCATCGATGATATTTGACTATACATCAGGATATCCATATCTGGTGTCACGAATATGTCAATTGATTGATGAAAGAGTTGCGGTGAGCATTGGAAAACGAAGTGAAAGAGATGCATGGACTAAAGAGGGAGTTTTGCAGGCAGTAAAGATTTTGTTAAAAGAGCCTAATACTTTGTTTGATGATATGACAAAGAAGCTGTTGGATTATCATAAATTAAAAAATATGCTTCAAAAAATATTGTTTGACGGAATTGATTTCCCGTTTAAAAGGGAAAATCCAATAATAAATCTGGGAGTTACATTTGGATTCTTGAAAGACAAAAATGGTATTGTGGCGGTGTCAAACAGAATTTTTGAGACACAGCTTTATGATACATTTTTATCAGAAATGGCAATTGATGAAAAATTGTATATAGATGCCGCAGCAGACAGAAATCAGTTTATATCTTCAGATATGCTGCAAATGGATCTTGTTATGAAAAAGTTTTTTGAGTATTTTGAGGAAATATATACTGATAATGACCACAGATTTGTAGAAGAAAATGGCAGAAAACTTTTTCTTTTGTTTTTAAAGCCTATAATAAATGGTACAGGAAATTATTATATTGAAGCACGGACGAGAAATAACAGGCGTACTGACATAATAGTAGATTATAAAGGTAGAAGATTTATTATTGAGTTAAAAATCTGGCATGGAGATGAATATAATTCACGGGGAGAGAAGCAGTTGTTTGATTATCTTGAGTATTATAAACAGGATAAAGGTTATCTGCTTAGTTTTAATTTTAATAAAAACAAAAAGATTGGAATAAGTGAATTGGAGTATAAAGGCAAAAGGATACTTGAAGTAGTAGTGTGATAAAGGAAAAATTTACAAACGATAAAATTCTCTTTTCCTCACATACTTCGCCCGTCCGGATATTCTCTCGGTGTACACCCGACCATAGCCTTAAAAAGCCTGTTAAAGTTTGATAGATTTTGAAATCCGCACTCAAAAGCAGCATCAGCTATCTTATTGCCGTCAAGGAGCATTTCACATACTTTTTGGATGCGCAGTTTGTTTATATATTCGATAGCACCAACACCTACGGTATCGTGAAATTTACGCATAAACCAGCTTTTGCTAAGGTGTGCTTTTGCAGCTAGAAATTCTATTGTGAGAGGTTCATTGTAATGCTCATTTATATAGTAGAGGATTTCACGGATCTCATTGCTCTGTGGCTGTTTTTTGTTAAAAACTATGGAGTTTCCTGAAAAGGCATACCATAAAAAGCGCATGATTTCTCCTTTCATAAGCAAGTCTGCCTGTGGCGAATTTTGAATGGCACACCAGACTACAGTTGAGGCGCATTGATGCATTTCTTCATAAAATTTATTTTTAGCTGTGATATGTAAAAGGTCGGCAGATAGGTTGCACATGGGAGAGAGTATTTGTGAAAAACAGCGGTCATTTGTGTTCCCGAGCATATCCGTGTTAAACACCACGGTATCATAAATAATCTTAGTATCAGATTCAATAGCATGCAGCATGTGTGGGAAAAAGAGAACGATATCCCCTGCACATGCTGTTATTTTTGTCTTATCCGTAATAAAAAATGCTTCGCCTTCAGTTATATAGTTCAGTTCCCACTCAGAATGGCTGTGCATTGGAACAAAAGGAAAAAAATCAGGAATGGCGCTTTTATAGTAGCTGAATGGAATGAGCGCGCTGCTATGGTGTATGTTTTCTTGTAATGTATTTTTTTTATTCATAGTATTTATCCCTCAATTTAAGCTAGTATAGTATCAGTTTTCGAAACTTTTTTGCTAGAATATAAGCAGTATCAAGTATTATTATATTGTTAAAATAACACGAAGTCAAAAGTTTAGAAAAACAGGAGGATTAATGAACTATGAGTAATACAAAAGGTCCAAAGTGGCTTGACAATGCAATTTTTTATGAAATCTATCCACAATCATTCAACGACACAAATGCTGATGGTATAGGTGACATAAATGGTATCACAGAGAAACTGGATTACATAAAGGATTTAGGCTGTAATGCTATATGGATAAATCCATGTTTCAAATCGCCTTTCGGTGATGCGGGTTATGATGTTGAAGATTATTACATGGTTGCACCTAGATATGGTACAAACGAAGATCTTGCAAATCTTTTTAAAGAAGCACACAAAAGAGATATGCATATTCTTCTCGACCTTGTTCCGGGACACACTTCTGTACAGCATGAGTGGTTCAAACAGTCAATGAAGGCTGAAAAGAATGAATTTACAGACAGATATGTCTGGACAGACAGCATTTGGGAGGAACCACAGGGAATGGGCTGTATCAGGGGAATCTCAGACAGGGATGGTTCATGTGCAGTAAACTTTTTCTCACACCAGCCAGCATTAAATTATGGATATTATAAACCAGAGCGTCCTTGGCAGCAGTCAATGGATGATGAGGGGCCGAAAGCTACGCTTGAAGCAATGAAAGATGTTATGCGTTTCTGGCTTCAGATGGGTGCAGATGGTTTCAGAGTAGACATGGCAGGTTCCCTTGTGAAAAATGATGAGGATGGAAAAGGAACGATAAAACTCTGGCAGAATGTAAGAGAATTTCTTGATAAGGAATTTCCAAATGCTGCAATGGTTTCAGAATGGGGAGAGCCTGATAAGTCACTTCAGGGTGGTTTCCATATGGATTTTCTTCTTCACTTTGGGCCATCTCACTATAATGACTTATTCCGCTGTGAGGAGCCATTCTTCTCGTCAAGAGGAAAAGGTGATATATCAGCTTTTGTAGAAAAATATCTTGAAAATTATGAGAAATCAGAAAAGAAGGGACTTATGTGTATTCCTTCAGGAAACCATGATATGGGCAGGATTTCACAGGAAATTAAGGGTGATGAGCTTAAAGTTGCATTTGCATTCCTCTTATCAATGCCGGGTGCTCCATTTATCTACTATGGTGATGAAATTGGCATGAAATATGTTGAAGGTCTTACATCAGTAGAGGGTGGATATGGAAGAACAGGTTCAAGAACACCTATGCAGTGGGATGACAGTGTAAATGCAGGATTTAGCAATGCCAAGAAAGAAATGCTTTATATTGCGCAGGACAGTGATGAAAACCGTCCAACAGTGAAAAATCAGGCAGCAGATGAAGATTCACTTTACAATGAGATAAAGAAACTCATAAAGATAAGAAAAGAGCATACAGCACTCTTAAGTAAAGGTGAGATAGAATTTGTCGCAGCCAAGAAAGATACTTATCCGCTTGCATATGTAAGAAGCAGTGAGGACGAGAAAATCCTTGTAGTAATAAATCCTTCAGCAAAAGATGTTACATTTGAATTTGAAGGAAAACTTGGAGAAAAAATCTATAGTTTTGGCGGAAATGTAGAAAGTGACGGGAAGTCTGTTAAAGCATCAGCACAGACAGCTGCATTTATAAAACTTGTATAGTTACTGATGAAATTTTATATAATTCTTCATGTTGAAGGCGGATGTAAATGTAAGCAAAAAAGCATTTATATTCGCCTTTTTTGGGTGAAAAAAGTTTGTTAAATAGAAGAAATGGCGAAAAAACAAGTGATTTTTTTGTATATAAGTAAAATAGTTTAAATAAAAATTATGCTGAGAAAATATTGATTTTTTTATAAATAGGGTGTATTCTATAAAAATTATAGGTTGAAAAAAATTGATTTAAGGGTGAAATTGAGAATTAAAACAAAAATCATAAAGGGAAAAAGGTAAAATAAGGGTAAAAATGATCATGAGGTGATTTTTGTAGTGAGGGCAGCAGGTTATAGAAAGAAAAAAAGACTTGGGGATCTTCTTGTAGAAGTAGGGGTTATCACAGAAGAACAGCTCGGTACGGCATTAGAGATGCAAAAGACCGAGAAAAAAGGTGAAAAGCTGGGAAGCGTGCTTATAGAACTTGGTTTTACGACAGAGCAGCAGATCATGGAAGCATTGCAGCAGCAGCTTGGTATAGAGAGTGTAGACTTGTCAAATATCCGTATTCAGGATGAGATTATAAAGATGATCGACGAGTCGGTATTGCGTAAATATAGTCTGATTCCATTCGCGTTTAGCGAGAAAAATCCAAATATATTAAAAGTAGCGATGAGTGATCCGCTTGATATCAGAGCTATGGACGATATATCAATCATAACGGGTTTCCAGATTGAGAGATGTGTGACAGTTCAGAGTGATATAGCTGCGGCTATAGACAGATATTACGGAAATGCTGAGGTACTTCGTGTGGCAGAGCAGTACACAAGAGAGAGGCAGCAGCAAAATAACGGTGCAGTTCAGAATGAAGAGCGTGAAGACCAGACAGAAGCACCGATTGTTAAACTCGTCAGACAGATCATAGAACAGGCAGTACATAAAAGGGCGAGCGATATTCATATAGAGCCTATGGAAAATCAGGTTCGTATACGTTTTCGTGTAGACGGTGTACTGCATGAAGAAATGAGGCATGACATAGCACTTCATGCTGCTATGATAGCCCGAATAAAGATAGTGAGCGGACTTGATATTTCGGAAAAAAGAAGGCCGCAGGACGGAAGAGCAACATCTATTGTCGACAGGCAGGAGTATGATATACGAGTATCATTGCTTCCGACAGTATACGGCGAGAAGGCAGTTATGCGACTTGCACAAAAGACCGGTCTTACAAGAGACAAAAGAGACCTTGGATTTCCAGATGATGAACTGGAAAAATTTAACGATATACTGAGCCACAATAATGGTTTAATATTAGTAACGGGGCCTACGGGAAGCGGAAAATCGACAACACTTTACACCGCATTAAGTGAATTAAATGTTGAAGGTGTGAATATAATTACAGTAGAGGATCCAGTTGAGGCTAATATCAATGGCATAAATCAGGTTCAGGTAAATGAAAAAGCAGGACTTACATTTGGTTCAGCACTTCGCTCGATCTTAAGACAGGATCCTGATATCATCATGATAGGAGAGATACGAGATGCCGAGACAGCAGAGATTGCCGTAAAAGCATCTATCACAGGGCATCTTGTTGTAAGCACACTTCATACGAACAGTGCGGCAAGCACGATCACCAGACTTGAAGATATGGGAGTTCAAAATTACATGATCGGTGATTCTGTTATAGGAGTTATTGCACAGCGACTTGTACGAAGAGTCTGTCCGGAGTGTGGCGTGATGGTAGAAGCAACAGAGGATGATAAAAGAGAACTTGGACTTAAAGACAATTCTGAAAAGCTTATGATAAAAAAAGCGCGCCATTGTGAATGTGTGCGGTGTGGAGGAACAGGTTATTATGGTCGAATCGGTGTGTATGAGATAATGCCGGTAAACCGTGAGCTAAAAAGAGCGATAAACAAAGGTGAAAATGCCGATACTCTTGAGCAGATAGCACTTAAAAATGGTATGAAGACACTTAGAATGAGTGTTATAGACTATGTATTAAAAGGTATTACTACAGTAGATGAAGTTCGTCGTGTTACATACGAGAACAATTAGGAGGAGAAGTTATGGAAACTAATATGTATTCACTTCTGATGAAAGCGAAAGAACTTGGCGCATCAGATCTACATATCACGGTTGGTATCAAACCTAAATGCAGAATTCGTGGCGAACTTTGTGAAATGCCTGATTTTGAGAAAATTATGCCAGACAAGGCAAAGGAACTCGTTGAATCTATGATGAAGGAGTCACAGAAAAAGACGATGGCAGAAAAGGGAGAGCTTGATTTTGCCTACGCCATAAACGAAGTCGGCAGATTTCGTGTAAATGCATTTAAGCAGCGTGGTTCATATGCAGCGGTATTAAGACTTATCGGGACAAGTATTCCGAGTGCAGAAAGTCTTGGAATACCACACCATGTCATAGAACTTACAAAGAAAAAGAGAGGACTTGTGCTTGTTACAGGGCCTACAGGAAGTGGTAAATCAACGACACTTGCCTCACTTATAGACATTATAAATAATGAAAAAAATGTTCATATAATAACACTTGAAGATCCTATCGAGTACCTTCACAATCATAAAAAGGCGATAGTAAATCAGCGTGAGATAGGACTTGATACAGAGTCCTATGGTGATGCGTTGCGCTCGGCACTTCGTGAAGATCCGGATATTATACTTGTCGGAGAGATGCGTGACCTTGATACTATCTCGACAGCCGTTACGGCAGCAGAGACAGGCCACCTTGTATTTTCTACACTTCATACGATAGGTGCTGCACCTACGATTGAGAGAATCATAGATGTATTTCCACCGCACCAGCAGGAGCAGGTCAGAATACAGCTTGCATCAGTACTTGAAGCAGTTATATCGCAGCAGCTTTTGCCAAGGGCAGATATAAAGGGCAGGATAGCAGCATTTGAGGTAATGTTTGGAACACCTGCCATAAAGAATCTTATCAGAGAGGACAAGACGCATCAGCTTCCATCTATTATGCAGACAAGTAAGAAAAACGGCATGATAATGATGGATGACTCATTGTTTGATCTGTACCTCAAACACAAAATATCGGCTGACAGTGCAGTAGAATTTGCACAGGACGACACGAAGATGCGTGGTAAATTATTCTAGAGATTACAGTACACTAGCATGGTGAAAATTGATATTCACTGTACTTAACGGTTCTGAAAGGAAATTGCCAATGGAAAATTATAATTATGAGGTTGTGCAGCCGAGCGGAAAGACTAAAACCGGTACACTTGAAGCTCCGAACTTAGAAGCAGCAAAAGCCAAGCTAAGTTCAAACGGCAGTTTGATAGTAAAGGTTGCACCGGCAAATGCGCTAAACAAAGATTTGGACATACATATAGGAAAAGCGGTCAAACCGAGAGAACTCGGAGTGTTCTGCCGTCAGTTCGAGAGTATATTAAACGCAGGTGTCACTGTTATCACGGCACTTGACATGCTTTCCAACCAAACGGAGAATAAATCATTTAAAAATGCCATTAAAAATGTAAGCAGTGAAGTTCAGAGAGGTGAGACGCTTGCAGATGCCATGTCACATTACCCGAAGATATTTCCAGAGATTATGATACATATGGTATCCGCTGGTGAAGCATCGGGAAGTATGGACACGACATTTAGCAGACTTGCCGAACATTTTGAAAAAGATGCACATCTTAAAGGAATGATAGTAAAATCCATGATTTATCCTATCATACTTATATTAGTTATCGTAGTAGTAGTAGCTATTATGATGATAAAGATAGTACCGACATTTACAGCATCATTTGATGATCTTGGAGGCGGAGAACTTCCGGCGATAACTAAGTTTGTTATGTCGGTCAGTGATTTCTTTGTAGATTACTGGTATGTGATGCTGCTTATAGTAGCTGGTATCGTAGTAGCATTTAAAGCTATTAAAAATACAGACAGCGGTGCGATGCTTATAGGAAGAATTGCATTAAAGATTCCACTTTTTGGAACTTTAACCATAAAGACAGCGTCGGCGAGACTTACAAGGACGCTCAGTACACTGATGGCATCAGGTATACAGATGGTAGATGCCGTCGCGATAGTCAGAAAGATAATGACAAACGAAGTCGTAAAGAGGGCACTTAAAAAGGCTGAGGATGATGTTACACATGGACTTCCGTTGTCAAAACCGCTTACAGAAAGCGGTGTGTTTCCTCCTGTTGTATGCCATATGATCGAGATAGGCGAGCAGACAGGTAATATGGAGGACATGCTTGATAAGATTGCAGATTATTATGATGATGAGGTGGAGATGGCGACAGAGTCACTTATGGCTGCACTTGAGCCGATCATCATTATCATAATGGCAGTCGTAGTCGTACCTATCATACTAGCGATCATGCTGCCAATATACAGTATGTATGACAGTATAGGTTAACATTATCAAGCAAGTATCAAAGCGGATTGCGAATATATGCTTGACTTCACTACAAATTTGTGCATGATTTTTTGCACAGGATATGGACATTTTAGTGTTCATTCTATTATTATGATTATTATGTGCCGCCATGGGGCATATGATATAAAAGAGCTTCGGGGTTTGGGAAAGACCTTAGGCTTGGTATATACTAAAAACTTAACATTAAAAAGGAGATTAAGGAAAATGAATTTTTTACAGACAAAGCTTAATGAAATGAAGAAAAGAAAGGAGGAAGGAAACAAGGGATTCTCTCTCGTAGAGCTTATCATCGTTATCGCTATCATGGCTATCCTCGTTGGTATCGTTGGAACACAGGTAATTCCTTATATCAATAAGTCAAAAGAGTCAAAGGATTTACAGATAATCAACAGCTATAGTACAGCAGCAGTTACAGCTTATTCTGAGAATGCTGATAAAGTTAAAACTACAGCAAATGACACAGATCCTGTTATAACAATTGATGTATACAATCCTGCAAGTGATGATGCTAAGTTACTTGCTCCAGAAATTACAGAAAAAACATATGATAAGATAGAGACATTACAGGGAAAAATGAAGTCAACAAAGGGTAAGAGTATTGACAAAATTGAAATTAAGATTGATTTAAAAGGTAAAAAAGCTACTACTCAGGCTTATAGTGGCTCAGACAAAGTATTCAGTTCTGTTGAAGCTGACTTATAATCCCAAAGGAGACAAACCAAAATGCCAGTGCAAATCACAATCTTACTTTACATAATTATATTCCTGTACGGTATCGTTATAGGCAGCTTCCTAAATGTCTGTATCTACCGTATTCCTGAAAAAGAAAGTATTATGCCGCGCTCACACTGCATGAACTGCGGTGCGACGCTGCACTGGTATGATATGTTTCCGGTGTTTTCCTACATCATTTTAAGGGGCAGATGTCGAAACTGCGGAGCTAAAATATCGAAGCAGTATCCATTGATTGAGGCACTTAACGGCATACTGTATGTTATCGTTTTCATGGCAAATGGTATCAATATAAACAGTGTGCTGTATTGTCTCATGACTTCTGTTCTTATTGTTTTGACAATGATCGATGAGAGAACATTTGAAATTCCATTATGTCTTAATATAACATTAGCTGTTATCGGTGCAGTTATGTGTATTATAGACAGACAAAATATCGTCTCACATCTTGTGGGTATGATATGTGTAAGTATTGTATTATTTATAATCTATTTTTTGTCAGGCGGTCAGGCGATAGGCGGCGGAGACGTAAAGCTTATGGCGGCGGCAGGACTTATTCTCGGATGGAAGCTTATAATACTCGCATTTATACTTGCGTGTATACTAGGTTCAGTTATCCATCTTATAAGAATGAAGGTAAGCGGTGCAAAGCATATGCTTGCAATGGGGCCGTATCTTTCACTGGGGATATTTATCGCAGCGTTGTGGGGAAATGGGATGATTGACTGGTATGTCAACATACTTTGCAGATAAGAAGAAAAAGGATATAAGAAGAAAAATATAAACATATATCCGGATTTTTTGAGCTTAGGGAATGTCTTAAAAAGTATGTATCAGACATTTTTTAAGCTGAAAAAATCCGGCTGTAAACAGAAAGGAATAAAAATGGGTAAGAAGGTAGTAAGTATTGAAGCCGGCATATGGCTGACTAAGGTAGGTCTTGTTGACTATAAAAAATCATCACCAAAGATTTATAAAGCATTTACATTCAGAACACCTGAACATGCTGTTGATGACGGATACATAAGAGATAAAGAAGAATTTGCGGCAGCACTTGTAGATGCACTTCAAAAGTATGGAATAAAAGAGAGAGAAGTTGTATTTACACTCGCATCATCAAAGATAGTTACAAGAGAAATCGCAATACCACCGGTAAAAGAAAATAAAGTTGCTTCTATTATAAATGTGCAGATAAAAGATTATTTTCCTATGGATGTGTCTGACTATGTTATCAGCCATAGTAAGATGGGCGAAACAGAGAAAGATGGAAAGAAACTTGTCAAATATATGCTTGTTGCCGTACCAAACAGTATTTTAAGTAACTATTACTCATTTGCTGAGATTGCCGGTATCAGGATTGAAACATTTGATTATATAGGAAATGGTGCAGTACAACTTCTTAAAAACAGCAAACAGACAAACTTTATTGCGGTACAGCTTGAGGAACAGTCAACAGTTATAACTATAGTTCAGGATGACAAGATTACATTCCAGCGTGTTACACCGTATGGCTTTGAAAATGCGTTGACAGGTCTGCTTGATTATGATGTGTTCAATGTCGAGGATGAATATGAGGCATACCAGTATCTGATGAAAAATGAGATACTTTTCAGGCTTCCCGAGACAGATAGTGCTGATGAAGAGAGTGCAGCAGCTCTTGAAAACGCTGTTGAAGATATAAGGGATTCACTTAGTTATCATTTGAATGTAGTAAATACTGCGCTTGATTACTATCAGACACAGCTCGGCGGAAAACTTAAAGGTGAACTATTTCTTATAGGTGACGGTTTCAGACTTGCAGGCCTTAAAAAGATGTTTGAAAATGAGATACCTATGCCTATACATAGTCTTGACTACAGCTCATTTATAGATTTCAAAAACTGCAAGAATATTGAAAAAGACGGAGCAGTAAGTACAATAGGATATTTTTCTATTGTCGGAGCGACGATAGCACCTATTGATGTAAAATCAAAAGAAATAGAGGAACAGCAGGATAAGAGCAAGGGAATGCATACAGCATATGTGACTATTTCAGCATGTGTACTGATAAGTGTTGTTCTTATACTGACGTCAACTGTCAGACAGTTTATGGCAGTATCTCATCAGAAAGAACTTGATGAAGAGATTTCTAAAATGTCATATATAGAAAAAGTTTATAATGAGAATGAACAGGCAAGACAGAGTGAACAGAAATATGAGGCAGTAGATGCTGCATCAAAGACCAGCAATGAAAAATATCTTCTTTTAATGGGCGAGCTTGAGAGAAAACTTCCAAAAGGAATGAAAGTAAGAAGCATGCAGATAGAGGGGGATGTGATATCACTCAATCTTACTACTGCAAAGAGAATAAGAGCTGAAAAACTTCTGGAAAATCTCAGGAGGGTGAAACTTATAAAAGATATTTCTACGCCGTCGATAGCACAGGGCGGAGATAGTACAAGTGGCAAAGCAAATGCATCATGGGAATTTTCAGTAATGGCAAATTATAATCCTGATGGTGCAAATGAGGCTGATGACTCAGCTACAGACAGCGATACTTCAACATCAGGTGATGCAGGACAGACAGAGTAGGAGGGAAAAGATGAACAAGAAACTTGATTTAAAAATGTCAGAGTCAGATAAAAAACTTCTAATAATATTTTTAGGAATCTGTCTGCTTGCAGCATCATATTTCTTTGTATTCAGCAAAGGGATGAGCAAGGCTCAGAGCATAGAAACTGAAAATGAGCAGAAAGAACAGAAGGTAATGCAGCTTGAGAGCAAGATTGCAAGAGAGAAGCAGATAAGAAAAGAGACAGCAGAGCTTAAGGAAAAACAAGAGGAGATAAAAAATAAATATCCTGTTGATGTAACAGAAGAAAAAGCTATGTCGATATTCCGTGATATAGAGAAAAAAATGGATTTTAAAGTTAGTCAGCTTAGTTTTGTAAAAGGTAATTCATCAGGAAGTGCTGAGGCTGATACTTCTGCAAGTACCGACAGCAGTGACTCGTCAAGCACAGATTCAGAAACTACGGATTCAAGTACAGATAATTCAGCCAGTGCTTCAGTACAGGGACAATATATGGCAGTAACAGTGTCATATACTGCTTCCTACAGTGGACTTAAAAAGTTTAATCAGTATGTAAATAAAAATGCTGATCGTATGACAGTTCCGGCAATAACTTCTACATTTGACAGTGAGACAGGAAAACTTTCAGGAACTCTTACACTTAATATTTATTATCTTCCTAATAACGGAAAGCCATATGAGGAACCTGACACTACAGGGGTTACTGACGGCGTTAAAAATATATTTGGTTCAAAGTAGCTTTAAAGGCGAATTGGTTGAGGTGATATTGTATGAATTGTAATTGTACTGCAAAAAGAAATGATATTGGAGAAAATAAGCAGATGCAGACAGGTGAAAATGCAGGATTTACACTTGTTGAAGTTATGCTTGCGATGGCAATACTTGCAATTCTTACAATATCACTTTTAAATTATTTTGGAAAATCTATGGGATACAACACAAAGATGGCGGCTGATCAGAAAGCGACACTTCTCGCACAGGAAATCGCAGAAGAACTTAAGGGGCAGGATACGCTTATACAGGCAAAGACTGAGAAACAGCCTGATGGAACTTTTAAGGATGTTTATACTATCCCGTATCTTTTAGATAAAAAATATGAAGTAACGCAAAATGGACTTAACACGCAAGGTGCGGAAGGAAATGGAAATATAAGCTTCAAAGGTGATGCGGATAAGATTGACAAAAACTATGATGTTACGATTGATGTAAAATCAGAAGATAATGCGTGGGATAAAGCTAAAAAAATATATGGATTTGACAATACAAATTCTATTCTTGTGCCTGATGAAAATCAGGATGATGATGCTTTATTGAAGTTTAAGTCAGTTTATGCTTCGTATTGTGATGATTACAAACAGAAACATAGTGGCGCAGAGGTAAGCCATAAACTTACAGATGATGAGATAAAGGCAAAGATAAAAAGAACGATTGATATTGAGATAAGCAAAGCTGTTTCAGAAACAGAGTATACAATAAATGTAAAGTATGTATATGTCGCAACAGGACTTGATCCTGCTAACAGTTCGTCAAGTGATGAATATGAAAGCAATATTCTTATAGATACAAAAATATCAGAACTTAAAAACTTATTTATTTTATATCATACATTTAATCAGAATGATTATATGAATATAAAAAATATGACTACAGACATAAATATACCTGATAAATTATATCTTGTGGCTCAGAAAAGATCGGTATCTGACAGTCTGCCGACAAATTATAAGATGTATATAACAGGACTTAATGTGGCAGAACTTTACAGCAATGTCGGAACCGGGGATGTAGCCTCTAATAACTCGCAGATTTTAAAGAAGATAAGCGAAACAGATTCGGGAAGTCCGGTAAGACCGAAAAAGTTATCAGAAGATGACTTTGCATCAGTACATACTATAAACTTTGAAGTTTCCGTATATGAAAAAGGAAAAGCAGGGGTTGCGGGAGCAAAGCCATATATAACCATTGATGGAACAAAGGGGGAGAAGCCGTGATGAGAAAACATGAATCTTTTGCAAAACAAAATAAAGGTTCTGCGCTTATCGCAGTGCTTATAATCCTTACATTTGTCAGTGTAGTAGCTCTTATAATAACAAAGATTACAATGACAAATATTGAGATGAAGGAAGTACAGAGCAGTACCAGAAAGAACTTCTACAACACCGAAGATATCATGGATATGATGAAAAGCGGACTTAGTGAAATATCTGCGGAAGCGGTAAAAGAGTCGTATTCAGATGTCCTTGAAAATTACAGCATTTATACATCAGAGGGTAAAAATCTTCAGGAACAGTTTCAGATAGAGTATCTTGAAAAGCTGGAGGATAAATTTTGGGATAACAGTGTGGCAAAAAATACAAGTCCAGATGATATTGATTCAAACAAAAAATTGTATACAATAGCGAAATATAAGGTTGATGTTGTAAAAGATTGTATAGCAAAGAAAACTGATCCAGATGATATTAAAAAAGCTAAAAGAGAGTGTTTTAAGACAAGTGAGTCAGATGCAGAATATGACATTGATTATAAAAAGGGCGTGTTTATTCTCAAAAATATAAAAGTTGCACATGAGGAAAATACAGGGTATGGAACGGATATTAAGACGGATATTGTATTTGAGGCACCTAAGATGGTATTTGACAAAAAGTTTCAGACGGCAGCTTTTATGAAATATGCACTTATTGCGGATGACAGCATAGATGCAAGTGCAGATAATATAGCTGTATCTGGTAATGTATATGCAGGTGCAGGTGGTATAAAGAGTTCAGAGACTAACAGTGCAGCGGTATTTAGTGGAGATACTATTATTACACGCGGAGATATTGTATCAGGCAATGGAGCGTCACTTATAATAAGAAGTGGGAATGTGTCTGATTTGGGTATTTGGACACAGAATATAAAAACGACAGGAAAAGGTTCAAAGCTTTTAATAGATGGAATCAGTTATGTTGCCGATGATTTGTCAATTGATGGTGAAAATAGTAATGTGGAAGTATCTGGTGTTTATTATGGGTACAATTTTCAGAAAAATTATGGTACCAAAGAAAGTGACAGCCGAAATGATGCATCGTATAATAGTGCGGTCATAATAAATGGAAAGAATAGTAAGCTTAATATGGAAAAACTAAAAAGCCTTGTACTTTCAGGAAAAACATTTATTTCAAGAGGTGCAAGCAGCATGGGAAATTCTGATATTACAATGGGTGAATCACTTGCTGTAAGAACAAATCAGCTTGCGTATTATGTACCATCAGAATATCTGGATGTTAAATCAGAAAATCCGGCAGTAAAATTTACTGAAACAGGTCTTAAAAAATATGAAAATGCGACAAAAGTAAGCAATATTTCTAACTATCTTGATGCCAAAAAACAAGTTGTGCCATATTATTACAGTATGAGTGAATCAGTAGGTGATAAGAATTTATTTGTAAACTATTATCTTAATTTTAAGTCTGAGCAAAAAGCAAATGATTTTTTTGCAGAATACTATAAAGAGAATAAGAGTAAAGTTGATGCAAATGCAAGTATCTACGCCACAAAAGATGCATTAGTAGTAGATGAAAGTAAGGTTATTACATTAGGTGGCAATATTTTGTATAGAGAAAAAGCTGATACTCAATTAAAGCAGAAAGTAGCATTGGGAGTTGATTCATCGGATTGGGATGTAAGTGGAAGCATTTTTACAAGTGCAGCAAATTTTGCAAAGAAGTATAAAGCGTTACAGCTTGGACTTACAGCGGCACATGAGGGCGTAACAGATGACAATGTTCGCATAACAGATGGAAATAAAAAAGATGCACAGGAAGATAAAACAAAAAGCCCATTATTTGACTATCTTGTAAATAAAGATAAAGTAAAAGAAATTGTTGATGCAAATGGTGATTCAGCGAGAGTATGCAAGATCAAGGATGAAAAGGATATAGCTTCGTTGCAACACAAGGTAGTTATTCTAGTGGATAGTAACTATATTTTACCAACAGATTATACTGAAGGAATTGTAATAGCAACAGGAAATGTAACTGTGCATGGAAAATTTAAAGGACTGATACTGTCAGGTGGAGAGATAAATTTGACAGCAAATGCAACTGTAACATCAGATGAAGTTCTTGTATCAGGATTATTTCAGGATACTTTGAAAAATGTTATTTTCAATGGAGTGATAAATGAGGACACTTATCTTTCAGCAGATTCGTTTGGTGGAGTTGAGATAGCAGATTATATCTCATACGAGAATTGGAAGAAGAATGAAGAATAATCTTTTCTTTGCAGATATAAAAAGAAATTGTGAGGTGAAAATAGTGACAGAAAAATATTGTAGATATCTAAAAGTAAAATTTTTAAAGGATAAAAAAGGTTTTACTTTTATTGAGATGATATTAGTCATGGCAATTCTTATAATATTTGCAAGCACAACTGTTCTTTATATGGGGCACCTGCGTGATATAAATGTAAAAAGGGCTGCAAATCAGGTTGATACTGCACTTGATAAACTTCAGGTGCGTACAATGAGTAAGGCAAAGACACCGTATATGTATATTTACCGCCTTGACGATGGCTGTTATATGAAGGTGCTGAATGAAGAAATAACATTGTTTGATACCTCTAAGTTTGATAAAAACGGCACGAAGATAGGTGCGGCTGCTATAAAGATTTATCAGAATGATGAAACCACAGCGGGTGAGGTTACCGGACAGAAATTTATTACCATAGTTTATAATAAATCGTCAGATTTTAGTGATAAGACAAATGTTTCTACAATTATATTTAAAGGAAACAGTAAGCATGAGATACGGCTTATAAAAGATACCGGTAAACATATTTTGGAGTAAAATAAGGAAGGAGTGTGGAAAATGGGGAATAAGGGTATAACACTGGTAGAACTTATTATAGCGGTTGCAATTTCGAGTATTATACTTGGGGTTACGACACTTCTTGTAAAAACCGCACAAAATGATTATCAGTATACATCGGAAACTGCCGACCTGCAGTCGGAGTCACAGGTGCTTATGGAGCAGCTTGGCAAGTGGATAATGGAGGGAAACCGCATAAAGGTTAAAGAGGATGTTGGAAATCCTGATGAGCTGACGATATATTGTATACCAAGGACTACAGATACAAAGCTTCCAAGTGGTGTGGCTCAGCCGTCAGAAAAGACAAAGAAAAAAGTGATATGGATTGATAATGGCAAAATGTATGTGAAGTCATTCGATAATATAGCATCATCTGATTCAGATACACTTACATATACACAGGCAGATGAGAAAGAAGATAACTGCATAGGTGAGCATATAAAAGGATTTTATGCGAAAACAGATTCAAGTGTAGTAAATATAAAACTGACACTCAGTCAGGGAACACACAAATATGAAGTAGAAAATGCGATTAAGGTTAGAAATAAGCTGAAAAAATAAGAAAGGGGCAACAGTTATGTTTAGAAAGAAAGTTAAATACATATGTGGAAGTCTTGTTTTTGTACTTGTACTTGCAGGTTGTGTGGGGTATGCACTGCATTTGAAACAGATGAGTGCGGTTGCAGAGCAGAAGGTTACGCGTGGAGTTATAGAAAGCCTTAATCAGTTACCTGATACGAAGAAGGTGGAGAATCCTAAGTATAAACGTGGAACAAAGGAAAACCCTTTTCTTATCCTTGAGATAGTTCCGTATGAGGAGTATGCGGAGTTTGGGTATCAGATAAAAGGGTGTGAGCCTGTTGATGCTGAGCATATGTTTGGTCGTAGAGGGATAACTACAATAGGAACGAATGGTTCGGCGTATGTAAAACAGGCATCGCAATGCTTTTTCTTTCCTGATGAAAAAGAGGGAAAAGCTGAATATTATGATGGCGGTTCACAAAGTTTGCAACATTTTTGGGAAGATAAGACTTTAAATGGTTATTATGAAAAAACGGATTCAGGAGAAGGATGCTTTGCACAGAATGAAGATGGCAGTATTGTAAAAAAAGATGGCGGAGATATTATCTGGCATACTGTTAATGAGTATGAAAAAGATGATTATAAGGGCATAGATTTTAATGATACTAAAACGATTTTAAAGGAAAAGGGAGATAGGAGATATACAAAACGTGAGTCTAAGAAAGATGATAATGAGGGCGGTGTAAAGACTACATGGACATATTATATTTATAAAAATAAAGACAACTTTTTGCTTAAGACGAGAGCATTAAAAAGTCAGGAGCAGGCGGACAAATATTCAGTTGTTATTAAAACTATCACACCAAAAGAACTGAATGAAAACCCTGAGTGGATAACATATTCTAATCTTATATCAATTTCAAATAAAAGTCATGATAGGGGACTTGTGGATTTGTGGAAGAAGTATAATCGTTTAGGTCATAAATCTGATGTAACTGATTATAAGGATAGTTTCGTAGGAAAAGACAGGGATTTGTCATGGGAAGTTGTTGAGAAGATTTATAACAGGGCAACATTGGAAAAGGATTGGGCAGGAGTTATAATTGACCGTAGGGTGTATGATGGTGCAGAAAGTGGTACGGGAAAACAGGTAACATTTGATGTAAAGGATTGGAATCTTAATTCAGTTGGCGATAAATATACAGCATATGGAAGTAACAACAATGTATATAAGCTCAGTGTTATGCTTTTAAGTATGGATTATAAGGTGTTTAAAAATCTTTATTATGATAAAAACAATCCGCTCATAAAAGATGGAAAGCTTACTATTCAAAGTGGTGATGCAGCGGAGTATTGGACTTTTTATACATTTTATGTTGTAGATCCTTCTCAAAAGGATATATGGGGAAATTGTCATGAATATGATTACTGGTTTAGTCATGAAGATAAGACAAAATTGTGGAAAAAATATAATTTTGCGGGAAACATGACAGGAAATGCAAACGCTGGCAACTGGATACATGGGCATGTATTTACATATCCGGGTGATAAGCCTTTAACACAGTGTTATAACAATGATATAGGAGTTGATCTTTCAAGATTTACTGATTTGAAGGAGTATCTTGATGCTAATACAAATAGAAACGGGGATGCTAAAACTGCTGCTGTTGGTATTCAGTATATTTTACAGTTTTTGCGTGACAATGATGAACCAGATGATGAGAAAAAAAATATTATAAATGTACTTGATCTTGAACCGAGTGTTAATATGGTAAAGGATGACAGTAAATCTGATGGAAAGGCTATAAAACCTGAATACTATCTGACAGAAAAGTATGTCCGGATGTTGCTTGCTGATTTTGATTCTGAAATTAAGATTACGCATATGACAACTGCGGAGTATATCGGAAAAACTGAGGATATAAATAGTAAGTACGACATGATCTTTATGGGACTTGATGACAGTGCATATAATAAGGATTCAAATGGAAAAACCGTGTGGAATGATTCATCTATGAAGGGAAAAATTTATTTCCATACGGGTGATGTGATGACTAGTACTGAGAGAAAAGTTAAGAATGATGGTTCACAGGATCGTTCAGTTCAATTTTTGTGGTCTCAGAATGATAATACAGGAAAAAAACATATTACACTTAGATTTCCTGGAAATGACATAACAAAAATAAAAAAAGCTGAACTTAAAGATTTTGCAAGATCAGGCAAGCCTATAGTGGCAGTAACAGATTTGTACAATAATAACGAAACAGTTATAGACAAATATTCCAATGTATATGCTTTTATTAAAGAAAACAAATCAAAAGGTGTTTACAGCAGTGCAGACTATGATGGATTTACAAATGCTTTAAAGGTAAATAAAGCTTCTATAGAGTTTACGGAGACACCGACAAAATATGAAGGTACGACAGATAGTTCAAATAAAATAAATGACAGTTCGTATCTTCCAAAGAACAGTGCAGACCAGTCGGTATTAAAGTTTGCATTTAAAGTCAAGGATGAATCTAACAGCAAATATAAATATAATATTTATATTGATCAGAATCAGGATGGAAAGTATTCTGATGATGAAGTTTATTATACAAGTGATGAATTTTCAGCAGACGAAACTCAGAGTTATACATGCAGACTTTCAAGGCTGTTTTTAGGTGTCGTGGAGTGGAAGATAGAAGTCTATAATGCAGCAAACAGCAGTATAAGATTTGTAAAAACAGGATGCTCGGTAGCAAAGAGAAGTGATGGTATTGACAAAAAACAGATAAATGTTCTTCAGATAATGCCTGCAAAAGGAGACTATAAGGGTGGGCTTAATCTTAAAACTAAACAACTATTTACACAGTATTATGATAAAATACAGGCTTATAAGATAAATGTCAAAGCAATTACAGTAGATACATTTGAAAGCTGGTTTAAAAATAATAATGAGGGAAAGAAATTTTCTTTTGATATATCAGATGGCTTGAGTGATGCTAATCCAAAAAATTATACAGCTACACTTAAAAACAAACTTAAAGATTACAATATGCTTATCTTTGGATTTGGAGATACTTATTATAGAAAGAATATTTCAAATGCTTATGGTGCTGTTGACTATATTAAATATTTTATAACATTAGGAAAGAGTGTATTGTTTACACATGACCTGTCATCAATGAATAATGTAAAATCGACTGATTTTGGTTATGTTGTTAATGCACAGCTTCGTGATGTTATGGGAATGAACCGATATAAAGCAATAAGTAACCAGTTGTCATCTAAAGAAAGAGAACAGCTTAAAAAATATCAGAGTGAGCATGATGACTATGATACTGTTACCGATATATCACGTAATGAACTTTATGAAAAGCATGGTTTCACATATTTTGCCATGAAGCGTTTGGGTGACAGAAGTTATTGGAATCAGTATCAGCAGAAGATGCCTTATAAATATATGATAACAGGTGTTGATGGAAAGCCGCTTAATTCTTCTGATTACAATGCTGATAAAACAGGTTTTAATAACGGTAATGATATTACAACAAAAGCAGGTAAGATGAATGATGGTCAGGTTACATCATATCCATTTAAGATAGACAGTACATTAGATATCAGTGATACACATGGTCAATGGTATCAGATTAATATGGAAGACCCGGAAGTTACTGTATGGTATTCACTTATAGATGATGGCGGTAAAAATGATGGAAGTTCTACAACTTATGCTATATCACCATATGATGCAGCAAACAATTATTATATTTACAGTAAAGCAAATGTATTCTATTCAGGAGTAGGTCATTCTACTGTTAATCAGGATATGGAGGCAAGACTCTTTATCAATACAATGATAGCTGCCTACAGAGCTGCGTATCAGCCGCCTGTTGTAGATATCTTAAATGAAGAAGCAGAACTTACTGACATAGACAATACAACATATCAGATTACTAATGCACAGGAATATGATCTTGATGCTTCAAGTGGAAATACCGTTAAAAAGGAAGATGGCGGAGAAACAAAAGTACGTTTTAGTCCTGTTGAGTTAAATGCGGTAAAAACAAAACTTGATTGTACTATTTACTATCCTTCAACATCAGCCGGTGATGATGGAAGTGAAAAGGGTTGCAAGTATATTGATACTATATATGATGCAAAAACAGGTAAGGAGATAAAAGCAGAGAAAAATGCAGATGGAGAGTATGTATTTAAAGATCTGCAGAATGGTCATGAATACTATTTTAAATATGATTGGGATAAAAATGGCAGCAGTGAGGAGATAGACTACAGCCAGATTAAATTTAAAATAAAGAATGATAAGTCGGAAGAACCGGGTTATACTACTTTAAACATGCTTCAAGGACAGTTATTCGCATTAGATTAGTCAAAAAAATAAAGAGTAAAAAGGATAGTTAGATAGTTAGAAATAGCTGTCCTTTTTCGATTTAAGAACTAAAAATTTGTTTTTAAAAGCGTATAAAAGTTGCATAAAAAAGTGAAAAGTAATATAATAAATACATTAAAATTGCATAAATAAAGGGAGGAAAATTACCTAAATAGGCTATAAAAAGGAGGAAATTTTTATGAAACATATAAAAGTAAAATTTAAGATGATGATTATCATGGCAGGAGTTCTTGCTATATTGTTGTTTGGAACAATATTTTCTGCTGCATGTATGAAGAACATAAGTAGTAAGTCAGTTGCTGAGATGGAAAGCAGTATCCGTAATTCTTATGATGAAAATATAAAGTTGGAAGTTTCTTCGGCAGTATCAGTTGCAAAACATTATTATGAGCAATATAAGAGTGGAGCGATCACTGAGGATGTGGCAAAGAAAAATGCTGCTGATGAGATTCGTGATATGAGATATGGTGACAGTGGATATTTCTGGGTTGACAAGTCAGATGGAACCAATGTTGTACTTCTTGGAAGTGATACCGAAGGGACAAACCGTATGAGTACAGAAGATTCAAAAGGTTTTAAGATGGTAAAAGAGATGATAGAGCAGGCGGTCAAAGGCTCAGAAGCATATGTCAAGTATTATTTCCCTAAGGAGGGAGAAACAGAGCCTTCTCCAAAACGTTCTTATACATACTATTACAAAGAATTTGACTGGGTTATTGGAACAGGAAATTATACTGATGATATAGATAAGACAGTTGCGGCAAAGCAGGCTGAACTTACAAACTATTCAAATAACAGGACAAAGATCTATATAGCTGTGACTGGCACTATAGGTGTTTTACTTATAATACTTATCATTATGATCATTGTGAATATTGTTAAACCGCTTGAAGCAGTTGGCAGGGAAATGAGTATATTGGAAAAAGGTGATTTTACAAGTAAGATAGATGGAAAATATCTTAACAGAAGAGATGATTTTGGTATACTTGCAAATGCACTTGAGACTATGCGTTCAAATTTGGGCAGCCTTATAGGAGAGGTAAAGGAAGATGCCGGAGAGATTAAGCATGTTGTAACAGATATAAATGCAAACATGAGTCTTTTAAATGGAGAAATAGAAGATGTTTCTGCTACAACAGAAGAGGTTGCAGCGTCTATGGAAGAGACAGCAGCTACGACAGAAAGTATCAATTCTATGTCACATGAGATTGAGGATGCTGCAAAGAACATAGCACAGAGAGCACAGGATGGTGCAAATCAGGTTGAACTGATTTATAAGAGAGCGAAAGAGGGCAAGGAGAATGCTACAGTTATCAGAGCTAAAGCAAGAGACACAAAGAAAGCGATGAAAGCTGATCTTGAAAGTGCTATGGAGCAGGCAAAAGTTGTAGATCAGATAAATGTGCTTGCAGATTCTATTATGGGAATTACAGATCAGACGAACCTTCTTGCACTCAATGCATCTATTGAGGCAGCAAGAGCCGGTGATGCTGGAAAGGGATTTGCTGTTGTAGCAGACGAGATTAGAAATCTTGCAGAACAGTCAAAAGAAAATGTTGAGAATATACAGGGAGTGACTGCAGCAGTCAGAAAAGCAGTTGAAAACCTTAAAGCAGATGCTCAGCATATGCTTGAGTTTGTTGAGACAGATGTGACTGAAAGTTATCATAAGTTTGATGAGCTTGCAGGATATTATAATGAGGATGCTTCAAATGTAAATGAACTTGTATCAGATTTCAGTGCTACATCTGAGGAACTGCTCGCATCTATCTCATCAATATTAGAGTCGATAAACAATATAAGTATTGCTGCTGATGAGAGTGCAAACGGAACGACAAATATTGCGGACAGAACTGTTTCAATCGCTGATAAGTCATCAATCGTAAATAACCATGCAAATACAGCAGAAGAGGCAGTCGGCAGACTTAGCAGTGAGGTTGGTAAGTTTATAGTTTAACACTATCAAAGAATTAGCGGAGTGGATTGCGAATATCTGTTTGATTGTTTAATTATAGCAAAGACATAGAGAGAAGTTCTAAAAGGGAATTACTCTCTATGTCTTTTTTTGTAAGAAAGAGAAAATTTTTTCAATAAGGCGTGTGTCTTTATAAGTATTTCTAGTACAACGAAAATTAAATTTTTGATACATTGAGCATGAATGCGATTTCGAGAGTGCATGTCAAAAAACGCCTGAAAACAGGCACTTCCATTAATCGTAGACACGATTCTACGGTTTGCAGGTTGTGTTTTTTTAGCATTTATACTAGGATTTAAGCATGAGCTGCAGCTTATGTGATAACTAGTTGACATTAGTAGAGGAAGATAGTGATTAGCACAAAGTTACTATGCCAGAAAAACACAGGAATGGAGGATAAAAATGGATCAGAAAAAAATAGGAGACTATATCAGGGAGAAAAGAAAAGCTAAATCGTTTACACAGAAGGAACTTGCGGAACAATTAAACATTAGTGATAAAACAATCTCAAAATGGGAATGTGGGAATGGCTTGCCTGATTTTAGTTCTCTTAAACCATTGTGTGATGCACTTGATATGAGTGTAAATGAATTACTGGCTGGAGAGGATATATCTTCCGATACATATGCTGTGAAAGCGGAGGAAAATATTATGAGTTTATTTAAAGAGAATGAAAAACAGAAAAAAGGAAATAAGATAAGCATAGTTATGGGAGTAGTTTTTATAGGACTTGCTGTACTTTTATGGATATATCTGCTGGGAGAAACAGGTATCAGTGCGGGAAGTTATTTTGATGTACCATCAGTAGTACTGCTTGTATTGATGTGTGGTGCAGGTGTATTGTTTTCAGGAGTGCGTGACAAAAGGGAGATTCCATTTATCATAAAGAAAATGGTTATTCCTGTAGGGGCACTTGATTTTGTATTTCAGAGTATAATCGTGTTTTATAGCAGAATAGACAATATGGTAACGCTTATGGTAAATCTGTCTGTGTGTATGATCACATTATTCTATGCTTTGATAATATATTTGATAATGGTACCTATATGCCATAGGATATCAAGAGAGGACAAGTTGAAAGGATAAATGAGAAACAGGCTTGTGCAAAAATTATCCACATATTATACTACCAAATGTAGAGGTTAGAATTTTATAAGAGGAGAGGTACAAATGAAGCAATTAAAAGAAGAATTGGATTTACTATTGAAGAAAACAGGAAAGGCTGAAAAAATAATAGAAAGAGCTAATGGAGAAAAGTCGGTTTTTCCTTTTAGTTCAATGGGAAAAGTTATGGCATATCTTTTGGCAGCAGGAGTTATATCCTATGACGAGTATCTTAAATTGGATAGGGAATATACAGAGAGGAACAAGTATCTGTATTTATTTGATATGGCACCTCGGACATTTGGAGAAACATGGGGAGAAAAGCATATTCTTTCTTTAATACCTGAGTTTGAAAAGGCTACGAAAAAAAATCTGGCTTATTTGTATCCTAATTTCGATGGAGAATTTGATCTGTGGTATGAGGGAATAAGGATAGAAGTCAAGGCGTGTAGGGCAAACAGTACAAATACTAAGGGAACACTTACAAGTGAAGAACTTTTACAAACGGGTAAATTAGGATCACAACATGGAAATCAAAAAACAGACACAGGTACTTACTCCAATATCATATTATATTCGTCTGCAAATATAGAAAGGAGCTGCTGGTTTCAAAGCAGATATCGGACGATATAAAACAGTTTTCTTATGAGATATGCCAGAGACACAAAGTCATTATCAGATATAATGGAAAAAGAGTTAAAACTCTTAGATAAAGACCATATTCATTACATGATAGAAACAGAGCCGACAATGTCTGTTAGTAAAATTGTGAATCTGATGAAAAGTTATACGACATACCATGTATGGGAAAGATATCCGAATTATTTGCGAAAGTATTTTTGGAAAGAACATACTTTTTGGACAGAAGGGTATTTTGCCTGTAGTGTAGGAAATGTATCAGAAGAAATGCTAAAAAGATATATAGAATTTCTTCCTGTTGCTAAAGAAATTGTAAGTTCATTACATAATTCTTTTAAAGTTATATAATCTGTATTTTCGGGAACTTCTGATATCCGTTTGTCAGACGGCTTTTTAGCATTTGCAGGGATTAGCCAAACTCCGTTTACCATACGGCTTCCTGTAATTCGTTCTGTTTCACAGAGTTTTTGTACGCGTCTTTCTGATAAATTAAACTTTAAAGCTGCTTCTTTTACTGATATAAAATCCATGAAATTCTCCGTTTCTAAATAAGATATTTATGAACTGTGAATAGATATTACAGTTTAGTGAATGTATGCGATATTTAGTATATACATTATAACGAATAAAATCAATATTAATGATAAAATAAAGTGCTATCGAAATCACAAAAACACTTGCAACTTTCCTTATCTTCCCTCATAATAGTGACTATGATTGTCATAGGGATGCAAAGTGTATGCATATTCCTATAGAGGGAACAACAAAGTGTTCCTGACTAAAAATAATCGGAGGAAAAAAATGTCAGAAACAAATACTAAAATCGGAAATTACACAATAACAGATGTCGATATAGACACATTTATTTCAGGAATGCCACAGGAGCAGCAGATGTACAGAGCGATGCCTGAGTTTCGCAAACAGTGCGAAGAAAGATTAGAGGAAATCTGTCTTTTTGCAATGTATGGTGAGGAAGAAAAGAAAGATGAGACAGAAATGTTTAAGACATCGATGGTTATGGCAAAAAGAGATATCTTAAGCCAGATAGCCATGGCAGATCTCTTGAAAGATATCTCAGTATCAGATGAAGAGGCAAAGGAATATTTTGACGGACATTCAAAAGAATTTGCATCAAAAGCATCAGCAACAGCAAAACATGTACTCGTTGATGATGAGGACAAGGCAAACAAGATTAAAGATGAGATCGAATCAGGAGCAAAAAGCTTTGAAGATGCGGCAAAAGAGTACTCTACATGCCCATCTGCACAGAAAGGCGGAAGTCTTGGAACATTCGGCAGAGGTCAGATGGTCAAAGAATTTGAAAATGCCGTATTTGACGGAGAATTAAATAAAGTAATCGGGCCTGTAAAAACACAGTTTGGCTATCATCTTATCTGGGTAGACGACAAAAACGAAGGCGAAGTACCTGAATATGACAAAATAGCAGACCAGGTAAAAAGCTACCTCGTAAACAAAAAACAGCAGGAAACATACCAGAGCAAACTCAAAGAACTCAGAGAAAAATACTGCAAATAGAAAGTAAAATAAATTTACTATAAAAATCGCTGCAATGCAGCAAAAATAATCCTTACAACACACAATAAAAATGCAAATTTCATGCAGCTTTACTAAAACAAAATTTTCAGTAAAGCAGGCAAAATGGAATTTGCATTTTTTATATGTAAAAATAATCAGAAAATAGTCGAAAAATAAATTTTATTATTATCTGCATCAAAATTTATATCAGCATCGTTATAAATAATATAACAAGTATAAATATAATGTGTACACAAAACATTAAATCAAATAGTACTAAATTAACATTGTAACCAAAGGAGGTGAACCGCATGTCACATGGCACCAAAGCAAAAAAGTGGCAAGAGCAACAGCGACAAAAACTAGAAAAAGTATATGCGTTATATGGCAGCAGGATGTTTTACAGAGCAATGCAGATATTAAATCAGAGAGAAGATGCGGAGGATGCGGTACAGAATTGTATTATAGCAATTTCAAGGCATACAGACTGTATAGATTTCGACAATGAAACAAAAACATTATCTTTTGTATATACAGTCATCAGTCATTGTGCCATTGACATATACAGAAAGAACAAAAGAAACAGGCAGTCAAATGTAAATATTGATGATATAACAGAGCAGGCAGGAAATATTGATATTGAAAATGAAGTGTTTGTTTCAATGGAGTTAAAAAGAGTGGTAGAAGAAATTAAAAAACTTGATTTTACTTATCGTGAGGTTTTGTCATTATTTTACCTGAACGAGATGAATCCGAGAGAAATTTCGGATCTGCTTGAGATTCCGTATAATACGGTCAGGTCAAAAATAAACCGTGGAAGAAAGAAGCTGTTAAAAAGTCTTGAAGGAGGGGAGTGAGTTATATGAGCAGAGGTAGTGTGAAAAACAGTCCTGAAAAAAAGAAATTTAAGAGTAGTGATGAGATGATAAGAAAAGCTTTTAGGATTTATAGTGAAAGGGATTTGGAGAATTCTATGAGAGATTTTGATTTTGAGTATAATGATGATAAGATTTTTGAAGATAAGATATATTCTGTTATAAATAAACTTCCGATAAAAAATCCGCGTTCAAAGGCGCATATTATATGTATTTCGGTTATGTGTGTTGTTTTGATAGCAGGACTTGTCGTAAGCTATATGTATGTGGGAAGCAGAAAGCAGGCGGGTGAGACAAATGTGCTTGAGAGTGTATGCAGTACCGCAAGAAAGCGTTATGCTCTGGGTCAGGATTTAAGTAACTTAGGTATGGTAATGGGGGACGACGATTCAGAGTTTGGTATAAAAGCCAAAGAAGACCAGAAGTGGTATTATTATAATAATCAGAATACGGCGGTTTATGTAGATACAAAGAGCTATTCAGAAAGCGGTTATCTTTACAGTCTTTATCAGCTAAATGAAGACGAAGAAAAACAGATTATACAAAAGGGAATTGAACTTAAAAAAGCGGATAAAACTAAGAAACTGACACCGTTTTTGGGAAATGCTCCAAGGGGCAGTAAGTATTCTATTGGAAATATATATTTTATAGGTGGGCGTGACAGTAGAAAGTTTATTATATATAAAGACAGGTCGGAGGCTATGTATATTGGAAAATGTGTTGGAATTGAAAGCCTGAGCGAACATGATATAACAGATGGTAAAAAAACGGACGAAAAAGGTTCGATTTCTCTTAATAAGTATTTTAAGGATATTATGGATATAAAAGACGGAAAAGAAATACGGGAGACAATGCTTGAAAGGGTTAAGGCAAAATCTAAAGATGATCCTGATAAAAGACTTGCCGTTTGGAATGGGGAAAAATCAGGTGATGAGTTTTATAAACTTATTACAAAAGGAAATTCTTTTGAAATCCGGGATATGTATAAGCAGAAGTTTGCAATGACTGCAAAAGAAAATCCTGATAAGTGCTATTATCTGGCAGTTGAAAATGATGCGGGTGAACTTAGTATATTTGGAATAATACTTGACGGAAAGGGTGTTGATGTTTATATTGAACCTGTGCATAAAGCTGGAGTATATCTGAAACTTTCGGATGAAAATACAGCGGCACTCAAAAATCTTATAAAAGACAATGATGTAGGAGATAATTAAATATGAATAGCAAGTACACACATATAAAACATGAATTTGAGCCGGTTTTTGATGAAAATTCCAAAATTCTGATTCTCGGTACACTTCCATCCGTGAAGTCAAGGGAGAACAATTTTTATTACGGGCATCCGCAGAACAAGTTCTGGAAACTTATCGGGGCGTTGTGTCAGGAGAAAAATGTCCCACAGACTATAGAAAGCAAGAAGGAAATGCTGCTTAGAAATCATATAGCCGTGTGGGATGTTATCTCGGAGTGTGATATTATCGGCTCAAGTGACAGTTCAATAAAAAATGTCATTCCCACTGACCTTTCGCTTATCTTAAAAGATGCAGAGATTGATAGGATATACGCAAATGGTGGCAAGGCATATGAACTTTATATGAAATATCAGCATGATAAAACGGGCAGAGAGATAGTAAAACTTCCATCGACGAGCCCGGCAAATGCAGCATACAGTTTAGATAGACTTAAGGAGTGTTGGAAATGTGTGGTTGTTTCCCAAAAATAACAAAATATACTATTGTAAATAACTATTAATTATAATATAATTATAATCTGGCTGTATGTATATATGATGCTGGGAGGTCATATATAATGTTTTAGGTTGCGGTATTTCTTTGGATTTTGTCAATATAAAGAAAATTGCGATTTTTTCAGTCAGGCAGCATTTTTAATTTTATTATACAAAAGGAAAAGGAGACTTTTTTATGAGCAAAGAAAAAAATGACTTTAAGCCGTTTATCCCAGCGGACAAAGTCGTGCCTGAATTTACACCGACAGCAGTTATCCTCGGTATTATTCTCGCAGTAGTTTTTGGAGCTGCAAATGCATATCTCGGACTTAGAGTAGGTATGACGGTATCGGCATCTATACCGGCGGCAGTTATTTCAATGGGTGTCATTCGTTTTATTTTAAAGAAAGATTCAATTCTTGAAAATAACATGGTTCAGACTATTGGTTCGGCAGGTGAATCATTAGCAGCAGGTGCCATTTTTACACTTCCTGCACTTTATATGTGGGCAAGAGAGGATTCATCAATTCAGATGCCTTCATTCTTCACTATTGCAGCTCTTGCAGTAGCGGGTGGTGTTATAGGTGTATTATTTATGATTCCGCTTCGTACAGCACTTATTGTTGAGGAACACGGAAAACTTCCATTCCCAGAAGGAACAGCTTGTGCTGAGGTTCTTCTTGCTGGTGAGGAAGGTGGAAGCAAATCTAAACTTGTATTTTCAGGTCTTGGTATTTCTGCACTGTACAAGTTTGTAACAGACGGACTTATTTTATTCCCTTCAGAAATAAGCTGGGATATATCAGTTTATAAGGGTTCAGCATTTGGACTTGATGTTTTACCTGCTCTTATAGGTGTAGGTTATATCTGTGGTTCAAGAGTTGCTTCATATATGTTTGGTGGAGCTATTGTAGGATGGTTTGTTATTATGCCTCTTATGCATACAATAGGTGCATTAGGTGGAGAAAGTGCAATCTTATTCCCGGCTACAAAGGCGATTGCAGATATGGCTCCGGCAGAACTCTGGAGCAGTTATGTAAGATACATCGGTGCAGGTGCAGTTGCCTGTGGTGGTATCTTAAGTCTCATCAAGTCACTGCCTCTTATTATCAAGACATTTAAGAAAGCACTTGGCGGTATTGGTCACAAGGGTGGAGATCTTCGTACAGAAAGAGATCTTCCTATGAAATGGGCTATTATTGTCGTGGTTTTAGTTGCACTTGCACTCGTGATCATTCCATCAGTGCCTATCAGTATTATTGCAGCTATCATCATAGTTATATTTGGTTTCTTTTTTGCAACTGTATCATCGCGTATGGTCGGACTTGTTGGTTCATCTAACAACCCTGTATCAGGAATGGCTATTGCAACACTTCTTATTGCTACTATGATTCTTAAGGCAACAGGAAAAACAGGTATCCAGGGTATGACAATGGCTATCTGTATAGGTACTGTTATCTGTATCATCGCTGCTATGGCAGGAGATACTTCGCAGGATTTAAAAACAGGTTATATCGTAGGTGCTACACCTTATCGTCAGCAGATAGGTGAGCTTATCGGTGCGATCTGTGCAGGTCTTGCAATCTCAGGAGTTCTTATGCTTCTCGATTCTGCATGGAAATTTGGTACAGATAAACTTCCGGCTCCACAGGCAACACTTATGAAGATGGTTACAGAGGGTGTTATGGAAGGAAATCTTCCTTGGAATCTCGTATTTATTGGTGTGTTCCTTGCACTTATGGTAGAGGTTATCGGAATTCCGGTACTTCCATTTGCAATCGGTTTATATCTTCCAATTTATCTCTCAGCACCTATTATGGTCGGAGGACTTATCAAACTTGTTGTTACAAAACGCAAGAACAAAACTGAGGAAGAGATTAAAGAAGATGACAGCAAAGGAATACTTTACTCATCAGGTCTTATTGCCGGTGAAGGTCTTGTTGGTATAATCCTTGCAATTCTCACTGTATTAGGAGTAGCAGATAAGATCAATCTTGGAAATTATGGAATAAATCTTGGACAGGGCGGAAGCGTAGTATTCTTTATACTTCTTTGTGCATCACTTTTATATGCTGCAACAAAGAAAATGAAGAAGGCTTAAAAAGAAAGGCGAAAGTTAATGCGAAAGCCAAAAGCTAAAGTTGTTTCAGGAAATTATATGGATAAGATACCACATATATCAGAAGGTCATGAGTGGAGAGAACTAGATGACGGGAATGTGGAAGTTGATATGCCGCACAACGGATTTTATGCGAAGGTAGCACAAAAATTCTTTCATAAGCCGGCAGTAAGCCATATTAAACTTGACAAATATGGTTCGGTTGTGTGGAAGAGCATAGACGGAGAAAAAACGATATATGATATAGTAGGGAAAATGAACGAAGCATTTCCAGATGAAAAGGATGATATGCTTAAAAGAGTTGTGACATTTGTGTCCACTCTTGAAATGAACAAATTTGTGGTATTAAAGTAATTCAGAGGACATCGTACATAGCAGTGCGGTGTTCTTTGCTGTTATAAGGAAAAAATGGCATTATAAATTCATTAATAAATATTAAAATTGTAAATTTTTTGTTAAAAATTAAATATTATGGTGCATAGTAAAAAAATAAATGTATAATGTTATTCATTGTATGTCGTTTATGTGTCAGTATTGCATATGCGGCAAAAGTATTCTCATAAGTTCATATATAAGAGATGATGAGAATATACAAAAATAAAATGGAGGTCAACATGATAAAAGAAGAATTCAAATCTTTGTTTCGTAATAAACTACTTCTTTTGGTAGTTGTTGCGATTTTGCTGATTCCTTCTATCTACGCATGTCTGTTTCTTGCATCCATGTGGGACCCGTATGGTAAGGTTTCTGATCTGCCAGTAGCGGTTGTAAATGAAGACGAGTCAGTTAAGTACAAAGGAAAGAAACTGGATGTTGGAAAAAAACTTACGGATAACCTTAGAGACAATGATTCAATGGCATTTAATATTGTTAATTCGGATGTCGCACAGACGGGTCTTGAGAATGGAACATACTATATGGTTATTACTATACCGAAAGATTTTTCCAAAAATGCGTCAACTCTTATGGATTCAAAGCCAAAAAAGATGCTTCTCGATTATAAGACTAATCCGGGAAAAAATTATATCGCAATGAAGATGAGTGAATCTGCGATAAAGGAAATACGAAAGAATATATCAGAGGAAGTTACACGTACCTATGCAGAAACGGTTTTTGACAGTCTTTCTGATGTTGCAGATGGATTTTCGGATGCCGTTGACGGAACGGATAAACTTATCAATGGTGAAGAAAAACTTGTAAAAGGCAACAAAAAGATTACAAAAAATCTCAAAAAGCTTGCAAGCAGTACTGTTACTTTTAAGAATGGAAGTGAAACATTGACAGAAGGTCTTAAGACTTATACTGACGGAGTTTCGCAGGTTGATAACGGAATGAATACATTAAATAATGGTGTGTCAAAGTTATCGGGTTCGGCAGTAAGCGGTTCAAAAAAACTTGCAGAAGGCTCAAAGACTTTACAGAGCAGTCTTAAAGATTATACTGCAGGAGTAAAGACAGCAAGTAAAGGTTCAAAGAAGCTTACTGACAATAATTCTACATTAAATAATGCACTTGGAACAGTTTCTACAGGTGTAAAGAGTCTTAAATCAGGAAGTAAACAGCTTCTTGCAGGACTTGATAAGATGAAAACATCACTTGATTCTTCGCTTACTGATGAGAATGTTGCGAGTATGAAAACAGCCGCAAGTTCTCTTATTACAATAAATGAAAACATGCAGAAACTTAATACTGCAGTAAATGGTGATGGAAAAGACAATACAGGAATTGATATGTCCGATCTTACAAGTTCACTTACATCAGTTGGTGGAAATGTTAAGAATACTGCTACTCATGTTACAAATGCGGGAGCTGATGTTAAGCAGGCATCAGAGAAAGTTACTGAAGCATATAAGACACTTGCCACACTTAAAGCTACAGCGGCAAAGACAGGAAGTCTTTCCGAGACAGAAATGTCATATATTGACAAGGCAATGTCAGCGTTATATGATGCTTCAGGAAATTCTGCTGAAAATGCGGCGGGATATATGACAAAAGCCGGAAGTGAACTTACAGAGTCAGGAAAAGAACTTACATCAGCCGGAACTACGCTTACAGCGGTTTCATCAGGTAATCTTGGAGAGCAGGTGAAGACATTAAAAACATCTATAAGTCAGCTTGCAGCAGGTTCAGATAAACTTCTTGAGCCGTCAGCAGGTGTTATAACAAATCTGCTTACTGGAATGCAGTCGGTACAGACAGCACTTGAACAGACAAAGAAAAAGGATGGAAAATCAGGTCTTATTGAAGGAATGACGGCGGTTGATAACGGACTTGCATCATTAAATACAGGTGTCAGCGGAAAGAGTGGACTTAAGAAAGGTGTTAAGACTTATACAGCAGGTGTTTCAACACTTGACAAGGGACTTAAAAAACTTTCAGGATATAATGATAAGATAAATTCAGGAACAAAGACACTTGCTAAAGGAAATCAGACACTTGCTACCGGACTTGAATCTGGAATACCTGAACTTACGGCAGGTGTAAATAAACTTCTTTCAGGAAGTTCAAAACTCGTATCAAATAATGACACACTTGTAAGTGGAGCTCAAAAGCTTTCCGATGGCGCGGATAAGATAGCAGATGGTTCAGAAAAACTTGCAGACGGTTCTGTGACTTTAGGGGATGGCATCACATCATTAAAGAAAGGAACAAAGCAGCTTTCTAACGCATTAGAAGATGGTGAGAAAGAGATCAGAGAAAATGATGCATCAGATGCAACACTTGATATGTTCTCGTCACCAGTAGAGACAAAAGGGAAAGAGATTACAAATGTAAAGAACAATGGTCATGCCATGGCAGCATACATGATGTCGGTAGGACTCTGGGTAGGATGCCTTGCATTCTGTCTTATGTATCCTCTTGCAAGTTATAAGGGAGAACTTAAGAGCGGAATGGCATGGTGGGCAAGTAAAGCAGTTGTAATCTATCCTATCGCAATACTTATGGGAGTGATAGTAGTAACAGCACTTCATCTTATAAATGGATTTACTCCTACTGAATACTTAAAGACAATGGCAGTAGCATCGATAGCGGCAGTAGCATTTATGTCTATAATGTATTACTTCAATATCCTTATGGGTAAAGTCGGAAGTTTCGTTATGCTTATATTTATGGTGGCACAGCTTGCCGGTTCAGCAGGAACCTATCCAGTTGAACTCTCAGGAAAGATCGTAGAGACGATTCATAAATATATGCCGTTCACATACACGGTAGATGCATTCAGAAGTACGATATCAGGAGGACAGAGTATACAGACAGAGCTTACTGTATTGATAGTGCTTGCATTAGTATTCTCTGCACTTACGATAGGTGTATTTGCAATAAGAGCAAAAAGGATCAGTTCTAATAAGCCAACGATATATGATCTTATCGAAGAAAAAGGTCTTGCTTAGCGCAGAAACAAAAGCTGCCAGTCAACACCTGTGGTGTGAATAGTAGCAAACCCCGTTCCAAAATCAATTTAAAAATTGTTTTTGGAATGGGGTTTTTGTAGTTAAGAAGAGATGTATAAGCTGACAGGACGTAGCATGCTTTACACACCGAAATTTCAATGTTAAAATGTAACTGATTAAATTAAGAAACGGGGGAAACAAAAAATGCAGAGAATAAAAAGTTTTCAGATTAACCATAATGTATTAGTGCCGGGATTTTATATCTCAAGAGAGGACGGGGATGTTGTGACATATGATCTTCGCACTAGAAAACCAAATGCGGGAGATTATATGAGCAATGCCGTTATGCATTCAGTTGAGCATATGTTTGCTACATTTGCACGCAATTCCGAGGTATCGGACAAGATTGTCTATTTTGGACCTATGGGCTGTCAGACAGGATTTTATCTCCTTGTCCGTGATATGGATGCAAAGGATGTTTTTGAACTTACAAAGAAGATACTTAAACAGACTATAGAGCATGATGGTGATGTCTTTGGAAAGTCTGCGATTGAGTGTGGTCATTATGAAAATCTTGATATAGATCTTGCAAAAGAGGAATGCAGAACTTATCTCGAAGTGCTTGAAGATCAGACAAATATGGAGTTTACTTATCCTACAGAATAAGTGATACAGTTATGGTTGTTTGTTTTATGGCAAAGCGGACAGCCTTTAGGATGCTTGGGCTATAAATCTCATGGTCTTTAAGAATGTAGGATGAATTGCGTTAGATTTAAGCAAGAAGCACCGAAGCTTTAGCTTTGTGTGTAGTTCACAAATTTGGCAAAGGACAAAAAGATAAAAAATAGAATATAATAAAATAGAAAAGAGGTAAAGTATGATAATTGGTGTTATAGGAGCCATGCAGATTGAGATTGACAATCTCAAAAAGACATTGGAAAATCCTTCGTATGAGTCGATAAGCGGCGTAGAATTTGTAAAAGGAAATATTGGTGATACGGAGGTAGTTGCTGCTGTCAGTGGTGTAGGAAAGGTGTTTGCGGCTATATGTACAGAGGCTATGATACTTACATACCATGTTGATATGGTTATAAATATCGGTGTCGCAGGGACATTGTGCAAAGAACTGGGAGTTATGGGAATTGCTGTTGCGGATATGGTCGTGCAGCATGATATGAACACATCAGCACTTGGAGATCCTATAGGTCTTTTATCAGGAATAAATGAGATTTATCTTCCTTGTGATAAAAAGATGATGGATATACTTAAAGAGTGTCTTGATGAGAAAGAGAGAAAGTACAAAGTCGGAACTATTGCTACAGGCGATATGTTTATGCACGATAAACATCAGAAAGACAAACTTCATGAGCGTTTTAATGCCATAGCAGCAGAGATGGAAGGTGGAAGTATCGGTCATGTATGTTATGTAAATAAAATTCCGTTTGCAGTTCTTAGGACGATATCAGATGGCGAGGGCGGTGCGATGGACTATGCAGAATTTGCAGAAAAAGCAGCCCAGATAGGTATTGAGATAGTTGTTGACTTCATTAAAAAAATAGCGTAAATTTATTGAAAAGCCGGTTGTGGATTAGTTTTTATAATATCTGTATGATATTAAAAGCAGTTTCATGACCGGTTTTAACACTATCAAGCAGGTTGCAGAGCGGATTTAGAATATCCGCGTGACTAATTCAAATATGTATAAAGGAAGAGAATAATGATTAAGATAGATTTGATTACGGGTTTTCTTGGTTCGGGTAAGACGACTTTTATCAGAAAATATGTGAAATATCTCACAGACAAAGGTCTTAAAATAGGTATCCTTGAAAACGATTATGGTGCGGTTAATGTTGATGCCATGCTTTTGCAGGATATCCTCGGTGATAACTGTGAGCTTGAGATGGTTGCCGGAGGGTGTGATGCAGACTGCCACAGAAGACGTTTTAAGACAAAACTTATCGCAATGGGTATGCAGGGGTTTGACAGGGTTTTGGTAGAGCCATCAGGTGTATTTGATATGGATGAATTTTTTGATACCCTCCATGAGGATCCCCTTGAGAGATGGTATCAGATTGGAAATGTGATAACTATAGTTGATGCACATCTTGAACTTGATCTGTCAGAGCGTTCAAGGTATATTCTTGCATCCGAGGTGGCTAATGCGGGAAAAATACTTTTTAGTAAGACGGATGGTGTTTCAGATGAACAGATTCGGGAGGTTACTGCTTATATAAATAAGAGCCTTGAAGAATTTCACTGCACGAGAAAGATTGATAATATCGTTATGGCAAAGCCATGGGAGAAGTTTAATGAAGATGATTATAAAAAGATTGAAAATTGCGAATATGTCGGTGCAGGTATAGAGAAAAGGTATCATGCTGATGATGTGGAATTTTCATCACTTTATTATATGAATAAGCAAATGACTGTGGATAAACTTAAAAGTTGTGTAAATAAAACTTTTTCTGATGAAAAATGTGGAAATGTTTTCAGAATTAAAGGTTTTATGCCTGATGGCAATGGTTGGATAGAACTTAATGCAACTAAAAAAGAGACAGTGATAAAGCCGATAAAAGAAGGTCAGGAGATTTTTATCGTGATAGGTGAGGATTTAAATCAGGATGTAATTGATAAATATTGGAATTAAGCAGATAGGTGAAATAAGTGGGGGACTTCCTTGTATCAGGAGGGGGTGGCCCCCCTCTGATATGCTGCGATAGCAGTTAATAGTGTTATGAGTAAGTAGCAGAGTGGAGTGCGAATATCCGCTTGATCATATCTGTGTTCAATCCTGATATAACTGCTGGATTTTTGTAACTTTATTCCCAGTTACTGTGATCTTAGCTGCCAGCCCCCAGTAATATTTTATATTATGGTCTTTGGCAAGTTCAGGTTCAGCATCTTTGATAGCTTTGATAAATTTTTTCTTATCTACTTTATAATTCTTCATTTTATCAGGATTTAGAAGTGAATATGAAACTTTGGAAGCAAGTTTTATAGTCTGCTTCTTTGGTTTTCCTACGATGTTTTCATCTTCAAGTCCAAGATCATATGTCCATACGGCATCAGCATAAGTAAGTGTGTTGCCTTTTATCGAAAGACAGATAATGCTCTTAGTTTTTGCCTTTGCATATGATGTTTTTGTCATCGGACTGATTAATGAAAGTAAAAGTGCTGCGATTATGAACTTAGTCAAAATTTTTTTCATATGAAACCTCATTTCCTTTTTTAAAGTAATTTAAAGTTGCAATTTGTTAACGTGGTAGTTCTTCTTTATTATGGCTTTTCTTTGTCGAAAAGCTCAGCTCTGGATTTTTGACACTTACTCTTGTTCCGGCAGGAACTGATTCTGTTATAAAGGCATTTCCTCCGATGACAGAACCTTTTCCGATAACTGTTTCACCACCGAGTATTGATGCACTTGAGTAGATAGTGACATCATCTTCAATAGTCGGATGTCTCTTAATGTTGCGCAGAAGCTGACCACTTCTTGTAGAGAGTGCACCAAGGGTTACACCTTGGTATATCTTAACATTATTGCCGATTTCTGTTGTTTCTCCAATGACAACGCCTGTTCCATGGTCGATAAAGAAATATTCTCCGATAGTTGCTCCAGGATTTATGTCGATACCCGTGTGGTCATGTGCATATTCAGACATTATTCTTGGGATGAATGGAACATTCATTTTGTAAAGCTCATGTGCAAATCTGTAAACAAATATTGCAAAAAGTCCCGGATAACAAAAGATTATTTCTTCTTTTGTTTTTGCAGCGGGATCTCCGTCAAAAGCAGCATTTACATCTTTTAACAAAAGATTTTGAATGTGGCTAAACGATGCAAAAAAATTTGAACATATCTGCGTTGTATGATTTTCTATTTCTTTCTCGTTAGCATTATCCTTTGCCTGTTGTAAAAAGGCAGCTTTGATCTGGCAGTAAAGATCATTATAGATTTTTGTTATATTGTGTCCTACAAAAAATTCAGGAACAGTTTTATTAAGATTTTCGTTATCAAAATATCCAGGGAACATGAGCTGTCTGAGTCCCATTATGATATGTTTGATAGTGTCACGATTTGGCATACAGTGTCCTGATCTTAAATAAAATAATTCCTCACTGTTATAGTTGTCTGTAATCTCGCTTACAATATTGTCAAGCACTTTCTTTTCTAACATAATACACAACCTTTCTTATATACGGTATATTTCAATTTTATGTACTGATCTCAATTATAAAACAATAAATGTGTCCATAATATAATAATGGTATTTAAGTATATTTTCAAGTATTCCTTTTAATGACATTTTCATAAATATAAAAAGTTTATTAAAAGTGTCAGACAAATTTGACAGTTGTTATACAATTAAGGTATAATTTACTAATGATAAAAAAGAGAAAGGGATGAGCGATATATGAAGGATGGATTATTTCAGGGAAGTCACGAGGAAATGATGGAGGAATATGCAAAACGTTATAAAAAGATATGCATAGAAAATAACTCCATAGATGGGAAACTATTTGATGAATTCGGCGTTAAGAGGGGACTTAGGGACAAAAACGGAAAAGGTGTACTGTCAGGAATCACAAATATATCTCTTATAAAAGCTACAGAAATGGATGGTGACAGGGTTATACCTTGTGAAGGTCAGCTTTTTTATAGAGGATATAATATATATGATCTGACGAAAGGTTTTAGACAGGACAAAAGATTTGGTTTTGAAGAAACAGCGTATCTGCTTCTTTTTGGAGAACTTCCTACGGATAAGCAGCTTAAGGAATTTCAGACTGTTCTTGCAAAGAACAGAAGACTGCCGACAAACTTTGTCAGGGATGTTATAATGAAAGCTCCTTCAAAGGATATTATGAATTCTCTTACCAAAAGTGTACTTACACTTGCATCATATGATGACAAGGTTACGGACAATTCACTTGAAAATGTGCTTAGTCAGTGTATTATGCTTATAAGTGTATTTCCTATGCTTGCTGTTTATGGTTATCATGCTTACAATCATTATGAATGTGATGAGAGCTTTTATATCCATAGACCGTCTGATGAACTTTCGGCAGCAGAGAATATTCTTCGTATGCTCAGACCGAACAAAGAATACACGGATGTTGAGGCGAAGGTTCTTGATCTTGCGCTTGTGCTTCATATGGAGCATGGTGGTGGAAACAATTCAACATTTACAACGAGGGTAGTTACATCGGCAGGCTCTGATACATATTCAGTTATAGCTGCTGCGCTTTCTTCGCTTAAGGGGCCAAAACATGGAGGGGCAAATATTAAAGTTGTTGAGATGATGCAGGACCTTAAGGCGAATGTAAAAGATACGACAGACGAAGATGAGGTAAGGGCATATCTTAAGAAACTTGTGCGCAAGGAAGCATTTGATAAGAGAGGTCTTATTTATGGTATGGGTCATGCAGTTTATTCGATATCAGATCCAAGAGCCGTTGCTTTCAAACAGTTTGTTGAGCTTCTTGCAAATGAAAAGCATCAGAAAAAAGAATTTGAACTCTATTCAATGATAGAAAGAATCGCACCTGAGGTTATTGGAGAGGAGTGTGCTATATACAAAGGAGTAAGTGCCAATGTAGACTTTTACAGTGGATTTGTTTATACAATGCTTGGAATACCACAGGAGTTATTTACGCCTATCTTTGCTATGGCACGTATTGTTGGCTGGAGCGCACACCGAATGGAAGAACTTATAAATGTCGATAAGATTATAAGACCGGCATATAAGAGTATTATGGTGCCAAAAGTATATGAATCACTTAAAGATCGCTCAACACCAAAAATCGACACAAAGGAAAAAGAGAAACTTCAGCTTACAATGAGAGATGAAAGCTGTTAAGATTTATAAATGTATTATGTTGTTAAAAGAGTTACAATACATGTATAATGTTTAGATATTGTATATGAATTTATAAAGTCCTGTTATGCAAAGTCAATAACAGGACTTTATTATGGTAAAATAATATGGTATGTTTTTGACAGAAAAATGTACAGAAATATTAAGAAAAAAGTAAAGATTTAAGGACTGTCCATATGTTATCATAACAAATGTATAAGAACAACACAGTCCGGGAAGGAGGCTGGTATGGCTGATGGAAATATTTTAGTAGTTGATGATGACCACGAGATAGCGGATTTGGTGGAAATCCATTTAAGAGGTGAGGGTTATCAGGTTTTTAAAGCGTATAATGGGAAAGAAGCTTTGGAATTATTTGACAGGGAGGATATAGACCTTGCGATTCTTGACATCATGATGCCGGGTATAGATGGAAATGAGGTTTGTGCTAAGATAAGGGAGACGAGCACGATACCAATAATCATGCTTAGTGCAAAGGACAGCGAAAGTGATAAGGTTTCAGGCCTTGTAAATGGAGCGGATGATTATGTTACTAAACCTTTCAATACAAGTGAGCTTGTAGCAAGAGTCAAATCACAGTTGAGAAGATACCAGAGTTTCGGAGGAGTAGAAGCGAAAACATCGGATGTTGTAAACATAGAAAATTTGTGGATGGATAAAAAGTCGCATGAAGTAAAGGCATATGATAAGTCGATAAAACTTACGCCTATAGAATTTGATATTCTGTTTTTGATGGCATCACATCCAAACAAGGTTTTTTCTACAGATGAGATTTTTGAGCGTGTCTGGAAAGAAAAAAGTTTCGAGATGAGCAACACGGTGATGGTTCACATTAGAAGACTTAGGGAAAAGATTGAGTTGGGTTCGGGAAAAACACAGATCATAAAAACAGTTTGGGGAGTTG
This sequence comes from uncultured Lachnospiraceae bacterium, assembly GCA_934320895.1. Taxonomy (GTDB): domain Bacteria; phylum Bacillota; class Clostridia; order Lachnospirales; family Lachnospiraceae; genus Butyribacter. The sequence continues at coordinate 133,960 of CAKRFY010000001.1, read as the reverse complement.
GATATAAAATTGAAGCGTAGTTTATTCAAAAGCCTTAGGGCAGAACTGATACTTTATGTTGCGGTCAGTATGTTTTTATCGGTCATTACGGAAACTGTGTGCGGTGTAGGACTTTACCTTTTAAGCACTGCACTTGGTATTTCGTATGGGGGGAATGGCCGCAGGGACAGAATGATTGATAAATTTGCGGATTCGGCAGGCGAAAAGGGAAAAATATTTAATTATCAGGCAATCAAGAGGTGGGATAAAAATACATTGATTTTTTTAATGCTTGTAATATTATTTTTCCTATTTTTATTTTTTGTTATGTATTTTATGTTGATAACGAGAAAACTGACTGCTGATATAGGCTATATATCGGGAAGTATAGCACATATGGCATTTGGTGATGGCGGTGGCAGGATTGAAGTAAGAAGGAAAGATGAGATAGGAGAGATAGCAATACAGATAAATAGGATGTCGGAAAAGCTTGATGCTCTTATGAAATCAGAGAGGGATGCACTTCAGGCGAACAAGGACATGATAACATGCGTAGCACATGATCTTAGAACACCACTCACTTCAGTTATCGGTTATCTACAGCTTGCGACAGATATGGAAAAATATGACCTAAAGGAGCGTCATAAATATGCTGAGATCGCGATGCGAAAAGCAAACAGGCTTCAGGGACTTATAGAGGAACTTTTTAGTTATACAAAGCTTATGAGTGGTGAAATCATACTTCACAGAAGTGAGATAGATATAGTAAAACTTGTAGAACAGATGGTTGAGGAATTTTATCCACAGTTCCATGAGAATGAGCTTGAGTATAATTTGTCGCAGAATGTTTCGAGTTGCATTATATATGCTGATGGAGAACTTATGGCGAGAGCTGTGCAGAATCTTATAAGTAATGCGATAAAATATGGCAGAGATGGAAAGAGAGTTTTTGTTGAAGTAGAAAAGTTTGAGAAAGAGATTCAGATAAGAGTGACAAATTTTGGACTTATAATACCAAAAGAGAGCTTAGAGCGTATATTTGACAGATTTTACAGGGTGGAGGATTCACGTTCAGTTCAGACAGGTGGTACGGGGCTTGGACTTAATATTGCCAGACAGATAGTCCTTTTACATGATGGAATGATAAAAGTAGAAAGTGATACTGGTGGGACGTGCTTTACGATAGCACTTCCGTTAAATATGCAGAAAAAAGATAAAAAAGAGTTAGTAAATATTGATGAGCAGGTAAGTGATGAGATCAAAATATAAATTACAGATATTCAGACTCATTACCTTATTTGTGCTGTTATTTTTTTTTAGTCAGGGTAACTGGTGCAGTGCTAAAGCATCGGATATGACAAAATTAAAAAACGGTGCGATGAGAATGAGTGGAAAGAACATAACAGCGCAGGTGTCATTTGGTTATAGAGGTTATACCAAATATGGAAAAAATATGAAAGTGTCTGCTGTAATAAATAATGAGGGTGCAAAATTTTCAGGTAAATTCAGGCTGACATACCGTTCGGGAAAAAACAATGATATGAAGATGATACAAAAATCATTTTCAATAGAAGAACATAATAGTAAGAGAGTTCAGTTTACGATACCTATGCTTTGTGAGAGTCAGGGATATATTGTCTCTATATGTGATGATGATGGAAATATATATCTGAAGACGCAGACAAAAGTTGATGCGGACTCAGATGTTACAGGTATTTATGTGGGAATTTTATCTGACACACCAGCAAAACTTGGTTATATATCTGATAGCTTGAACAAAGAAGATGATATCGATAGTACCACTACTGGGGTTACCGGCAAAGTTTTTGATATGAGTGCATGCGATTTTGAAACTCTTGCAATGCTTGATAGTGTAGATATAATACTGATTGACAATTATGATACTGGAAAATTCAGCAAAAGCAATATAAGGGTATTAAAAAAATGGGTAGCTAATGGTGGAACACTTGTTGTTGGGACTGGTAGTAATTATCAAAAGGAATTTGAAAAGCTACATAGTACACTTATAAAGGGATATATTGGGAAAACGGAGAGGATTTATACTGATTTTGGCTGGACTGGTGATAATAGTATATCAAGTCATGACAAACTGGATATAGATATCGTAAATCTTGATCTTAATGAAGATTCAGTTTTAATAAACGATGGCAGAAAGCTTATGGTTTCAAAGGAATATGGTATGGGAAGCATAATAGTTGCTGAGTTTTCATTTAATATTCCAAAGAAATTCTGGAAAAGTTATGGTGGCGCACTTATGGTCACGATACAAGAAAATCTGAGCGATGGTACAAAGAAAAAATTATTGCTTCAAAATGAAAATGTTTCATATGATGATGTAGGATATTCATATCTTGATGAGGCATTGAAGATAAATGAAAATGACGTTCTTCCTAATATGAAGCTGTATGGTTGCATTCTGGGGTTGTATGTGATTATTGCAGGTCCAGGGCTGTATTTCTTTTTCAGAAGAAGAAAAAAAAGAGGGTATCTATGGATAGCGGTACCAATTTTATCTATTGCTTTTTCGGCAATAATATACATAGTAGGAACAAGTACAAGAATACAGAGACCATATATAAATTATCTCTCGCAGATCGTGCTTAATGATGACAAAAATGTCAAAACAAAGGATATGAGTACACTATTTAGTGTGACAAGTGTTTCGAATGACCCATTTAGTATGAGACTGAGCGGAAAATGTAATGTGACTCCCAAAAATACTGATGGATATTATGGAAATCAAAAAATGGATGAGGAAAGTATTCAGGATTATGCATATGGAGTTGAATATAATGGAAATAATACAAAACTCCTTATGAATAAAGTTTCTTCGTTTCAGGGAGCCGAATTTCTCATGAAACAGGTTGTAAAAGATACTGGAAATGTTGGGATAGATGTATCTGAAAACGATATGCGTCTTATGGGGACGATCTCAAATTCGTTTGGATATGATCTTAATAACTGTATGATCTATTATCAGGGAAATCTTCTTTATATAGGTGACATAAAAGCCGGAGAGAAGATAAACGTAGATAAATATGCCAAAACAGGAACATATAGCAGTTCTGATTTTGGAGGTTCTCCAACTGCGATGATAGAATCAGTTATGGGTGGAAATATGTATTCAAATAGTGTGGCTGCAAGTCTCAGAAGAAAAGTTGGAGTTGTTGAAGAATATCTTGAGGATAATTCAAACACTAAAGCATGGTTTTATGGCTTTGTAAAAGACAACAGTGAAAAGAGCTTTACCGGGAAATTTAATTATGACATGTATGGTGTAACAGGTGTGTGCAAAAATTTTGAAATGAGTGAAAAAATAGATGGATATGATGTTATTGATTCACTTGAAACATATGCAACAAATTATAAAAGCGAATATACAAACGGGTATGATGTGTACTCAGGTGCGCCAGAGCAGTTTTCTGTAACATACAGGTTCCCAGGATCATTTGTACTTAAAGAACTTTTATATTCAAAACAGACAAGTGGGGGATGTGAATTTTCGGAAAATAATAATAAATATTCTGATTATGGTTTCTTTGGCACAGTAAGTGTAAGAAACAGGAAGACCAACAAATTAGAAAAACTTTTCAGTTCTGGAAAGGAAACAAAAATAATAAATATGGATGACTATCTTGAGCCGGATGGTTCACTGATACTTTATTATTCGATTGAACATAAGAACAGTAAAGAAGTAGGTAATATCTGTCTTCCGGAAGTAAAACTTGTTGGAGATTATGAGAAAGAAACAGAGCAGTATTATTTTATAAGTGATAGTAGTGAAAGTAAAAGTATAGTGATAAACAAAAAGTAGTGTGTGTACTGATTTGCATTGTATTAACCAGGAGGCAGCATTTATGGTAGAGGTGAAAAATCTATATAAAAAATATGGAGACTTTGTGGCACTTGATAAGCTGGATTTTTCTATAGATGATGGTGAAGTATTTGGATTTGTCGGGCCAAATGGTGCAGGTAAGACTACAACAATGAAGATTATGGCTGGGCTTATACGGCCTGATGGTGGAAGCATAACAATTGCCGGAACAGATGCACTCAAAAGTGACAGGAAGTTAAAAAGTCTTATTGGCTATATGCCGGATTTTTTTGGAGTATATGACAATCTTAAAGTTATAGAATATATGGAATTTTATGCTTCTATATATGGAATAACAGGTTCTAAAGCAGAAAAATTGTGTAGAAAACTTTTGGAAATTGTGGATCTGGCAGACAAAGCAGAATTTTTTGTTGATGAACTGTCAAGAGGTATGAAACAAAGACTTTGTCTTGCCAGATGTCTTGTACATGATCCGAAGCTTCTTATACTTGATGAGCCTGCTTCAGGACTAGACCCGAGAGCAAGACTGGAAATTCAGAAAATATTAAAAAGATTAAAAGAGAGAAAAAAAACTATCATAATAAGTTCACATATATTACAGGAGTTGTCAGAACTGTGTACATCTGTTGGGGTGATAGACAAAGGCCGGATGCTCGTAAAGGGAAAAGTTGACGATATAATGCTTCATCTCAATTCATCCAATCCAATTCAGATCCATGTGACCGATGGGAAGCATACAGCGATAAATATATTAAAAAATGAGGATAAAGTAAAAAATATTTCAATCTCAGACAATGACATAACCATTGGTTTTTTAGGTACTCCAGATGACGAGGCAGACTTGTTGAAAAAACTTGTTACAAACAATGTTATGGTAACATCGTTTGTCAGACAGTCAGGAAATCTTGAGGAGATATTTATGAAGGTTACCGAAAAGAGGGAGGTTCTTTTCAATGAAAATAAAGATAAATCCAGTTTATGGTAAAGAGATAAAACTTAAAGTTCGTTCTGTCAGATTTGCGGTGACGATATTTCTTTTTGATCTTATGCTTGGGATCATTGCAATAACAGGATTTGAGGTTATGTTTAACATGCACCTCAATCCGTATGTGGATTATTCAGGAGCGGCAAAGGTGTTTTATATACTTATAAGTATGGAGATAGTTGCTGTAATGTTTCTCATACCTGCATTTACGGCAGGTAGTATAGCAGGGGAACGCGAAAAACAGACGCTTGATATACTTCTTACAACGGTTCTGACTCCTGAAAAGATAGTTATGGGGAAGTTGCTTTCATCGGTAAGTATGGTGCTTTTGCTTGTTGTATCAAGCCTGCCTATAATATCCATAGTATTTACAATAGGTGGGGTTAATATGAATGATCTTATACAGTTTATGTTTGCTATACTTGTGATATCATTTTTTGTCGGAAGTATGGGGATGCTTGCGTCTACTGTATTGAAAAAGACAGTGCCTGCAATGGTATGTTCAATGATAGAGGTTATGATAGTATGTGTTGGAACAGTTATAGTAGTGGGGGTCACATATATAATAGCAAAATTATATTATTATAACTGTATGGGAGCAGTTGGAAAAATGCCTAATGTCAGTGGTGTATGTATGATACTTCTTGTAAATCCTGTGTTTACAGTGGTACAGATGACTATAAAACAGTGCGAATCAGTATCAGCAATCTCAAAACTTGCTGAAATGCTTAATGGTTCTATGCCAGTTGTTATCGATAATAACTGGTTTAAAATAAGCATGGTATCACAGATAGTTATTACAGTTATTTTGTTGAAATTGTCAGCATTTTTTCTTAAACCGATAAAAAACAGCAGAACAAAAAACTTGCTTCACAGATAGTTGTTGTAGTGATATACTTGATTTGTGCAAAGGATAGTTTAAGAATGGAGGCTTTTATATGGCAGCAGCTAAGATTGAGCATAAAGAACATTTTCATGGAAGTGATCTTGAAAAAATAGAAAAGATATATGGCATAAAAAAAGAGGATATAACAAGTTTTTCAGCAAATGTTAATCCACTTGGAATTTCATATAAATTAAAAAAAGAACTTGCATCACACATAGATGCGATAACATCTTATCCTGACAGAGAATATACATCCCTTAGAAAATGTATAGCAGACTATGTTGGAACTGATTATAAAAATATTCTTGTCGGAAACGGTTCAACAGAACTTATCTCACTTGTTATTCAGATAAAGAAGCCTTCAAAGGCACTTATTGTCGGACCAACATATTCAGAGTATGAACATGAAGTTGCGCTTGGAGGTGGACGCTCACAGTATTTCAGATTGAGAGAAACTGATGATTTCAGGCTTGATATAGAAGGACTTGAAGAAGCACTTACAAGTGATATAGATCTGCTTGTTATATGCAATCCGAACAATCCTACATCTTCTCAGATTGACAGGAAATTAATGAGAATGATACTTGACACATGTAAGGAAAAAGGCATATTTGTTATGGTTGATGAAACTTATGTGGAATTTTCAGAAAACACATCCGAGATAACATCAATTCCGCTTACACAGTATTATAATAATATCATTATTTTGCGAGGAATATCAAAGTTTTTTGCGGCACCGGGACTTAGACTTGGCTATGCGGTATGTGGAAATCATGAACTTTTAAAAGAGATAGACAGCAGAAAAAATCCATGGACGATAAATTCACTTGCGGCAATAGCCGGCGAGATAATGTTTAAGGATACCGAATATATAGATGAGACATGGGGGCTTATATCATCAGAGAGAAAAAGAATATGTAGTATATTGGAAAAATGTCCTAACTTAAAGTTTTATAAACCACATGCCAATTTTATACTTGTGCGCATATTAAAGGATGATGTAACATCAGAAGACCTTTTTGACACAGCTATAAGACAGGGACTTATGATAAGAGACTGTTCAACATTCCCATTCCTTGATAATAAATATATAAGATTCTGCTTTATGAATCCGGAGGATAATGATAAATTGATAAAAATTCTTCTCGATAAATTGTCATAGTGGCAGTGTAAAAATTAAAAATTTTCATATCCAAAATTTGTGTTTCGCACAAATATGTTATGCGAAAAAATAGCGCAAGAATGAATATTATTATGTAAAAATCCGCTAAAAACATATATGTAGAAGTTTTTAGCGGATTTTTAAAGTTTTTTAGCAATCAGCATTTTTACAAAAAATCGTTCCGACAGTCTTACCATCAAAAAGATCGTACAAAGTTTTAGGATGCTGACCATTCATAAGAACAACATCAATGTCAGATTCATATGCGATCTCGACAGCATTTAATTTTGTTATCATACCGCCTGTCCCAAGTTTAGTACCGGCACCACCAGCGAGTGACTTTATATCATCAGTGATATCATGGACAACAGGGATAAGTTTTGCATCATCATATGTATGAGGATCTTTGTCGTAAAGTCCATTAATATCAGACATTATAATAAGAAGATCTGCTTTTGCGATACCGGCAACGGTAGCCGCAAGCGAATCGTTTTCTCCAACCTCGAGCTCCAACTCATCAATAGCAACAGTATCATTTTCATTGATTATAGGAATAACACCCTGAGCAATAAGCCTTTCCATGGCATTTTCAACATTTTTTCGTCTATCCTCAAGAAGTATATATTTTGTAAGAAGCATCTGTGCAACCGTAATACTGTACTCAGCGAAAAGATTATCATAAAGATACATAAGTTCACACTGACCAACAGCAGCACAGGCCTGCTTACCGGGAGTATCCTTTGGGCGTTCCCTAAGTCCAAGCTTGCCCATTCCAAGACCAATAGCACCACTTGAAACAAGAATGATCTCATGGCCTGAATTTTGAAGATCGGCAAGAGTTTTAACAAGCTGTTCAACCCTTCTAATATTGAGCATACCGGTACGGTGCGTAAGCGTAGAAGTACCAACCTTAACAACTATACGCTTTCTGTCAGATATCTTTTTCATAATAATAAAATCCTTTCACTGTTAAATTCTTTATATACAACCATCTCATTATATCCACTTTATCAGCATACATCAAGAGTTGAATTTATCTTAGTGTTGCGTAAAGTTACCTATTTGTTTTCTAAACTTGCTTTAGGCAGACTTCTTACTTGTTCCTTGAAACTAATACCTCAATTACGGCGTCAGTAAGCCACTTACAAAAATTCAATCCCTTTACACACACAGACGATAAGTGATATAATAAAACCACTAATGCCATCAGTAAGAATGGCAATCATTTTTCCGGAGGATTATATGAACAAAAAGATAAATCTTTATGCAAATGGCAAATTTGAATATGAACAGTCTGTTATACAGTGTGACAGCTCGGAAATTTCGCTTGAAACAGAAGCAGGAGAAAATATTTCAGGAAGTTTTAAAGTATGGACAAACAGTGGGAGTATCATAAGAGGTATGGTCGTTACTGATTGTCATTATATGATGCTTGAAAATGACAGCTTTGAGGGGATAGAAGGCGAGATAAAATATACATTTGTTGGAGAAAGATGTATTCCGGGAGAAATCATAAAAGGAAATTTTAATATTATATCAGATTGTGGAAATCTAAAAATTCCATTTAGCATTTCAATAAATGTTCCGGCATGCAATGCTTCAATAGGAAAGATAAAGGATATGTTTCATTTTGCTAATCTCGCACGGGAAGATGAATCGGAAGCAGTATCATTATTTAAAAATAAGAAATTTGAAGAGGTGTTTTTATATAAAGATCCGGAAAATATAGCGCTTTACAGGGGGCTGCTTGCAGGCACGAGTAAAGGTATTGCAATGGAGGAATTTCTTATAGCCATCCGCAAGAAACTTCCCATTCAGTTTACACTTGATAAAACGAATTTTATATATGACGATTGTGTGGAGTCATTTGTTGAGGAAGTTACTATTACAAAGGATAACTGGGGATTTTGTGAATTACATGTAAGTTCTGATGCAAAATTTTTACAGCCTGAACATAAAATAATCTGGACAGACAAATTTTCAGGAAATTCATATAAGATGAAATTTCTTGTAGATGTTGATAAAATGGCAGCAGGTATAAACTATGGAAGAGTGGTAATTCAGACGGTAAGGCAGACGATCGTTATAGAAGTGATGGCACAGAAGAGAGGAACGGACCACGATATTGTAGTAAGATCTCTTGCAAGACAGAAATCATATTATGATCTGGTAAATCTGTATTTGGAATTTTCTATGGGGAGAATAGACAAAGAAGAATATATTTCCGGTGTAGAAAAAAATCTGATATATACAAATGGAAACGAAAAGAAACTGTATGATATACATTTAGCAATATTGGCAGGTGACAATGTCAGGGTTAAAAGTGGACTTGCATATTTTGATGAGATTGAAAACAGATTGTATGAAACCGATAAGATAAGTTATTGTGCATATCAGTATCTTAAGGCATTATGGGCAGAGGAAAACAGTGTAAAAGATGAATGTATAGAGAAAGTCAGAAATTGTTATGAAAATGAAGACAATAGCTGGCAGATATTGTGGTTTTTATTGTATCTTGATCCAGTATATGAATCAGATAGAAGAAAACTTGAGGATGTGCTTGACTGCGTTGAAGGTGGATGCAGCAGTCCGGTAATTTATTTTGAAATGTGCAGTGCATTAAATACATCAGCAGGAGTACTTAGGGAGCTTACGCCAGCTATTATCAGATGCCTTCATTGGGGATGCGAAAATGAATTCCTCTCGAAAGAACTGGCATTAAGATATATTTATCTTGCAGGGCGTTCAAAAGAATTTAACAAAGTTATTCTGAGAGATATGGTAAGTACATATTCAAGATTTGATGATGATGAGGTGCTTGCCGGGGTATGCCGTATGTATATGAGGGGGCAGATAATTAACTCTGAGGCAAATAAATGGTATGGCCTTGCGATAGAGCATAATCTTAAGATAACTGAATTGTTTGAGTACTATATGGATTCATTAAATCCTGATGAGGGATTAAAACTCACAAAGTCGGTACTTCTTTATTTTATGTACGACAATCATTTGTCAGTATCTAAAAAAGCGATGTTGTATGCTTATATCATAAAAAATCGTGAAAATGATCCTGATACATATGTATCGTACCAGAATGTTATTGAAGAATTTGCATTTAGCCAGATTGAAGCAGGAAGGATAAGTGAAAATCTTGCTATATGTTATGAACAATTTGTAAAAGAGGAAAATATAACGGAAGATATTGCTAAAAAGCTTCCGGATATTATGTTTGCACATGAAATAAGATGTTCTAATCCCGATATAGTTGGAGTTTATGTAAGACACAGAGAACTTAAGGAGGAACAGTTTGTACCAGTGGTAAATGGTCGTGCGGTGGTGCAGATATTTACAGATAATGCGCAGATATTTCTTGCAGATGCACTTGATAACAGGTATTCAATGTCAATTGATTATACATTAAATAAGCTGCTGCATCTTGATGACCTTGCAGACAAATGTTTTGAAATGAATAGAAAAAATATATGTCTGCTGCTTTATATGTATGACAAGATAGAACATCTTAGACAGATAAATGCAAATTCAGTGGATGTCTTAAGGAGAGTTTATGAACTCGAACTGGTTAGTGAATATCAGAAAAGAAAGATTTTTTCATCATTGCTTAGATACTACTTTGATAATTTTGAAGGAGAACTTCTTGATGAAGCTTTACAGACGATCGACTGGAATAATGTAAATCCAGGAGATAGAAAACAATATATAGAGTATTGTGCTGTAAGGCATTGTTATGATAAGGCAATGGAGGGTATTATGTTGTTTGGATATAACAGCATAGACTCAAAAAGGCTTTTGCAGATATCATCAGAATACTTTGAAAAACAGAAAACAGAAGACAGTTCATTGACAAAACTTGCATGCCATATATTTGAGAATGGCAAGTTTGATGAAAATATGCTCAGATATATGTGTATGTTTTACAATGGAAGTCTTGATAGTATGATAGCTTTATGGAAAGCTGCTGATGGTTTTGGAATAGATGTAAAAGAGCTTGAAGAAAGAATAATAGCGCAGCTTGTATTTTCAGAAGAACTTGTTCCGGAAGGTTACAGTGTATTTTACAGCTTTTATGAACACGATTCGAATAGGAAACTTACATCCGCTTTTATGAAAATGCTTGCGTATAAATATCTTATAAAAAATTATCCGCTGCCAGAAAAGATTTTCGAGTATTTTTATCAGGAAGTAAGAAAACAGGAAAATCTGCCATGTCTTATCGCTGTGCTTAAATACTTCAGTGGTCAGAAGGAGTTAAGCCAGGAAAAATTAAACTTTGCAGATTATAATTTGAATAAATTATATAACAGTGGAAAAATTTTTCCATTTTTTAAAGATTATTATGGAAAATTTCCACTTCCGATACATATACTTGATGAACATTATGTTGAATATACTGCTGATCCGAAGTATGAGGTGAGAATAAATTATTATATATCGTCATCAAAAGAAGATAAAGAGATAAATGAAGATGAATATATCACAGAAGTCATGCCAGATATATTTGAAGGAATAAGGGTAAAAGAGTTTGTGATGTTTCAGGATGAAGTGCTTAAATATTATATAACTGAGTTAAGACCTGATGGTGAAATCGTTACATGCAAAAATAGTGTTCATTTTGATGAGACGATGGATAATGAGAGGGCAGGAAGCAGATTTCATAATATAAATATGATACTTATAGCGCATGAGATGAATGATGATAAAACGCTTATTGATATGATGGCTGATTATGAGACTGAGAGAGAAAATGTTAAAAAGATGTTTAAACTTTTATAGATAACTGATGAAAGGGGCAGCTTATATGGAAACTGGAAGACAGCTTTTAGTGGGAATCGATCTATGCAAAGATTTTGCACAGATATCATATTATGACAAAAAAATATATGAGCCTGTACCGGTAGGAATTCCTGATGAGGAGAGCAGGATTTATGAGATACCTTTTGCTCTGCTTGTAAATCCAAATACAAATGAGTGGCTTTGGAAAACAGAAAAGAATATTGAACTGGGAGGTCATACACTCATAGAAGATATTCTTGGAAAGATAATGGCTGGGGAAAAGTTTCAGGCAGGCAGCTATATATTCAGAACTAAAGATGTTGTGAAAAAATTTATGGTCAAGTTACTCAGTCTCTTAAAAGAGTATTTTCCGAATGAGACAATATTAAAACTTGTTATAACTATACCTAAAAGAGAAATGGCTGTTGTTGATATGTTAAAAAGAGTTGCAATGGAATTAGGTATAGGAGGTGACAGACTTGTAATATTTGGCAGGAAGCAGAGTTATATGTATTATGCTGTAAGCCAGTCAAAGGAATTGTGGGCAAATAGTGTGGGATTGTTTGAGTATGATGAAGACGGGCTAAGATATACAAATCTGACGGTTGATAAGAAAACTATTCCATATATTGTGGGGGCTGATACACAGGATCTGTCACAGATAATGCCTTATGATGTATTAAGAAATGGTGAGGATGTCGAGTATATGTTTTTAAATACGGCAAATACGATTCTTCATAAGAAAATGGTTACAACGATATATGTTACCGGAAAGGGTTTTGAAGGAGCATGGGCTACAGAGGCACTTAGAAAGCTGTGCAATGGAAGACGCGTGTTCAGAGGACAAAATCTTTTTACGAAAGGTGCATGTTATGCGGCCAGGGCATTGACAGAAGAAGAAAAATTAAAAGAATTTATATTTCTTGATGATGATATGCTTACGAGTGACATTTCGATCAGAACATACCATAATGCGAAAATGCATGATGTTGTGCTTGCAAGAGCGGGAAGTCTTTGGAGTGATGTTGATGTGTCGATAGATATTATACCTGATAATGAAGATGAAATTCAGATAACCGACAGGAATGTTTTGAGCAAAGAGGCGAGAGCACATATACTTTCGCTAAGTGGATTTGCTACCCGTGAAAATAAGATGACACGTTTTACTGTTAGAATACGGTTTGCAGACAGAAATACATGCATTGTTACATTAAAGGATAATGGTTTTGGTGAATTTTCTCCATCCACAAACAGGATATGGGAACGCTACATAAAGCTTGATGCACAAGACAATATTAAACAGGGTTAGATATGGAGGAAAAACATGGGTAAGCTGATCGAGTGTTTTGGAAAGATAGCAGAAAAACCCTATCATTTCAGACTTACAGATACTAATGTATACTCGATAGAGGAAGTCTGCTATTATATTTACAATAACATATATATAATACAGGAAGAAATATTTGATAAGGAATTTACAATATGGCTTAGAGACGAACTTGGTATGGAAGTTGTTGCTGCCAAAGTAGACAGTATGCGGCATGATAAAAACAATCTTAAAGATATAGTTGTTACAATATGCTGTAGTTGTGATTATTATGATGAAGAACAGATAAATGAGCTTATCGGGATAATGGATGCTATAGCCAATCTTTCAAAATGGCAGAAGAAAAAGATAAAAGCAGATAATTACTGTCGGTTTGGTTCATATGAAAAAGCCATTGAAGAGTATACAAAGATACTTGGAACAGATGATATGTTAAATGCTACGGAGGAAGATTACGGCAGGATATATCACAACATGGGAACTGCATTCTGTGGTATGGGTTCATTTATAAAGGCATCAGACAGTTTTGAGCATGCATATGCAAAAACTAGAAAAGAAGAGTCGCTTCGTTCATATTTTTATGCACTTAAACTTACAGGGGATAAAAAGCTTTTTGACAAAGGAATAAAGAAATTTGATGTTGACATTCACACTTTAAATAATATAATGGAGGAATTTGTAAAGATAGATGAAGAGACCAGAAATTCAAAAGAAATCCGTCGTATTAGGAAACTTGAAGGAATAATGAAGTCGGGCTATGTTGAAGAATATTATGAAAAAGTAGAAAGTTATATAGATCAGTGGAAAGAAGAATACAGAAACGAGGTTCACTGACAACATGCTTTAAAAAGGGGGATATATGTTTTTCCTAGGTAAAAGAAAAAAAGAAAAAAAGATTAAAAATGAACTTACGGCTAGTGATATGCTTGACAGCAGCACTGTTAAAGATATTATTGGCAATATGACTGGCAATACTGCCGGAAATATGGCTGGCAATGCTGTTGGTAAATCGTTAGGTGCTGCTGTTGCAGATAGTATGTTTGATGATGACGACGATATGCCAATGGGTGAACAGGGAAATAATGGCATTGACCCAGATTTGGCGGCACAGCTTCAAAGGGTTGCTAAGCAGGAAATACCCAGACAGGAAATACCTAGACAGGAGGAACCTAAACAAAAGATACCTAAACAGAAAATACCGATAACTATTGATAAAAATGAGGCTCTGAAATTTGTCAGGGAAAATTGTGAGGCAATAGATGAAAATGAGAGGCAGATTGCAAAAGCAAAAAAAGAGTATGAAGAAGTTACATCATATCTCACAGATATTCAGCGTATAGAAATGGCTCCTGATGATCAAAAAAAGGAGATAATAGATACATGCAAAGATATTATTTCTCTTACAGGTGAGAGAGGCAAGTACAAAGACAAAAATTTTTCGATAAGTGATGCTCAGATGAGAAAGTTTGAACCATTTGAAGATGACAAACTTGTTGATGAAATTAAAAAAATGTATAATGCAGAGTCTTATCAGGCTGCCATAGAAAGTGATATATCAAATTTAAAGAAGGAAAAGGAAAATCTTTATTCACAGCGGAAAGAGATAGTGGAAAAACAGAATGTCATAAGGAAAATGACGAAGATACTTGCATTTCTTATATTTTCACTTATAGTTCTTCTTATAGTTATATTTTACGCATTGAAGGCAGATATGACACTTCCTTATCTCGGAGTTATTTTTTTGGCGGGAGTGTCAGCAGCAGCACTTATATTCGAGTCATCTAAAAACAGGCGTGATGTACTGATTACTGAAAAAAAGATAAATAAGGCAGTTGCTCTATTGAACAAAGTCAAGATAAAATACATAAACAATATAAATGTACTTGATTATAACTGCAATAAATTCGGTGTTGAAAATGCAAAGGATTTTGAACAGAAATGGAATGAATATTGTAAGTTGCGTGAGTATGAAAAAAAGTTTCGTGAGAATACGGAACAGCTTAATGCTGATAATGAGAATTTATTATTGATGTTAAAGGAATTAGAGGTTGTTGATACCGATATATGGTTAAATCGCTGTGCGGCGATAGTCGACCCAAAAGAGATGGTTGAAATACGTCATGAACTTAACCAGAAAAGACAGGCATTAAGAGAGAAGATAGAAAATAGTGGGCAGATGAAAGAAAATATTATAAAGCAGCTTGATGAGGTTATAAATTCAAGCTCGAACATAAGAGATGAGCTTATTGGAGTTGTAGCAGATTTCAACAAAAAACATAGTTAAATAAAATAAAGAGTTATGTCAAAAAAATGCTTGACATAGCTCTTTGTTTGTGATAAAGTGTTATTTGTTGCGTGAACAATAACAAAGTAGAGTTATCCACTCTCACCTTAGCACAAACGAGTGACTCGGGTTTTTATCAAGCATAATTTATATTTATTATATATTATTGACGAATGTGGATAGACTTTGCTATTCACTTTTTTTTTACTATTTTGGACACGGTATATAGCTTATAATTATTTGGAGGTGCACTACAATTAGCGATTTAATGATTAATGAAAGAATCAGAGACAGAGAAGTAAGATTAGTAAGCGAGAGCGGAGAGCAGCTTGGTATTATGTCATCGAGGGAGGCATTAAAACTTGCAAGAGAAGCAGATTTAGATCTTGTAAAGATTGCGCCAAATGCTAAGCCACCGGTTTGTAAGATAATCGATTATGGTAAGTACAGATATGAACTTGCCCGCAAAGAAAAAGAAGCAAAGAAAAAACAGAAGACTATGGAAGTCAAGGAAGTCAGACTTTCTCCAAATATTGACACAAACGATCTCAATACTAAGGCAAATCAGGCGAGAAAGTTTATTACAAAAGGAGACAAAGTTAAGGTTACACTTCGTTTCCGTGGAAGAGAAATGGCACATGTAAATTATAGTAAACAGATACTTGACAGTTTTTATGAAAAACTTGAAGATATCGCAGTGATTGATAAGAATGCTAAAATGGAAGGTCGTTCCATGGTTATGTTCTTATCTCAGAAGCGTTAATAAAGCTTGTCTAAAAGACATTCTTTAAATGGAATTAATAAAGTTCCGATAGATAAACATATGTTAAGGAGGAAATTATCATGCCAAAAATGAAAACCAAAAGAGCTGCAGCTAAGCGTTTTAAGACAACAGGAACAGGTAAGCTCATGAAAATGAAGGCTTATAAGAGTCATATCTTAAATAAGAAATCTACAAAGAGAAAGAGAAATCTTAGAAAAGCAGCACAGGTTGATGCTACAAACGCAAAGATGATGAAACGTATTTTACCATATTCAAAATAATTTAGGAGGATAGACGAATGGCACGTATTAAAGGCGGTTTAAATGCAAAGAAGAAACACAATAGAGTATTAAAGCTTGCAAAGAGTTATAGAGGAGCAAGATCTAAGCAGTATAGAGTTGCAAAGCAGTCTGTAATGAGAGCTCTTACATCTTCCTTCGCTGGAAGAAAGGAAAGAAAGAGACAGTTCAGAAGACTTTGGATTGCTCGTATCAATGCAGCAGCAAGAATGAACGGACTTTCATACAGCAAATTTATGTATGGTCTTAAGCTTGCAAATATCGATCTTAACAGAAAGATGCTTTCAGAGATGGCAATCAGCGATCCTGAAGGATTTGCAGCACTTGTAGAAGTTGCAAAATCTAAGCTTGCTTAATTGAAATATAGCTTTTTAATATACAGGAAGTTGTTACATTGTGGTCAGTGAGCAGCTTCCTTTTTTCTAAAATAAACAAATTTAAAACTATCAGGCAAGCAGCAGAGCAGATTGCGAATATACGCTTAACGTGTGGATTATAAAAAATAAGAATGGAGATTAGCGAGGATTATTATGGGTAAATTTCAGATTGAAAAATGTGAAGATATTGAAGGATTATATTTGATTCAGCCGACAGTGTTTGGGGATTCAAGAGGATATTTTATGGAGACTTACAACTATGAAGAGTTCAAAGAGGCAGGACTTGATATGGTATTTGTTCAGGACAATCAGTCAAGTTCTACAAAAGGTGTTCTTCGTGGGCTTCATTATCAGAAAAATCATACACAAGGTAAACTTGTCAGAGTTCTTTCAGGAGAAGTTTATGATGTTGCCGTAGATATCAGAAAAGGTTCAAAGACATATGGAAAATGGTTTGGAGTTACGCTCAGTGCCGAAAAGAAAAATATGTTTTATATTCCTGAGGGATTTGCTCATGGATTTTATGTGCTTTCAGATACAGCAGAATTTGCATATAAATGTACAGACTTTTATGATCCTTCGTCAGAGGCAGGAATTAAGTGGGATGATCCGACAATAGGAGTGAAATGGCCTATTCCGGAAGGAACGACACCAAATATTTCAGAAAAAGATGGAAAGCATCCGGCATTTACAAATGAGATTTCATTGAACTACTAATAAGATAAAAAGCTATAAAGTAAAAAGCATTGCACAAGTTTCATGCAATGCTTTTTACTTTTTTACACATTTTTTCATGTACGTCTTATGGCGTATGATTAGAATATCAGTTTTAGGCATCTTGTGGTGGTGCAGGTTTATTTCTCACAATAACTTTGCACTTGGCAGTTTTACCATTTGATATTCTGGCAGTAATAGTCACGGTACCGATACTTTTGGTATACACTTTTCCTTTTGAATCAATTTCTGCGATAGTTACATCTGATGATTCAAATTTCGCCTTTTCTTTAGAGATACTTGGTCTTGTTGTGAGCTTGAGTTTTTTATTTGTTCCAAGATTTATGGTATATCTCGTTTTTGTAAATCTTATGCTTACGGCTCTTGGAGAAACCGTTACACTACAGTGAAGATATACATTATTTGGAACGAATAAAAAGCCAGGTTTAGATACTTTTACTGTTATTTCGGCAGTTCCGGGTTTTACACCCCGGTATTCACATGATGAAGAGGTGTTTTCTGTGATTTTTAAAATACTCTCATCGGAACTTTCAAAATAAGCAGTCCACTTTTTGGCCATATTATTAACTGACAAAGTATTTTCCTCATCAACAAGGATAGTATCTTTTTTATGGCTGAGTACAACAGAATCTTTTTTTTGATTTTGACGTCTGTTTTTTGAAGTGCTTTTGTAATTCTGTTTTGTATCGGTGACCATAATGCTTTTTGAAGCCGCATGTGAAATACTGCCGAAAGTAGATGTTGCCACCATGGATGAAATGAAAAAAACAGCCAGTAAACCGGCAGCCTTTTTTCTATAACATCGTTTTAAACTTCTGTTAAACATATGCGCTCCCTTTCCTATTGACCCATAAATATCCAATACACTAGTGTGCCTCGATAATACGATATCATAAGTAAATGGCAATTAGTTGTCATATTTAAAATAAAAATGATTTATTGCTGTATGAAGTGCAAGGTTTTATTTGGTATAAATAGGGTTAGTGTTATACATGGGAAATAAAATCTTTATTCTGACACATTTTGGTGGTATTATAAAAAATAATGATTAGTAAAATGTGCATATGTTTTTACGTGTAAGTAAATTTGATTTTTAGTTTCATGTCAGAAGATGGAACTTACATAGAATGGAGGATGTCTGCAAATGAGTTATATTTTAATAGCTGATGATAATAAGGATATTACGGATATTTTGTCTGCATATGTTAAGAAAGAAGGCCATGAGCCTCTTATAGCAACTGATGGTGTTATGGCGGAGGATATGTATTTTAAACATGAACCTGTTGCAATTCTGCTTGATGTTATGATGCCTTTTAAGGATGGGTATGAAGTTTGCAAGAGTATAAGACAGAAGTCAAGTGTACCTATTATTCTTATTACTGCGAGAGGTGAGGATTATGATAAGATCATGGGGCTTGATATAGGCGCTGATGATTATATTGTAAAGCCGTTTAGCCCTAGTGAAGTTATGGCCAGACTTCGTGCTGTTTTAAGGCGTATAAACAGAGATGAGATATCTAAGGATTCAGATTCTGTACTAAGAGTAAACAATATGGAGGTAAATCTTGAGGAATATTCATTTAAGATAGATGGAAAGAAGATTCCACTTACAAAAAAAGAAATAGAAACTATGTGGACGCTTGCTGGTAATCCAAACAAGGTGTTTACAAGAGATAATCTTTTGGACAGCCTTTGGGGATATGATTATTATGGGGACAGTAGGACTGTTGATTCACATATAAAGAGATTGCGGGCAAAGATTGATTCGGTTGAACATCCGGCATGGAGCATAAAGACAATATGGGGAGTTGGATATAAGTTTGCAATCAATGAAGAAGATATTTAATAGGATATTTGATAAGATAAAAGGAAATGATATTTCTATACGAATTTATTTATCATTTGTATTTGTTCTTATTTTTACAAGTCTGCTTACCGGAGCAATATTTATTAAGATATATGAGAAAAATTATATACGATCATATACATCGCTTCTGACAAAGCAGGGAAAAACGATAGCAAGGAGAGTTGCCCGGTTTGAAGACAGAAAAAAAGAAGCACAGTTTCAAAAATATAGTGTTTATATTGATGAAATGGAGAGAGCAGAAAAAACAGATATATGGATTGTAAGTAATGAAAAAGCTGTTACACCGCTTAAAGAGGATTATACTAATTCTGAGATATCTGAAGATACTATAACAAAAGAAATGAGTTATGTTCTCGATTGTGCATACAATGGAAATGTCACTTCAAATACCGCATATGATAAAGTATATGGAATGGTTATACTGTATGTGGCGGTACCAGTAAGAAATATTAAGACAAAAGAGGTGTCCGGTGCTATTTTGCTGGTTTCGATGGTAGACAGACAGACTATGGGAATAAATGAGGGAAAGTCTATTATCAGCATGAGTGTTTTATTATCAGCAGTTATTTCACTTATAGTTGCAGTGATCTTGTCAAGATATCTGTCAAAACCTCTTGAAAAGATTGGCAAGGATATAAGCAATATAGCACTAGGGGATTATTCTGGAATTGATGTGAAACATCCTGAAAGCCAGATAGGTCGACTAGAAACAAATCTTGATGATCTATCAAGCCGGTTGGAAAGTGCGAAAGTGGAAAGAGAAAATCAGGAACAGTTAAGGATGGATTTTTTTGCTAATGTTTCACATGAGCTTAGGACACCGATAACTGTGATGCGTGGATTTGCCGAAACACTTAATGATGGTGTTGTATCAGAAGCAGATATGGTTAGGGAAATCTATCAAAAAATGCTTACGGAATGTCGTGGAATGGAAAGACTTGTTGGCGATCTGTTTATATTGTCAAAGATGCAGAATCCTGATTTTCGCATAGAAAAAGAACCAGTAAGTATAAGGCAGATATTTGGGGATGTTATACGCAGTGCAAGAGAAATAGGAAAAGAAAAAAATATTACTATTACATTAAAACTCATGCTAGACGAGGAGGATCCGTGCCTGATACTTGGAGACTATGAACGTCTCAGGCAGATGTTTATGATCATCATAGATAATGCTGTTAAATTTTCAAAGCAGGATGGTGAAATAATAATCTGTATAGCAAAAAATGATAAAATAGAAGTTTCCATACAGGATTTTGGTGTCGGAATTTCTAAAGAAGCGCTGCCTTATATATTTGAGAAGTTTTACAAATCAAAACTAAAACAAAACCAGAAAGGTACTGGGCTTGGACTTATGATAGCCAAACAGATAGCATTTAGGCATGGCAGTGATATAAATGTGCAGAGTGAAGTTGGAAAAGGAACAAAATTCTCATTTTCATTTGAGGAATGTACGGCAATGGAAGATTATGAATAAAGAAAATAAAAAATACAGTTGTATTTTTTATGGAAAGTGTATATACTAGTATTAGTAAAAGCATACATGCCTGGGGTGTTCGATACTCCTGATATTTTGAACCTACACTTTTGAATTGGGATTCCTATATTTATGTGAGGATGCCAAGCCGCCAACTTATAGCAGCGGAAGGCAGAATTACATGTGCGGTTGCCCACCTAGCGTTCGCTAGGACTCAAAATTCGGGACACGGCACTTTGGGTGTATGCTTTTTTTAATAAAAATACTGTACAACAGTTAAAATGAAATGGAGGAAACAAAAGTGGCACAGAAAGGTGATTTATTATCATTCCGTCCGGACATAAAAGTACTGGACGCAACAATTCGTGACGGAGGTCTTGTCAACGATTTCTATTTTACAGATGAGTTTATCAGAAATCTTTATCTTGCAAATGTAAAGGCAGGAGTGGATTATATGGAATTTGGCTATCGTGCCGATAAGGAAATGTTTGATGTAAACAAGTTCGGAAAATGGAAATTTGCTGAAGATGAGACAATCAGGGAAATCGTTGGTGATAATAATACAGACCTTAAGATTTCCATTATGGCAGATGTCGGAAGATGCAATTATAAGCAGGATATACATGACAAGGCAGACAGCCCTGTTGATCTTGTAAGAGTTGCAACATATGTAAACACTATGCCGGCAGCACTTGATATGATAGAGGATGCTCACAATAAGGGATATGAGACTACATGTAATATCATGGCTATCTCAAATGCTAAAGAATCAGATATAAATACAGCACTTGAGATGCTTGGAAACAGTCCTGTAGATGGGATTTATATAGTAGACAGTTTCGGCTCTCTTTTCCCTGAGCAGATAAGAAAGATATCAGAGCAGTATATGGAGATAGCTGATAAATATGGAAAATACATAGGTATCCATGCACACAATAATCAGCAGCTCGCTTTTGCAAATACTATAGAGTCATGCTCACAGGGTGTATCTTATCTTGATGCAACTATGGGCGGAATGGGAAGAGGTGCAGGAAACTGTCAGATGGAACTTTTACTTGGTTTCCTTAAAAATCCAGAGTATAATCTTTTCCCTATCATTAAATTTATTGAAGAAAACATTGAGCCACTTAAGGCAGCAGGTGTTGAATGGGGATTTGCTATTCCATATCTTCTTACCGGTCATTTAAACCAGCATCCTCGTACAGCTATTGCAGCTATGAAGGCTGGAAGAAAGGATTACACAGAGTTTTATCGTGAGATTATCGATAGAGATGACTGATAAAAGCGGTCATATATTTTATAAGGAAGTGTCAGTATTCCTGAAATAGGAAAACTGATACTTCCTTTTTGTTTGAGATTATAATAAAAGTGTAATATAATGATGTTTGGGCCAAAAGGTATTTTGACCTTGTATTAAAAATTATAATGTTTGAAACAAATTAATTTTGATAAAAGGAATTAAGGGAGAGTTAAAAGTGAGTATTAAAGTAGATAGTGAGAGTCCTATAGGGGTATTTGATTCGGGAGTTGGTGGAATAAGTGTACTTAGAGAATTGGTAAAAATAATGCCAAATGAGGATTATCTTTATTTGGGGGATTCGATAAATGCCCCCTATGGCACAAAAGAAGTTAGTATAATAAGAGAACTTACCATTAAAAATGTTGAAAAACTTATGGCAATGGGAGCAAAATCTATAGTTGTTGCATGCAATACGGCCACAAGTGCAGCAGTAAGGGTACTAAGGCAGATGTATCCTGATATGTCACTTGTAGGTATAGAACCGGCTATAAAACCGGCAGTAGAATACAAAAAAGATTCAAGAATTATAGTCATGGCGACACCAATGACACTTAAACAGGATAAATTTCAGAAGCTGATGGAAAAATATGATGGACAGGCTGAGATTGTACCATTGCCGTGTCCGGGGCTTATGGAATTTGTAGAGAGAGGTGATTTGGAAGGGGATGATCTTTACAAATATTTGAATATAATATTTGGCTCAGTAAATCAAAGTAAGATAGACTCTGTTGTACTTGGATGTACGCATTATCCGTTTGCAATAAATGCGATAAAAAATGTATTAGGGGACGAGGTAAAGATATTTGATGGCGGTGAGGGAACTGCAAGAGAGATGAGAAGGAGACTAAGTGAAGCTGGACTTTTAAATAAACGCACTAAAAAGGGAAGTGTGAAGTTTATAAACAGCAGGGATACAGAGGAAGAAAAAAGATTGTGTGAATTTTTATTAAATCTTAAATGGTGATATCATTATAATATGTATTAACATAGTGGTTTAGAGAGGAAACGAAGAAAGGAATATGATTAAAAGTAAACAAGAGGTTGAAGATTGTTTTCTGAAGTGTTCGGCAGGAACAAAGCAGTCATTTACGGCAGCATTACAGATGATATATGATGAGGTATTTGAGATAAATCCGTATGAAGATTACATATATATATTAAATAGTCAGTATGACTTGAAAGTATGTGGACTTACTATGTGTTATTCATCATTTTTCTGGGAGTATGTAGATGCAAGAGTATATCCACATGATTGTGATGAATTTATATCGTGTTTTCAGCCGAAAGCTTTGAGGAAATTTATTGAATCAGGGCAGGATATGCTTGAAAAGAAATTTATAAGACTCCGCAGTGCGTCAAAAAGTAAAGCATGGTATATCGTTACTCTTATAAGAAACCCGGCTGATTCAAGAAGGCTTATACTTCTTATGAAAAATGAGGATGAAGCATGTGTAAATGAAATGCAGAAAAAAGCTATTATGGAAGATTATGATTATGTCATAGGAATAAATGTTTCAAGTGGTAAGATAAGTGTATATAACTGCAATGTGGAACGTGTGCATACTCCCATATTTTTTAATATATTTTATGATGATTTCCTGAGATATCGTATAAAAAAATATGTTATACCACAGATGATTGATAAAACATTCAAAAATATGGATCTTAAAAATATTTTAATGCATTTGAGCAGAGAAGAGGCATATACATGCTATACTTCTTTGGTTATGCGTAGTCAACTGTATCACAAAAAGTATAGATTTGTTTATCTTGATGATAAAAAAGAAACTGTTCTTATGTCACAGATGGATGTAACTGACCAGCTCGAAAAAGAAGAAAAAAAGAATGATATGGTGAAACTGGCATATCAGGAGGCAAAAAGAGCGAGTGAATCAAAAAGTTATTTTTTATCTAGAATGAGTCATGATATGAGGACACCATTAAATGCTATAATAGGAATGGATATGATAGCAGCGTCACATATTGATGATAAAAATATGGTGATGGAGAGCTTAAATAGTATTTTATATTCGAGTAGAAACCTTCTGGAACTCGTTAATGATGTACTTGACGTAAATAACTTTGAACATGGGGCTTTGGTATTTAAGGAGAGTGTATTTTCATGGAAAAGTGAACTTAACAAAATAACGCAGGTTATAAATCCATTAGCAGTAAAGAAAAATCAGGACTTTAATACAGATTTTTCAGGAATTACGCTTGATATAGTTATTGGCGATGCTAAGAGGATAAGTCAGATATGTTTAAATCTGTTAAGTAATGCAGTGAAGTACACTGACGATGGTGGAAAGATATTTTTTTCAATAGCAGAGCGTGGGGCACACAAGGAAAAAGAAGAACCAGATACTGTATATATGGAATATGAAATGATAGTTGAGGATAATGGAATCGGAATATCAGAAGAATTTATACCTCATTTGTTTGAGCCGTTTGAAAGAGATAAAAAGGTACATAGCGGAAATATACAGGGAACAGGCCTTGGTATGACCATTGCCAGAAATCTTGCAAGACTCATGGGTGGAGAAATTTATGTTAAGAGTGTGGAAAATGAGGGTACGAGATTTAATGTCACATTCAGGCTTAAGCTGGCTGATATGAACCAGGAGATAACTCCGGATGATAGTGGTATGTCAGATGGGGTTATTAAGTTTTAAAGTTTGCTTTGTAAGCAAAACTCAAGTATATGATGAAAAAGAAAGGATATGCGTGATATGGGATATTTTCCTTTTTTTGTAGACCTATCAGGTAGAAAGTGTCTGATAGTTGGAGGCGGAACTATTGCTCTAAGGAAAGCACAGTCTGTTCTTGAATATGGGGCAGTTGTTCATGTTGTTGCACCTCACATATGTGTTGAATTTAGTCTGTTAAAAGAAAAATATGGTTCAGATATTGAACTTTTTGAGAGGGAGTTTGATAAAAAAGATATAGAAGATAAATTTTTTGTTGTAGCGGCGACTAATGACGAGAGAGTGAATAAAAAAGTATCTGAGATATGTTTTGATAAAAATATCCTTGTAAACACCGTTGACAGAAAAGAATACTGCAATTTTTATTTTCCGTCAATAATAAAAGATGGAGATATAGTAGTAGGAGTAAGCAGTGGTGGGAACAGTCCGGTGCTTGCCAGAGAACTCAGAAAAAAAATAGAAAATGTAATACCAAAAAATCTTGACAATATAAACAGATGGCTTGGTGAGATAAGACCGTACATAAAAGAAAAAATAACCGATGAGAGAGAAAGAAAGAAATATTTTGAAAAGATTTATGCAGAGTGTGAAAGGAAGGGAGATGTGTTATCAGAGGAAGAACTTAACAGTGTTTTAGTGAAGAAATTGTAAATATTGTCGTAGTGGTAAAGTAGACAGCATGATTTAAAAGTTGAGCGGATTGAAAGCAAAATGAAGTATTTTAAGATATGTTAAAAATATTTCATGCAAATAATTCAGTCAATTTTAAGTTATGCTGTTTTTTTACTCTGTTTTAGAGAAATATTTGAATATTTTATGTTTAAAAGATTGCAAGGTTTTAGGATTTTAGTTTGTTTAGTATAGTGGGTAGGGTATTGCTGTTGTAGTAATGGAGGCATTAAATATAAAACATTATGATAAGATAATGAATTTTGAAAAAATATATAATACAGTTAAAGCTAGTGTAATGTATCAAATACACCACTTTACAATTTTATAAATGAAGCCCCCGTTTCTCAAATAAATCTTCATCTATGGAGAGCCTTTGTCCATGTTTTGCAGGTCGTCCCTTTTTACCTGTAGGTGCTGGCACCAGATCATAAATAACAGAGTCTGACCTTGCATTACCGATCAAGTCGAGATTAGGGTATTCGTCAACAATGGAAACAAGATTCTTTTTCATATACCAGCCGTCACAAAGGATGATGACATTTTTCTTTTGTGAAAATTCAGGCATAACCTGACGAACCATAGATGCAGTAAGCTGCAGTTTTGATTCTTTTTTCTGCCACAGCCGATAACCTAAAGGCACAGCAAGATAAGAAATCTTGTTATGTTTCCATACTGGTACGCAGAGCATCAGGCTCACAAAACAGTGCCCATTTAAGTAATTGGAGTCATTGTGGGCAGCATGGTCAAATTTATTATACATCAGAAAGCCCTGTACGATTTATTTTTTTGAAAAAAGTTGTAAAGTGGTGTATAGTTAAAATAATAGTGTGAAAATAGAAAATTTCACATAAACCTGACATATGTAGAAATGAGGTCAATATGATTAGAATAGGAACAAGAAAAAGTAAGCTCGCTTTAATTCAGACAGAGCTTGTAAAAGCTCAGATCTTAAAATATTTTCCCGATGAAAATATAGAGATTGTTCATGTAGTTACACATGGTGATAAAGTTTTGGATAAACCGCTCGGTGAGATTGGCGGCAAGGGCGTTTTTACGAAAGAGATTGAGGAAAAGCTGCTCGACAAAACTATTGATATCGCCGTTCATAGTGCTAAAGATGTACCTATGGAACTTGCAAATGGGCTTTGTCTTGGGGCCGTTCTTCTTAGAGATGACAACAGGGATGTTATTCTTAAAAGAAAAGAAACTAAAAAAATTGGTGCAGGCAGTATTATTGGGACAAGTAGTCTGAGGAGAGAAATTCAGATAAAACAGATATATCCAGATGTTACGATAAAATCGCTTAGGGGAAATGTTGGGACAAGGATAGATAAATTAAGATCAGGCGAGTATGATGCTATCATTCTTGCGGCAGCAGGATTAAAAAGACTTGGTCTTGATAAAGATGAGGAGCTTGATTATATATATCCTGACAAGGAGAAATTTATATCTGCGGCAGGTCAGGGGATTCTTGCAATCGAGTGCAGAAACGGTGATTTAAAAGATGTTATGGCGGTACTTGATGACAGGAAAGCAAGGATATGTCTTGAAGCTGAGCGTGAATTTTTGAGATGCCTTGATGGAAGTTGTAATGCTCCCTGTGGTGCTCATTGTACAGTAGATGAAAATGGTTTTGAATTCAGAGGAATGTATGCTTATGATGGCAAAACTCCGAGGTATGCCGTTATAAAGGAAAAAGTGGATGGACAGTTGGAAAAAAACTCAGAGCCGGTAAGCATAGATAATAAGAGTTTAGAATTTGCCGGTAATCTTGCAAAAAAGCTTGTTGCCGTTTTGAAATCTGGGAGTAAGAATGAGAATGTAAATGTAAAAGAATGTGTAATTTCAAAATCCCATAATGAAAACATTGATATAAATATGAAAAAAGATGTAATAGAAAATTCGTTTGCGGATAAAAAAGGAATGGTCTCTCTTGTTGGTGCAGGTCCCGGAAAGAGAGATTATCTGAGTATTGAGGCTTTAAGATGCATTAAGAAAGCGGATGTTATCGTGTATGATGCCCTTATCTCACCATCAATATTAAATGAGGCGAGTATGGATACAGAACTTATTTATGTAGGAAAAAGGGCTGATACTATTTATAAAAAGCAGCCGGAGATAAATGAACTTCTCATAAAGCTTGCTTTAGCAGGAAAATATGTTGTCCGTCTTAAGGGTGGAGATCCGTTTATATTTGGCAGAGGCGGTGAGGAAGCACTGGCACTTGGAAAAGCTGGGATAAAATATGAGATAGTATCTGGAATTTCTTCTTCATACAGTGTTCCGGCAAGTGCGGGAATTCCCGTAACGCATCGGGGAGAAGCTTCATCAGTGCATATTATTACGGGACATGAGCATCCGGCAAAACCTTCAGAAGCACTTGATTTTTCTGTTATTGCAAAAGAGGAGGGAACACTTGTATTTTTGATGGGGCTTAGAAGTCTTGGAAATATATGTAACAAACTTATCAAAAATGGAAAGAAAGATGAAACGCCTGTTGCTGTTATCTCAAAAGGAATGACGGCAAAGCAGAGGGCTGTATATGGAAATCTCCTGACTATTGAGGATGAAGTGAGAAAAAATAATATAGAAGCGCCTGCTATAATAGTGGTTGGTGATGTTGTCAGAGTCGGGAAACAGATAAGTGAATGGCAGAGTCAGAATGATAAAAAGGTGCTTGATGGAAAACGTATACTTGTGACAGGCTCAAGGAATATGGCAGACAGTCTTGAAAAAGAATTTGAACAATATGGTGGAGAAACTATTGCTATAAGCCTCGTTGAAACGATACCAGACTATAGTGATTGTGATGATATACTTAATTGTATTGAAAAATATTCATGGCTTATTTTTACAAGTGCAAATGGTGTTAATATTTTCTTTGACAGGCTCAAAAGTTTGAAATTAGATATCAGGAAGCTGGCAAATGCAAAGTTTGCAGTAGTAGGTACTTCAACAAAGAAGGCTCTTGAAAAATATGGTTTATATGCGGATTTTATACCGTCCAAATTTACATCAAAAACATTGGCAGATGAATTGTCAGAAGATTTGACAGATAAAGACAAAGTACTTATCGTAAAAGGAAAGCAGGGCAAAAACTTTATTGAGGATAAGTTTAATGATATGTCAGTTGATTTTGACAAAATCTGCATATATGAAACAATTCAGGATGAAAGGCGTGCTGATGAAGTAAAAAGGATATGTTCTGATGTTGATTATATTGTTGTGACAAGTGGTTCAGGGGCAAGGGCACTAAAGGATATGGCAGGATGTGAGCATGACAATATCGTTGTAATAGGTCCGGTGACAAAGGGGGACTGTGAAGAGGCAGGGCTTTCTGTAAAACTTGTCGCAGAGGAGTTTGATGCAAGAGGTATTGTGGATGTTATAATAAGTGATGTTGTGAAACAACGGTAGGCTGTGTTAATTTTGCAGCTATAACAAATAATCTTTTACAGGTAAAGATTGTTTCACAATAGCTATTATAATTTAAGATAAAGATTGATTATAACATATAGAATTTATAAGTATTATTGAGATGATGATATGGAGGCATTTTTTAAGATGAATATAAGATCGAATATGGAAATTTCTAAGGTTTTGTTTGAGAAGTCGCTTGAGAAGATTCCAGGTGGTGTTAATAGTCCGGTGAGGGCTTTTTGCAGTGTTGGAGGTTCTCCTCTTTTTATAAAGAGTGCTAAAGCAGACCGCATTTATGATGTGGATGGTAATGAGTTTATTGACTATGTATGTTCGTGGGGACCGGGAATCCTTGGTCATGCACATCCACAGGTTATCGAAGCGGTTCAGAGAGCCTGCGTTGACGGTCTTACTTTTGGCGCTCCTACAGAGAAAGAACTTGAACTTGCAGAGCTTATAACGGATGCCATGCCTTCGATTGAGAAAGTTAGACTTGTAAATTCAGGTACTGAGGCTACTATGAGTGCAATTCGTACTGCAAGAGGATATACGGGCAGAGATATGATAATAAAATTCAGAGGAAATTATCATGGTCATTCAGACGGACTTCTTGTAAAGGCTGGTTCAGCGGCTCTTACAACTGCCGTTCCGGACAGTGCGGGAGTTCCTGCTTCTTATACACAGAATACGCTTGTTGCAGAGTACAATAATGAGGATTCTGTAAGAGAACTTATGGAGCAGTATGGTGATAATGTAGCTGCAATAATAGTTGAGCCTGTAGCTGCCAATATGGGTGTAGTTCCTCCGAAGGAGGGCTTTTTGAAATTCCTTCGTGAGATTACATTAAAATATGGAACAGTTCTTATATTTGACGAGGTTATTACTGGATTCAGGCTTAAATTTGGCGGCGCTCAGGAATATTTTGGTGTGAAGCCTGACATGACTACACTTGGAAAAATTGTTGGCGGCGGTATGCCTATTGCCGCATATGGTGGAAAGAAAGAGATAATGGATAGAGTTTCTCCTACAGGACCGGTTTATCAGGCTGGTACATTATCAGGAAATCCTATTGCCACAACGGCAGGAATTGAAACACTTAAGATATTAAAGGCACATCCTGAATACTATAAGCAGATAGATGAGAGTGCAAAAAAACTTGCAGATGCGTACAGAAAGATGGCGGAAGATAAAAATATCCCTCTCCATGTAAATCAGATAGGTTCACTTTTATCTGCGTTCCAGACAGGTGTGGTTGTGGATGATTATGATAGTGCACTTACTTCTGATACGAAAGCATATACAGAGTATTTTTGGAAAATGCTTGACAATGGAATCTATGTTGCACCTGCACAGTTTGAGGCTATGTTTGTGTCTGTTGCACATACGAAAGAGGATATTGAGAGAACTTGTGAGGTTATTAGTTTATGAGCATACAATTACTTTGCGTAAGTCATAAAACCGCAGATACAAAGATAAGAAGTCTATTTGCATTTGATTCTGATGCAAAGACGAGGATAATGGACAGGCTTGAGTGTTCACCTTATATAAATGAAGTAGTACTACTTGCAACATGCAATAGAACAGAACTTTATTGCGAAGTGACAGAAAAGACAGAGACAGTAGTGCTTTATATGCAGCAGGTGCTTTTAGAAGAGGCAGGAGTTTCTGAAGATTCAGAAATTCAGGATGTGATTTTAAGATATGAAGAAAAAAAGGCGGTTCATCATCTTTTTATGGTAGCGGCAGGGCTTGATTCTGTTGTGCTTGGCGAAGACCAGATTTTAGGACAGGTAAAAAATGCTTATCTGGAAAGTGATAAAAAGGGATATATAGGAACTTCATTTCATTCGCTTTTTCAGGCAGCAATGGCAGCGGCAAAGAAAGTAAAAACTGATACACCGATGTCAAAAACCTCAGTATCAACAGCAAGTCTTGCACTAAAGCAGGCAGGTGAGGAAATTGGTTCGTTATCAGGAAAAAACATTATGATAATAGGTGCATCAGGAAAGATTGGAAATATAGTTATGAGAGATGCGCTTGATATAGAGGGGGGAAATGTTTATGTCACTGCGAGAAATCATATCCCTGAGAAAAATGCGAGATGTAAGATAATAGATTATAAAGACAGGTATGAGCATATGGAAAAGATGGATGTTATAATAAGTGCAACATCAAGTCCGCATTATACCGTTACAAGAAAGCATTTTGAGGAAAAAGAACACAAAAATAATGTTGTATTTATTGACCTTGCGGTTCCATTTGATATATCACCTGATATAGAGAAAATATCAGGTGTAGTAAGATATTCTATGGAAGATATGGAAAGGCTTGCGGCAAAGAACAATGAATTAAAGAAAAGTTATCTTTTTGATGCAAAAGAGATTATAAAAGAGTATGAACAGGAGTATCTTAAAAATGAAACATTTAGGTCAAACCGTGAAAGAATAGATGAATTTATAGCATTTATTAAGGAAAATGCGGAAAAAAAGTCACTTGATGCGGCTGTTCATAAGATGATTTTTGATATAAAAGAGAAAAGTAATGCACAGGAATTTCAAGATTTTGTGGATATGATAGCAAAAATATATTGATATTGTTGATTTAGAAAAGAGGAAGATTATGATACAAAGAGCAAGAAGATTAAGACAGAATGAGATTCTTAGGAAGATGGTGAGAGAGACAAGAATGGATAAGTCATCACTTGTTTATCCTATGTTTGTCAGGGAAGGTGAAAATATTGTTGAGGAAATACCTTCGATGGAGGGACAGTTTCGTTATAGCATAGACAGAATGTCTGAGAAACTTGAAAGTCTTAAAAGAGCAGGTGTAAACAGTGTTATCCTGTTTGGTATTCCTGATGTGAAGGACGAGGTTGGAAGTAGTGCTTATGATGATGAAGGTATAGTGCAGCGAGCTTTAAGGGCTGCAAAAAAAGATTTTGCTGATATGTATTTTATAACAGATGTGTGCATGTGTGAATATACATCACATGGTCATTGTGGGGTGCTTTGTGGTCATGATGTAGACAATGATTCTACACTTGAACTTCTTGCAAAAACTGCCGTTTCTCATGTGAAGGCTGGTGCAGATATGGTCGCTCCGTCAGATATGATGGATGGCAGAGTGCTTGCTATAAGAAATGCACTTGATGAGAATGGATTTACAAATACACCAATAATGTCATACGCTGTAAAATATGCATCGTCATTTTATTCACCATTCAGAGATGCAGCAGGTTCAGCTCCATCATTTGGTGACAGAAAATCGTATCAGATGGATTATCACAACAGAAAAGAGGGAATAAAAGAAGCTTTGCAGGATGTGGAAGAAGGAGCAGACATAATCATGGTAAAACCTGCAATGAGTTATCTTGATATTGTAAGAGAAGTTGCAGATATAGTGGATGTGCCTGTAGCTACATACAGTGTGAGTGGAGAGTATGCAATGGTGAAAGCGGCAGCAAAGGCAGGATGCATTGATGAGGAAAAAATCGTGTGCGAAATGGCAGCCGCTACATATAGAGCAGGTTCAAGTATATATCTTACTTATTTTGCTGAGCAGATAGCAGAGTATATGGATAAAGGTTTGATTGGGTAGTGAAAATGCTGTAGTCTGTGTTAATTATAAACACTTTTTAAAAGATATATTAGACAAATAATCAATTGTGATAATGTATTTTTATTATAACAAATGAGGGGAAAAATCTATGACAACAAGAGAAGAAGCATTGAATTTCGGTCTTTCGTTTCCAGATACCTACCAGAATGCTCCGTTTCATGATGATAACTGGCAGCTTGTGCGTGTGAAGGGAAGTAAAAAGGCTTTTTTGTGGACATATGAGAGAAATGGATATATTAATCTCAATGTAAAGGTAAATAGTGAGTGGCGTGATTTCTGGAGAGATGCGTTTGAGTCTGTTATTCCAGGATGGCATCAGAACAAGGAAAATTGGAACACGATAATTCTTGATGGCTCGATTCCTGATGATGATGTTAAAAGGATGATAACGGAAAGCTATGAGATTGTGTCTGACAGTCCGACAAAAAGGATTTATGAGGCTGTTAAACGGATACCTAAGGGAAAAGTTGCAACTTATGGAAAAGTAGCAGCTATGGCGGGAAATCCAAAAATGTCAAGAGCCGTTGGCAATGCCTTGCATAAAAATCCTGACCCGGAGAATATTCCATGTTATCGTGTGGTTAATTCAAGGGGAGAACTTTCGGGAGCGTTTGCATTTGGTGGTGAGGATGAGCAGAAAAAAAGGCTTGAAGCTGATGGAATAATAGTTGAAAATGGCAGAGTCGATCTTGGTCGATATGGAGTGCAGGCAGATAAATATGAGACTGACACAAAAATAATATAAAACTGACATGAAATTTTTTTAATGTATTTCTAACAAAATAAAAAGGAGTCATTACGAATGAAAATTAAAAGTCAGATCAGCAATGCGATAAAAAAGAAATTATTTAATACAATTATTTATAATGAAGAAGTATTTTCACAGATGGCTGAAGAAGAACAGCTTTCACATGAGCAGGAACCGTTTATATATGATACGAATATAGATAATGTACAGCAGTCTACGGCAGTGCAGACTTATAAAAAAGAATTAGTGATAGAGCACATTCTTGACAAAAAGACTTATAATTTCAGGAATGCTCTTTTAATATTAAATCCATATAAAATATCAGTGTTAACTGCACTGCTTATTTTTAATACAGATACAGAGTGTATGATTAAATACAAGGTTAAAGGTATTCGGGGTTCTAAAGATTATATAGTGTGCGATGATACATATACTACAAGGCATCGTATTCCAATCTTAGGACTTTATGAGAATGCCTTTAATATTGTTCAGGTGTATCTTTTAGATGCAGATGAAAAAGTGGTTGATATGAACAAGATTATGATACATACACCTAAACTTAAAGGAAAGCTTGAAACGGGTATAGAAGTAACAGGATATACAGATGATGACTCAAATAAGTTTATGCTTGTGACTGGTGGTTACAGCGGTTCAACTTACGCTTTTGATAATAATGGAAATGTGCGCTTTATACTTGGCAGACCGTCTCATCCATATGGTGTTCATGAACTTGGCAATGGAAGATTTTTATACGCGGAAAGATATATGCGCCAGCCCAACTATGGGAATGCACATTCGGTCGTAATGCATGAAATGGACTATATGGGGCGTGTTTACAAGACATTTCTTCATCAGAGTGGATATCATCATTGGGCGGTCAGAGAGAAAAACAGCGGAAATTATCTTATAGCATCAAGTTCTATCAAAGATTCATTTTCTGAAAATATGATAATTGAGATGGATTCGGAAACAGGAAATGTGATAAGAAGTATAAATGTAAATGATCTGTTCGATGATACATATGTCACGAGAAGTGATTGGGCACATATAAATTCATTTGATTATATAACAGAAGAAGACTGTGTTATAGTTTCTATGAGAAATATTCATACATTAGCAAAAATAAGTCTGAAAGATAATGAACTTATATGGCTTATTGCAAATCCAAAGTTTTATAAGAAAACAGAACAGAAGAACAAAGTTTTGAAACCGACAGGTCATATAGACTGGTTTTTCCAGCAGCATGCGGTTTCAATACTTGAGTGTGACAGCAAAGCTCATGCATATAAAATTATTTTATTTGATAATCATACGGCTAATCGCAGACCTGTAAAATATTTTGATGAAGTAGAAAAGTCAAATGTACTTATATTAAATATAGATGAAAAAAACGGGACAGTCTCACAGGAGAAAAGGGTTCCAACGGCTTTAAGTATAACTCGTTCAAATGCAATGATAACAGATGATGGAAATTATATATATGCGATGTGTGGAAATTTAAAAGAGGAGATTGACGGATGCAGGGCAAAAATATATAAATATGCTTATCAGTCAGGTGAATGTGTAAGTGAGATATCATGCAAAAAGGACTTTTTCGTAGGTGGAGAGACTAAATTTAATGTAAAAGAATTATCCAGACCCATTAGTAGCAATGATGATATAGTAGTCGGAAATTTAAAAGAGCCTGAATATAAAGAGGGTAATCTCGATAAATTGTGCGATTTAACTGATATAAAAGAATATAAAGAAAATAACCCAGAAGAATGTTTTGGTAATGGATTACCTGTAATAATGCGTATAGTTGGAGATATATTGCAGATATATGCAAGAGATCACTTGGTAAAGAAAGTGTATCTTTATAATGAAAAAGAAATATATGAACAAGATTTTACAGATACAGAACAGAAAAGTGCAATATTTGCAAAACAGAAATATTATATAAATATACCTTTAGATAAGATAAAAAATGGAAGTTACAATATAACATTGAATTTAGAAGATAAAGTTTATACGACGGAGTATTTCATAAAAAAGTGTTACAAAAATATATGAGCCATAAATTTTTACGGTATCGGTATAAAAAAGTCATGCAAAAATAAATAATAGATTTCGCAACAGCAAAATCCAGAGTATAAGGCACCTTCAAACACTGTTCAAAAAATAAAAAAGTATATATCAATCTTTGCGTTAAAATAACCACAGTGAGAATAGTTCAGCGCAAAACATCTGATTGACATAAAATGGTAAATTGTGTATTGTTATAATGTATAACATTTTCAAAGGTAAATTAGAAAAAATCTCAGATTATTTGAAAGTTATACAGATATATAATGCAGAAATGAAAATTGCAAGGAGGATGAAAATGAAAAAAACAATTAAATTTCTGATGGCTACAGTTGCTATTACAGCAGGTGTGCTTGCTTTCTCTAAAGCAGACAGTAGTGCAGCAGTAACTGGTATCATGCAGACAGAGGGAAAAACTACAAGTGTAAGCCTTCAGTGGAATACGGATCTTGGGGCTAAGAGTTATGCTATTCAGTTTAGTCAGGATGGCACAGCATGGTATACAATGGAAACGACATCATCTACATCAGATACAGTTTATAATCTGACGGCAGGAAGCACTTATTATGCCAGAGTGGGAAGCTTTTCTGTTGCTTCATGGAAGATTGATAAAACTAATACACAGACACCAGTTTCAGGTTGGTCAAATCCAGTTGAAGTAGTTACTGCACCAAGTACAGATGGAATGACTCTTATTCAGAGCGGCGCAACGACTAAAAGTATAACAATGAAAAGCTCAGATGTTATTGGTGCTAATATGTATCAGATATATACAGGAGATTTTCAGATAGGTGAAAGTACTACGAGTACTATAAAAACATCAGCATCTCTTAATGCAGGAACAAGCTATGATGTAAAATGTTATCCTTGTCGTAAAGCAGAGACAACAGGATTTGTTGCAAAGTCATCGTCTGTTTATGTTAGTGGCTGGTCGGCTAAAACACTTACAAATAAAGTTGAAAAAGATAATTTTGGTTTTACTAATATCTGGTACAATCTGGATGATTATAAGATTGGTATTTTTGCCGATTCAGCGGTCGGTTCATATGATGGTGTACAGGTTCAGCTTCAGACTCCTTCAGGAAAAAATAAGAGAACATGTACAGGAAGTGGAGATACTGTTGAGTTAAAGAATCTTAATGGAACTTTTTATCGTTACAGAATTCGTACATATGTAGAATGTGATAATAATAAAAAGGCCTATAGTGCATGGAGTACTTACAGATATTTTGGCTTATCTTCAAAAATATCAGCACAAGTTAATAAAAAAAATGTTAAACTTAGCTGGTCAAGTGTTAAAAATGCTTCAGGTTACACAGTCATGATATCAACAAGCCAAGAAGCTGGATTTAAAAAAATCAAATCAACAAAAAGTACAAGTGTTACGATAAAAAAGTGTGGTAAAAGTAAACTTAAAACACACAAAACTTATTATATAAGAATTCTTACAAATGCAAAATCAGGTAAAAATACTAATAAGAGTGATCTAGTAAATACATATAGTTTTTATATGTATTAATAAGAGTATATATATTGATAATATAAAAGGTAATAAGACTGTTATCTGCAAGAAGTGTCGGGGTAACAGTCTTTTTTATATAATTTAAAGATTTTACATAATTCCTATTGACATGATAGGAAAAGTAGGGTATAGTTATAGCCATGGACTACCAAAACATATAGAAAAAGTAGGAAATACGAAAAATAAGGGGGTTACCCAATGGAGTTTAGAGAACTGACAACCGATGTGTTAATTGTCGGTGGTGGCACAGCAGGTTGTTATGCTGCGATTACACTCGGACAGGAAAAGGATGTAAAAGTCCTTATTGTTGAGAAAGCTAATATTAAGCGAAGCGGATGTCTGGCGGCTGGTGTAAATGCCATAAATGCTTATATAACTGAAGGACATGTTCCGCAGGATTATGTTGACTATGCCAAGAAGGATGCTGATGGTATAGTCAGAGAGGATTTACTTCTTTCCATGTCAGAAAGACTAAATGAAGTTACAGCACATATGGAACGTCTTGGTCTTGTTATTTTAAAAGATAAAGATGGCAAATATGTTGCAAGGGGAAACCGTAATATAAAAATAAATGGCGAAAATATCAAGCCTATTCTTGCGGACGCAGTAAAAAGTCTTCAGAATACAAAGGTTATAAATCATGTAAACATTACAGACTATATAGTTGAAGATGGTGTAGTAAAAGGTGCTTATGGATTTGATGTAAATGATAAAACAGCTTATAAGATAAATGCAAAAGCAGTTATCTGTGCGACAGGTGGTGCGTCAGGTCTTTACAGGCCTAATAATCCGGGATTTTCAAGACATAAGATGTGGTATCCACCGTTCAATACGGGAGCAGGATATGCTATGGGAATCAAGGCTGGAGCCGAGATGACAACATTTGAGATGCGTTTTATAGCACTTAGATGTAAAGATACGATAGCACCTACAGGAACGATAGCACAGGGAGTTCATGCGAAGCAGTTAAATTCTGATGGTGAGATATATGAGGATAAATATGGTATTACAACATCGCAGCGTCTCTATGGTACAGTAACAGAGAACAAAGAAGGCAGGGGTCCATGTTACTTAAAGACAGATGAGATATCAGATGAACAGCAAAGTGATCTTTACAAGGCATATCTTAATATGGCACCGAGCCAGACACTTAAGTGGATAGAGTCAGGCAGAGGACCAAAAAATGAGAATGTCGAGATAGAGGGAACTGAACCATATATAGTAGGTGGTCATACAGCAAGTGGCTATTGGATAGACAATAACAGAAAGACAACTATTACAGGACTTTATGCAGCTGGTGATGTTGCAGGAGGATGTCCACAGAAATATGTGACAGGAGCTTTGGTTGAAGGTGAGATAGCGGCAAAATCAGTTGCAGAGTATGTTAAGGAGCTGGCTGCTTCAGATAAGGATATAAAGGCTGGAAACGGTTCAGCAGTAAAAGTTATTGATGGTAGTGATGCATCAATAGATGAGAAAAAAGCTGAGTATGAAAAATATTTTTTAAATCCTAAAGGGTTTATCGACACAGAGCAGCTTGAGGAGACCATGCAGAAGATAATGGATCAGTATGCAGGCGGTATCAGCACAAACTATGAGTACAATGAAAGCAGACTTGAAATCGCAAAGAGAAAGATTGATGATATAGAAAAACTTTCAGTAAATCTTCATGCGGATGATATGGACGATCTGCTTAGAATTTATGAGTTAAAAGAGAGATTAGTCGTATGTAAAGTCCTGATCGAGCATTTAAAAGCCAGAAAAGAGACGAGATGGCACAGTTTTGCCGAAAATTTGGATTATCCTGATAAAAGCGATGATTATCTCAAATACGTAAATTCAAGATATGAAAATGGAAAGATAAAGATTATTTACAGAGATTTAGTGACAGGAGGTAAGGTTTATGAGCATTCGGATAAATGATGAAAAATGTGTCGGATGCGGACTTTGTATAGAGGCCTGTCCGGGAAATCTGATTAAAAAAAATGAAAGTGGAAAAGCTTTTATAAAGCATGAGAGAGATTGTTGGGGATGTACATCCTGCATAAAGGAGTGTAAGATAAATGCAATCGACTTTTTCCTTGGAGCTGATGTAGGAGGCGCAGGCAGCGTCTTATCTGTATCATCTAAGGGAGATATAAATACATGGACGATTACAAAGGCTGATGGAAGTGTAGAAGAGATAATTATAAACAAAAAAGACGCTAACAAATATTGATAAAAGGAACAGGAGGTTCGTTATGGGAAATTTATCTCATCTTGATGAATTAGAGGCAGAGGCAATCTACATAATAAGAGAAGTGGCGGCAGAATTTGAAAAGCCGGTAATGCTTTACTCAATCGGTAAAGACAGCTCAGTAATGCTTCATCTTGCAATGAAAGCATTTTATCCGGAGAAACCACCATTTCCATTTCTTCATGTAGATACAACATGGAAATTTAAGGAAATGATAGAGTTTCGTGACAGAATGGCAAAGAAGCTTGGTATTGACCTTATAGTATACACAAATGAGGATGGTGTTAAGAAAGGGATAAATCCTTTTGACCATGGTTCTGCTTATACAGATATCATGAAGACACAGGCTCTTAAGCAGGCACTTGATAAATATCAGTTTACAGCAGCGTTTGGTGGCGGCAGACGAGATGAAGAAAAATCACGTGCAAAAGAGAGAATTTTCTCATTCAGAAATGAAGCACATGCGTGGGATCCTAAGAACCAGCGTCCTGAGATGTGGAAACTTTTCAATAGTAAGATATTTAAGGGTGAGGAAGTAAGAGCATTCCCACTTTCAAACTGGACAGAAAAGGATATCTGGCAGTATATAAAGAGAGAAAATATTGAAATACCTTCACTTTATTTTGCAAAAGAGCGTCCTGTCATTGAGAGAGACGGAAATATTATCATGGTTGATGATGATAGACTTAAGCTTAGACCAGGCGAGAAGATCGAGTACAAGAAAGTTCGTTTCCGTACACTTGGCTGCTATCCTCTTACAGGTGGTGTTGAGTCAGACGCAGAGACACTTGATGAGATTATTGAGGAGACACTTAGTGCGGTAGAGTCAGAGAGAACAAGCCGTGTTATTGACCATGAGGCAGCAGGCAGCATGGAAAGAAGAAAGAAGGAGGGTTATTTCTAGGATGAAAGGATTATTAAAATTTATTACATGCGGAAGCGTGGATGATGGAAAATCTACACTTATAGGCCATATATTATATGATTCAAAATTACTTTATGCTGACCAGGAAAAATCACTTGAGCTTGATTCAAAGGTTGGAAGCAGAGAAGGAAAGATCGACTACTCACTTCTTCTTGACGGACTTATGGCGGAGAGAGAGCAGGGTATTACTATAGATGTTGCATACCGTTATTTTACAACTGACAATCGCAGCTTTATCGTTGCAGATACACCAGGACATGAAGAATACACAAGAAATATGGCGGTAGGTGCATCATTTGCAGATTTATCGGTTATACTTATAGATGCAAAGCAGGGTGTTTTAGTACAGACAAGAAGACATGCACGCATATGTGAACTTATGGGAATCAAATACTTTGTATTTGCTGTAAACAAGATGGATCTTGTAGATTACAGTGAAGACAGATTTAAAGAGATTGAAGCCCAGATAGCTGAGCTTGCAAAGGAACTTGACCTTGCAAACTATGTTATCATTCCAGTTTCAGCAACAGAAGGGGATAACATTACAACAAAATCAGAAAACACACCATGGTATACAGGGGTTCCACTTCTTGAGTATCTTGAGAATGTTGATGTTGAAGAGAAGACAACAGAAAAAGGTTTCTATATGCCTGTACAGAGAGTAAGCCGTCCAAACCATACATTCAGAGGTTTCCAGGGACAGGTTGAAGCAGGAACTATCAGCGTAGGTGACGAAATCACAACTCTTCCAAGCAATGAGAAAGCACATGTGAAGAGCCTTCTTGTAGGAGATAAAAAAGCAGATACTATTGAAAAAGGACAGCCTGTTACAATTCAGCTTGACAGGGAAGTTGATGTATCAAGAGGATGTGTACTTGAGAAAGATACTGACATAAAAGTATCATCATCAATCACAGCAACACTTCTCTGGATGGATGATGACATTCTTGAAAACGGCAAAAATTATTTTGTAAAACTTGGAACAAAAATGATTCCGGGTATCGTTACAGAAATCGTTCATACAGTAGATGTAAATACAGGTGAGGAAAAGAAAGCGGATAAACTTTCAAAGAATGAAATTGCACTCTGCACAATCTCACTTGCAGACAAAATTGTAGTAGATGAGTTTAAAAAACATAAGACACTTGGAGAACTTATCCTTATAGACCGTGTGACAAATATGACATCAGCATGTGGTGTTGTTGAAAAGGTAAATGAAGGCGGCGAGGGACTTTTTGCAGGAAAAGTTGATAGAAATGTAAGAGCTGCATTAAACGGTCAGAAAGCCGTTGCAATAGCATTCCCAGTTGAAAGACAGGGCGTAACAAGAAGCCTTCTTGAAAAAGTGGAAAAAGAACTTTCGATTCAGGGTAAGCATACATACCTCTATGCTCCAGGTTCAGAAGAAAATATTTCAGATGTAATCAAGCATCTTCACCATGCAGGTGTTATCACATTGCTTCTTGTAGAAGAAAAATATGCATCTACAGTAAGAATAGCAAGTGAAGAATATTATCATGTGCTTCCTGAGAACTTAAAGGTTGAGACAGATGAGATTGTTAAGTATATTGATGAGCTTTCAGCATATGATGTAAGAGTATCCGGAAACGGCGACTTTATTTGAAGAGAACAATAGCTTAATACAGAATGTCAGATTATACACTATCGATTAAATTTGACAGTAAATAAAAGTTATAAAATATGGAGGGTTTGTTAGATATGAAATTATCCAAGAGAGGCAGATATGCGTTAAGAGCATTGGTTTATCTTTCGCTTAACAGCGACAAGGAAAAAATGACACTAAGCAAGATTGCAAAAGAAAATGATATATCTACCAAATACCTTGAGCAGATTTTTTCAAATCTAAAACGCTCCGGTATTGTAAAAAGTGTGGCAGGTATAAATGGAGGTTATCTTCTTGCAAGACCATCCACAGACATAAGCGTTGAGGATGTTTTAAATGCGGTGGAAGGTGATTATAAGATAGAAGATGAGGAAATATCTGAAAACTGTATGGTCAAAGGTATATCAAAAGCACTTCAGAGACTTGTCATAGACCGCATAAATGATGAGACAGGAAAAGTTATAAAAAATGTAACGCTCAGAAAACTGGCTGATGAATATTCGAATACAGATAGGGATGCGGATGAGATGTATTATATCTGATGGTATAAAACAGAATAAAAGTAAAAAAAGATGGATTATTGGTAGTGTAATAATCCATCTTTTTGTTGTGAAGAAATGTTGCAGTAATGGTTAAATGATGATATTATTTTATTAAATAGACGGAGGAAACTGTATGGGGAAAGAAAATGATATTCAATGGCATTTAGGATTTTGTGCCGCAATGGAACTGGAATTGAGAGAATATGCAGATAAGCTGGAATTTCATAGAGAATATCCGCTCAGTCGAAAGCCGCTGCTTATAGATTTGCTTGTAGTGGAGAAATCAGATGATTTTGAAATATCAAATGATATAGGTCGTATTTTTCAAAAGCATAACATTATGGAATATAAATCAGAAAATGATGCGCTGAATGAAGATACATATTTTAAAGTAATGGCATATGCATACTTGTATAAGAGCAGTGAAAAGCATGTAGGTGATATAGACATAAACAGTATGACTATTACATTTGTAAGAGAGAGAAAGCCTGAAAAACTTTTAAAATGGTTTTCAGATAATAGTTACAAAGTATACGAAAAAACAAGTGGAATATACTATGTAGAAAAGGACGGATTTATAAAAACACAAGTTGTAGTCACGGCAGAAGTTGGAGAAAAAGAACATATATTTTTAAAGACATTGAAGAGAGGTCTTAATGAAAGCACTGTAGATATGTTTTTTGATGAAGCGTTAGCATTAAAAAAGCCTTTCGAAAAAGATTGCGTTGATTCATTATTAGGAATAATGGTATCGTCAAATTCAGAATTATTTAAAAAAATAAAGAACGGAGGTAATGGGATTATGAATGAGGTATTAAGAGAATTTTTTAAAGAAGAAATAAAGGCGAATGAAGAACAAGCAATGAAGAGAGGAATGAGGAAAGGAATAGCGGAAGGAAGAGCGGAAGGAAGAGTGGAAGGAAGAGCGGAAGGAAGAGCGGAAGGAAGGGAAGAAGGAAGGGAAGAAGGAAGGATAGAAACATTATATACAGACTGTAACATGTCAGTGGCTGATATAGCTAAAAAGGTGTCAAAATCTGAGGAATATGTGAGGGAAATCATTAAGAAAATATCAGCCGCATGTCTATAAAGGTATACAAAATGAAAAAAAGAATGTCAACAATATAATATTAAATAAAATAAAGAAACGGTCACAAAATTTTGAAGTTTTTATCTTTTGTGATCGTTTTTTTTGTAATTATTATGTGATTAATATTTCTAATATATTTATAACAATATAATAATGGACATCTAATAAAATTGTCCCAATGTGGGCAACAATAAATATATAATGTAATTATATTTATAATTTTAATGACAGTTATTATAAAATATAATGCGAATAGAGGATTAATGAAAAAGCAGATTAAAAAAGTTTGTATATTTATATGGAGGGATATTATGGAGAAGAAAATAACAATGGCAATGTTGGAAGAATATAAAAAATATTTATATGAACAGGAAAAAAGTAAAGCAACTATACAGAAATATATATGTGATCTTAAAAAGTTAGTTGAGTTTGTTGACAATAAAGAGATGACAAAACTATTAGCTATACAATATAAAGATTATCTGAAAAAGAACGATGACTATAAAACTAGCAGTGTAAATTCGTTTTTGGTTGCAGCAAATCGTTTCTTTAAATTTATGGGGTGGTACGAATTTC
This sequence comes from uncultured Lachnospiraceae bacterium, assembly GCA_934320895.1. Lineage (GTDB taxonomy): Bacteria > Bacillota > Clostridia > Lachnospirales > Lachnospiraceae > Butyribacter. The sequence continues at coordinate 90,133 of CAKRFY010000001.1, read as the reverse complement.
GTGTAAAAACATTTAAACTGCAAAAGGAAGTTTTTATGCCAGAAAGTAATGAATTGTCAAAACAGGAGTATAAGAAATTAGTAGAAACTGCTTTGAGAAACGGAAAGATTCGCATAGGAATGATAATACAGACAATCTGTGCCACCGGAATACGTGTAAGTGAGTTATCTGCAATTACTGTATCGGCAGTAAAAAGAGGAGTAGCTACTATATATAATAAGGGAAAAGAAAGAATGATATTGATACCCAGAGATTTGCAGGTAAAGTTACTGAGATATATAAGGAAGCAGAAAATTCAGTATGGTATAGTATTTAAAACATCTAAAGGAAAATCGGTTGATAGGACATGGATCTGGAGAGAGATGAAAAAGTTGTGTGATATTGCTAATATACCGAGAGAAAAGGTATTTCCTCATAATTTAAGACATTTATTTGCAAGAACATTTTATTCTATTTATAAAGATATTTCTAAATTAGCTGATATATTAGGGCATAGCAGCGTGGAAACTACGAGAATATATCTTAAAGAATCGTATATGGAACATCAAAAGAGGATAGAAAAATTAAACCTGATAATATAAATTTCTAATCCACATAATGATTATTATGTGATTTAGAATGGTACATAGTTCTTACATTATCTGATAGATTCTTAAAAGTAAATCATAAAAACTATCATTAATAAGAATTAAAATGAAACTATCTGCTAAATTCATTTTGTGTTTGTAAACAAATTATATAACTTTTTATTAGGATATGCAATATGTTTTGTCGATTTTTGTATTTTGTACGCATTGAGAGTGATGATGATATATATTTGTTGGTTTAAATCACATAATAATCATTATGTGGATTATAGAAAAGGAAAAGAGATATTTATTTAAAGAAACAATTTTTGTGTATGGAATGTGAAAAAATGGAGGAAGTATGAAATGAGTGATGAAACAATTTTTGAAATCATAGTAGTTGCAGTTTTTGTATATGGTTTTTGGCGTGGCTGGAAACAATTGACTAAGGGAGAAGGCTTTTTAGCTAGTCGTTTGCCTCAAAATGCCAAGATGTGGCTGAATCAAAAAAAGCCTGGATCAGTTGCAGCAAAAATAGGTATTAGTTGTGTACTTGCGTATTTATTTGCAGCAGTTGCACTTGCAGTACTGGCATATACAGTTATTAGAATAATAGGTCATATTGTTAATGGTAAATAATGATTTGTAAGTTTTGGATTAAAGTTTAAAGTATAGTAAGTATGTATGAATTAAAAATAACAAAGAAAAATTTATTAAATTTGTTGCAGAGACTACCAGAAGAATTACCTGAAACAGGAGGAATTATAGGTGGAAAAAATGAAGAGATAACAGAGTATTGGATAGATAAGACTGCTTTAAAAGAAAAAAATATGTGTAGATATACGCCGGATGTAGATGCTATTAATGAGCAGATACGAAAATGGAATCAGAATAATATTGTTTTTTTAGGGATATTTCATACACATTATTTTGGTGTTAGAACTCTTTCAAAAGGTGATATAGAGTATATGTATAAAATAATGAGAGTAATGCCTTCGAGTGTAGATGTTTTGTATTTTCCTATAATAGTTTTTCCTGAAAAAGAAATGGTTTTATATGCAATTAAAAATCAAACAATGGAAATTATGCAATGTAATTATTACGTTATTTAAGTAATGTCTGTTGTATTGTTTTTTGAAATAAATAAGGAAGGAGTGAGTAAAATGGATAAAAAAATTGAATGTCCAATAAGAATTCCAGCAGGCTGTTTTGAAGGAAATTGTTCTGATTGCAGATATGCTAATTGGGATGACACAAGGGATGGAAAACCATACTGCGAAGGTGGATATGGCGGCTATAACAGACCATCTGATAGAAATGGCTGTTTTCATTATCATAGCTAGTCAAATTGATTGTGAAAAGTAGTATCTAAGAGCAAGCTATATTTTTATAAGTTTATGAAAATATAGCTTGTTATTGAAGTTACAATAATAGTATGTTATTAAGGGTGAAAGGTGAATTAGATGGAAAGGAAAAAGCTAGATCGTAGAGCTATATTTAGGAGTATAAATATAAATTCGATTGACGAAAAGGAAAAAGAAAATAGCGGTAAATTGTTATATGAGGAAAATGGTAAGAATATTTATTGGATAATCGATTTGCTTATATTGTTCATATGTATAGCAATGGTAAGATATTTATATTTAAAGAATATAGAAATAGAAGTACATTGGTGGTATTTTGTTATCTTATTAATCGGTGGAATAATATATTTTAATAAAATTCGCAATGATATTAAAATTAGTAAATATTATATTAAAATATATCAAAATTATGTTATCGCGCAAGGAGTAAGAGCTGTATTAAATAATGATGGAATTACAGTTGACAGACAGAAATTGTTAAGTAACGAGGGAGGAAAAAGTACTATACAAGGGTATTCGATTTGTAAAGATTCTTCAGGGAGAAAAGATGTAATAATAATATTTGCTGAAAAATTTGGTCAAGAGTTACAAAATAAAGTTATAATAGAGAAATTAAATACAGATAGGATTGTTGGGGTATTGGAAGATATAGGGATTAAAAATATATAATAGTATATTATTTACAATTATGTTAGAAAAATTATATATGGAGAAAAATAAGTGATATGATAGGAACTTTATTATCTTTTATTATAATTCTAGCCATACTGTTTGGCGTCCTCTGTTCTATTACAGGGGAGGAAGAAAAAGGAAATACGATTATCGTCAATTGTATTACAGCGGTTATTTTATATGCTCTAGTATTAGAGATGTTTAATCAAGATTTTTCAACAGGTGGGATTTTTGATTCAGGACTTCCATTGGTAAACAATGTAGAAAGAGCAGGAAGTGTGAGAAAGTATTTTGCAGACAGTCCTGCTTTTTTTGCGTTAGATTTTGTTGAGTTGGTTACATTGACATTGATGATAAATTTGGTATCTAATACATTCACATTTGGAAATGCGGGATTTGTAGGAAAAATCACATCAAGAATTGCGATTGTTTTTGGCGGCATTATCGTGTATGGCTTCTTTATGGACTTTGTAAGAGAAAATATAGTTATGAAGTGGTGCGTATATTGTGTTGAATGTATCATAACCGGGGGAAGTATTTTATATACACCGATTTTGTTATTGTCGTTTATCACAGGACTAAAAAAAGATAGTTTTATACTGACTTACATAATTAAACAGTTTCCAAGTACATCCATAGGCAGGGCAATTTCCACTGCTATTACATCGTCGGTGATGTTTCTTGTATTGATGATAGTATTAGAAACGCAATATGGAAGTGTATGTAATATATTGCAGGGAACGGTGGATACAATGGAATCATGGGGCTCGGTTATTGTGATGATCATTGGCATATATATTTTATTGAGAAGTTTAAAAAGCAAAAAATAGTAATTTGGAGGAAGTATTATGAGTGGTCCTAAGATGGTAGGAGTAACTTGTGATCCAGAGGTGATTGCAAGAAATAATGAGAGATTAAGACAGATAGGTAAGGACAATTATTACACAGATTTGTTCGAGGGTATCAACAAAGATATTGAAAACACGGCTTTATGGATACAAAATTATGGAAATGTAACATTAAATACTGTACCTATTGGTTATGGAGATGCATCGGGAGTACTTCAGGAAGTTAGATTATTAAAAGAAAAATATGCAGATAATGTAAATAAAAAGAAATTTGATTTAGGGATTATTGCATCTCATAGTGTTGAACAGCTAAGAAAAATGGGAGTTCAAAAAGTTGAGGATATTCCAAAATGGAAAGAAGAATTTCTTAGTGAAATATCTGATGTATTAAAAAGACTGCAGGCAGATATTGAAGAATTTAATGCCGGTATAAAACAGATAAAAAAAGAAAATGAACGGGCTGCCCGTGGTTCAAGGGAATGGATGGAAAAAATAGAAAAAGAAAAGGAAAAATTAGAAAATGTAAATATAAATAGTGTCCGCATAGAAAGATATATGGGAAATGGAAAAGACATACCGTTTATGCCTGAAAAGGATGAATATATTGATCCCGAAACATTGCCTTTTACAATAGAAGAACTTGCTTTGTTGGAGATGCTTCAGGCTGATATGAGAGAATATTCAAAAATTGATTATCTAACAGAGAAAGAGACAGGTCTGCTTTATGAATTAAAGCAGGATTTGATATGTATAAATGATACAAGTGAAAGGGCATATTCAATGAAAAGTAAGAGAGCAGTTTTGCAGCAGATGCGAATGAAGTATGCAAGACTGGAAAAATATGTCTCAATGCTGGTGGCTGCCAGAAATGCAGAGATGGAAGAAAGAACTACTTTAGAACTCGAATACATATCATTTTGTCAGGCATTGGATGTTAAGCGTGCAAATTATGAAGAGTTTACGATTCAGGAATTAAGAGAGCGTGTCAATAACTTAAGGAGCAGGGTAGAAAAACAGGAATCAAGGATTTATATAGAGGAAAGTATCGAAAATATTATGAAAGATTATGGATATGCAAGTATATCATCATATCAGTTGCATAATGCTGACAGTGTATCCAGAATTATTTTTGAAGGTAACAAGGGTGAAAAAATATCAACTTCATTTGGTGATGGAATGATCATGATGAATGTTATTGGCGAGGGTGACAATCCGCCTACGGATGCTGAGGTAAAAGAGATGGTTCGTCAGCAGGTAGCATTTTGTGACCTGTATCCTAATATAAGAGAGCAGTTACAAGAAAAAGGTATTCATATTGATTATGAAAATTTAATGCCTGTTTCAGCAGAGCAAACTTCAAATGAACATATTGTGCGTCAGAAGAATATCAGAAAATCAACTAAAAGATTTAGTTTCCGTCATGTGCAGCTTGTTTCAGAATCTCAGTCTGAGAGACAGTTTGATGATGCTAATGTTCAGCGTTTGCAATATGTAGATAAGGAGGAATGATAAAATGGCTGGAGGATATCAATATTGCAGTTCTTGTAAAAGAATTGAAAAAAATATGACAATATTTATTTGCCCAGATTGTAATAAACCATATGAAACTATAAGTGATGATAATGATATGGAAGATAAAAATAGTAATGAAAAATGGTATATAAGATGTGGAAGCTGTGGCGCATGGATATCGTTTGAGGATAAAGAGAGCATTCCAAATTCATGTCCTGAATGTTATGAGATTGGAATAAATAATGTGGGAGAAGACAGTATTCTGTCGGAAGAAGAATACCTTTTGGAAATTGGTAAAATAAAATCAAAAAATGAGGTGGCAGAAAAAGACAACATACCGGGGGATAAAGAAAAAAATAATAATTCAGAAGAAGTAAATAATATAGAAAATGATGAAAAAAATCAGTTGGATGCACCGAATTCAGAGTACATATCACAAAATGATGATGAAACAGAAAAAGCTGATGAGACAGAAAGGGGTAATGAACAGAAGAAAGATAATGAGTCGGAAAGGGTGGACAAGCCGGAAAATAATACTTCGGCAGATAATTTTGCACAAAAGTCTTACGGTCATGAAATAAAATCAGATGAACATAAATCTGAAATTAAGGAAATCAGTTACATAGAATTTATCAATAACAATGATGGAAAAGTTATAAGAATAGGCAGAGGTAAGCATATTCTTGGAAAACTGGGTGATGTTGAAAGTGATTATTTTAGTGAGAAAAGATACATTGGCAGACAGCATGCGATGATTGTTGTTGACGGAACAGGTGCATTTATTGAGGATTGGAACAGCACAAATGGGACAAGAATTAATGGAGAAATGATTTATAAGAGACAGGGAAAAATGCGTATTGTTAATGAGGATATTGTTACTATGGCAGACCAGAATTTCGAGGTGAGGATTTGCAGGTAGACAGATTATTATTTCCCGTGACTGCTCTTGGTCCTGGAAACAGACTGGCAATGTGGATGATAGGGTGTCACAAAAGGTGCAAAAAATGTGCAAATCCGGAATTGCGGATGTTTGACAAGACAAAAGATATATCCGTGCAACAATTGGAAAAAATGATTTTAAAAATTGATACGAAGCGTATAGATGGGATTACTATAAGTGGTGGGGAACCGTTTGCACAGCCTAGTGAATTAAAAAAATTCTTGCGAGAAATATCATCAAGAATTGAGGATATTCTTGTTTTTTCAGGATATACATATGAGGAATTATTGGAAATGCCAGATAGTGATGTGCAGGAATGTTTTCAGTATATGGGTGTACTTATATCAGGTGAATACATTGATGAAAAAAATGACAACAAAACAGCACTTATAGCATCAACAAATCAGAAGATGTATTTTCTGAAAGAAAATTTAAGAGGAAAATATAAAAAATATATGGATAAAGGGCGGCAGATTCAAAATGTTTTTTGGAAAGATGAATTGATGTCAATAGGAATACATAACAATGAGAGGAGTGTGTAAATTATGAAGATGCCTAAATGGATTCGTGAATTTGAATGTTTTACAAAGATAAAGAACTGCATTGTAATAGAAGGAAATATTTATGATGAATATCCTGTATTAGATGATAATAATGAAAAGTGCGCTAATTTTTTGAAATTAGACAATTATATTCACAAAATATTATCTACAAACGGATATAGTGTGTGCTTTTATGATCCGGTAAATGGATTTTATAACAGAAATAAACAAAAAAGTGCTGTTTCTGTTTTTTCTGAAATAATGGCTGAATTTGAAGAAAATAAATCTCAATTATCAGACTCGGATATACAGTGTTTGGAAGCATATCACTATATGGAAGAAACACAGGATGATATAAGGGTGAATGGTCAGATAGACAGTGCCATAATGTGTGATACATTAAAGGCAAGTGAATTTATTAAAAAAATATTGATTGAAAATAGAAATCCATCTGTTTTCTGTGTGAATTTTGCATCCCAGACGCTTGCAGATCCTACACGGATGCAGGATGCGGAACGTGCGATTTTTATGAATCTGCTCTATGCGTCAATGAATGCAAGGAGAAATGTTGGAAATGAGGATAAGATAAAGAGACAAAATCTGCTGATAATGATCGTTGATAAGGTAAATGATATCCCGGCTTGGTTCTATCTTGATAATCCAAATGTTAAGAACATCATTTTGCCGACACCGGATAAGTATGTTCGTCTGGAATATGTTAATTTGTACCGCAATTTCTTTGAGGAGAAAAACAGTGATATGACACCGGATGAGCAGGCAAAAAGAATAGACCATTTTATAGATATAACTGATGGAATGAAAATACTTGACCTTAAAGGAATAATGGAATTAAAGATGATTCAACCGGAGGGAGAGAGAAGTCTTTTAGATGTAACGGCATTATATAAGTATGGAATTAAGGAAAATCCGTGGGATGCGATAGAAAGAGGTCAGATTGAAAATGCAGAACAGGAGATTAAACGCAGGGTAAAAGGACAGGATTTGGCTGTCCAGAAAAGTATATCTGTAATAAAAAGAGCAAAAACAGGTTTATCGGGACTGCAACATTCGTCTAATTCAAAGCCTAAGGGAATTTTATTTTTTGCAGGACCAACAGGTACAGGAAAGACAGAACTGGCGAAATCCTTGGCAGAGCTTTTATTTGGTGATGAAAGTGCATGTAGAAGATTTGATATGAGTGAATATGCAGAAAGCCATTCGGCACAAAAGCTGTTTGGAGCACCTCCGGGATATGTTGGTTATGAAGCAGGAGGTCAGTTGACAAATGTAATTAAGGAACATCCTTTTTCATTGTTGCTATTTGATGAGATTGAAAAAGCATCGCCAAGTATATGGGATAAATTTTTACAAATTCTTGAGGACGGAAGAATGACAGACGGACAGGGAAATACTGTATATTTTTCAGAAGCCCTGATAGTATTTACAAGCAATCTCGGAATTTATAAGGATGTTGGAGGTGTAAAAACACGGGTGGTAGACATCAATATGCCTTATGAGCAGGTTGAAAGTACAGTGACAGAGGGAATACAGGATTATTTTCATCAAAAAGGAAAACCGGAGGTATTAAACAGGATTGGAAAAAATCTGATAGTATTTAATTTCATTCAGCCAGATGCTGCGAAAGAAATTATGAGATCACAGATAAATAAGATATGTGGAAAGATTAAAGAAACGCAGACAATTGAGATTGAGTTAAATGAAAATGTATGGGAGAAAATAGAAGAAAAGGTTCTCGGAAATCTTGAGGAAGGTGGACGAGGTGTTGGAAATGTGGTGGAGGAGTATTTCATCACGCCGCTATCTAATTATGTGTTTGATAACCATATTGAAAAGGGCAGCGTAGTCCGTATTACGGATATTTCAGAAACAGATGGCATAGCAAAATTGATTTGTGGGTGATATAGATGTTGAGATATGTTGGTGTTGTTGATAGAGGATTAGTTCATGAAACAAATGATGATGCTGCGATGCTAAAGCATTCAGTGATACATGATGGAATCTTTGAGGGTGAGTCTCTGATAGAGGGAGGATTGTTCGCAGTGGCAGATGGCGTTGGTTCTATTGAAAACAGTGAGCTGGCATCCCGTTATGTACTGTATTGTCTGGAAGAGTGTAATCCGAGGAAAGCAGAAGAAATAATTCAATGTATAAATCAGGCAAATGTTGGTCTTGTAAAAAATAATTATGGAAATATGTTAAGCACTACATTGTGTGCGGTTGGAATATTGGGAAGCCAGATAATCTCATATAATGTTGGAAACAGCAGGTTATATAGATTTAGGGGCGGTTTTCTACGTCAATTGACAAGAGATCATTCTAAGGTTCAGGAATTACTGGATATGGGAATTTTGAATGAAGAAACTGCAAAAGATTATCCGGAGAAAAATATCATTACCAGATGTTTAGGCGCAGCAGGCTTTTCAACTGATTGGATAACCGTTACGGAACACAGGGAGAATTTTAGTTATAACGATATCCTTATGCTTTGTACGGATGGAATACACGACTATATTGATATTGAAGAATTGGAAAATATTCTTTCAAGAGATATATCTTTGAAAGAAAAGGCAGAGCAGATAATTGAATGTGCACATGATAAAGGCGGACATGACAATGAAACAGTAGTGCTTGTAGAGAAAAAAGACTAAAAGACTACACAGGTTTATAAGTGCTGCATTTGTAAAAAATGATTACTTTTTTAAGTATGATTTATGAGCGAGGAGAAAAATAATATGGATAATAAACTAAAGACAGATTTTATGTCTATGGCAGCAAAAGATGTAAAAACAAGTGTGATGCCAGGAATGTCAGAAAATGTAAAAACAGGTATAATGCCGGGAGTGTCAGAAGATATCAAGACAGACGTGATGCCTAAAATGTCAAAAGATGTCAAGACAAGTGTGTTACCTAAGATGGGGGATAATGGTAAGACCGATTTTATGCATGGAGCAGCACAAGACAACACAAAAAAATTTTATCGAGATAATGATAATAATAAGAGTAGTAAAGAAAAAATAATAGTTAATGATAGACAGGATAAGCACTATAGGACTATTGGGGAGTACTTTAATGAAGGTGGTGAAGCAGAATTATATCATGTTGAATGTATTGAGACAAATGAAAGATATGTAGCAAAAGTTTACTGTTTTGGAAAAAAATACAATACACATATTGATCGTTTTTATGATGATGTTAAACCTAAATACTCGAATGGTTTAATGGAGATATATGATAGAGGATTTGTACAGGGACAAGATAACAGGGCATATATTTTACCAGATTATTCAGGAATAAAAGATTTATTTAAATATATGCAAAATCATACATTGTCAGATGAAAAGATAATTGAATTTATAAAAAATATAAGTGAGTCATTAAATACAATGCATATCAAAGGATATTATCATAGGGACATAAAACCAGATAATATTTTATATGATGATAAGAAGTTAGAAAGACCTATTATTATTGATTATGGTATTGTTACTTCAGCTAATTTATCTATAAGTGATGTTGCAGTGACAGGGACTGCTAAGGGAACACCTGGATATAGACCGCCTGAATTTTTTGAATCATTTGGAGGAAGTTCAGGAGCTGAAGTTGAGGCTAGTCCAAAATATGATTTCTTTCAATTAGGAGTTGTTGTATGTGATATTTATTGTAGTTTAAATGCAGGAAAATCAGAACGGTTTTTTAAGACAGATAATGAATCGATTACTGCTTGTAAATATGCAAAATTTAAATTCCCACCTAATTTAGAAAAAAATGAGAGAATGGTAAATCTTATCAGGGCTTTATTACGACATAATCCTGTAGATCGTGCAGGATATAAGGAGGTAATGGATTGGTTGGATGGTGCTGTACTTGAAGTTGATCGTCCGACGGAGAAGGATAAGAAAGCCCAATATATGTATCCGTTTGATTCAAAGATTTGTAATTCCGAGAAGGAGCTTGCTAGAGCAATGGCTCTCAACTGGCAAAGAGGAATTGAGGAAGTAACAAGAGGAAGATTGGAGGAAACTTATAAAAATAAACTTGATATAGAATATAAAAGTACAGCAGACAAAATTAGCAATATAGAATATGATTATGAAAATATATCACCTGATATTTCAAAGCATGCAGCATTGACCGAAATAGTTGCTTTATTGGGAAAAAATATGGCATTTGCATGGAAAGGGTGTATTTATGAAGACGAAAATGGAAATACAGATTATAAAGCCCTAGCAGATGAACTATATAAAGATGCTGCAAGTGCAGATGGAACTGAATTTGATGAATTGGTAAGTTCACGTGCTTTAAAGGAATTACTTTATCCTCAGATTCGTTTTGTAGATGAGAGTTCCTCTGATGCTGACAAGCAAAATGTAGACTATTATGGCTGTATGAAAAATATTGAATATCTTAATGATATGGCAAAAAAATCTGTTAAATTAGCTAAATTTTGTTTAGCAGAAATATGTTATAGAAGTACTACAGATGGTAGTATGGACAGTTATATAATTGATGTTTATACGGAGGGAAAAACAAAAAATCTAAATGATTTTATAAAGAATACTTTTTCAATTGATAATATTGATCAGGCGATGAAAATAGTAAATACAGATGATGTTGAAGCTGGTAATCTGATATTGGAATTTTTAGATGACTACAAGGAAAATGAACGCTTAAAAGCTAGTATTATAAGTGTGTATGGCTTGGATTATAAAACACTTGATGAGATCAGCATGGATGGTTCTACAGTAGAACAGATTTTAGAATTGATAATATTGTTAGCTTTTTGTGACAAGGTAAAAGACAATGTAATAGGCATCAAAAATATTTTTATTCAGACCTGTTATGTAAGAGTGATATGTAATTATATAAGACAAAAAAACAACTGGGAGTATGTTGATACTACCGGGAATACAAAAGCCAGTGAGTATAAAAAGCGTCTTGAGCATGCAGAAGATGTTTTAAAACATGAAATTGGTGGCTTGGGAGATTATAAAGTGTTTTGTAGTTTTGTGAGACATATGCATGATTTACAGGATTTAATTACAGATTTAATAAAAATTTTTATTTATGATAAAAATATAGTAGATTCGGGAATGCTGTTATGTACTCAAAAGAATGGAACAAATGGATTTATAAATAGTGCTGTCATAGCAAACAGTGAAAAAAGCAATCTTTGTTTGGTAGATGGGGAATTTCTTATTCCAAGGTGTATTGCGGATACATATTGTAAGGACAAGTTTAAGATTGAAAATCCTAGGTCTCAGGATGATATAGCAAGTAAATCGGTTGAGTCTACATATGAATATGTTAAAAAGTTTAGAAATACCTTCAAAGTATTGGCAGGAAAAGGATTGGAGGGACTTCTTTCTAAAAGTAAAACAAAAGTGTTTTTTGATTTTGTAGTAGCTTTTTTGGTAGTGTTATCAGGAATCGGTTTGGTATTATCAGGAATTGCTTTTGCTACCAGCAAACAATTTAATGGTAGAGAATTAAGCAAGTCATATATGGTTGGTCTTATTATTTTGGACATAATTTCAGGGTGTATTTTTGCATATGGCTGTCGTTCAGATATAAAGGATACATTAGATAATTTAAAATTATATAAAAAAAGCTGCGAGTTGGCTAAAAGAAGCAGAATGATTGAATCAATACAAAATAAGCTTGGGGTTATGGCTGCAAATAATAGAATTGGAAAACTGGATTCAGATGAGAAAGAAATTGTTCAAATGTCCGGTATGCTAGGAAACGGGGCAAATACATATTTTGAAAAATACAATTTAAAAGGAATTAATAGTTCATATAATAACAGCAGAACTGCATCATTAATGTTTGTTGCGGCAGTTGCTATAGTTTTATTTATGTTTAACCATATACCAGCGAAAAAAGTGTTAGGTGCGATGTGGAATAATAATATAGTTAAGGCAAGTGAGTATTCACAGGAAAGTATGGCAATGCATGGAGTTATGCGCGCATTTAATTCAAAAGTAACAAAAGGTGTACTTTTTATTACAGAGTCAAACGCTGACAAAAGTCTCATAAATCCGTATAATGCCGGTGATATAGATACAAAAAAATTTAAACAGCAAAGACAAAAATATTATGCTATGTGTGATAGTGCAGGGTATGTAATTAACAAAAAATTAAAAAATACGCTTGATACAATTGATGTTTCAAAATCAGAATATAAAAAAGGAAGTGTTGCAAAAGATAAGGGAAAAATAGAAAAGGCAGTAATGCATTATTTAAATGTGATATCAAGAGATAGCAATTATGTAAAGGCACAGAAATATTTAAATAAATATCTAAATAAACTATATGAGAAACAACAGGTGTATATTGAAAATGGTGATCTTAAAGAATTGAAAAAGATTGCAAAAAAATATAAGAAAATATGTAAGGATGGAAGTAAAAGTTCAAAGTTAGGGGAGATGTATAAGATTTTAAAGAATGGTTCAAATGCGGATAGGATGGCTGAAAAACTTGTAGCTTTACAGTTGCAGGACAAGGGAAAGGAATGGTCTGAAGATAAGATTTCACGAATTTCATGTAAAAGAAGTTCTGTTAGAGGAAACTATTATGTTAAGGTTCAAAAAAAGAATTCGGGATTATCATGGCTTTTAAGTGCATATGCTAGTGAATATTATTTATTTAACACTTATACATATAATATTAATCCTGATACTCCGGAAGATATTGAATTTGAACCGCAGGAATTTGAGCCTGATTCAGATAGTAGTTACTATGAAAAACTTTTAAGAAAATAAATTAAGAGTGGAGTGATAGAATAGTGAGAGGAAATGATCCATATGATTTGTTGATAAGTGGAGATCAGGAACAAAATCCAGGTAAATTGTTATATAAGGAAAAAGGAAAAATACGGTATATATTTTGGGATGTTCTTATTTATATTGTTTTTTACTTTATTATAAGTCATTATATAGAAGTTGATTCGAATATGCATTGGGCTTATATTGTAATTTTATTAATTGGTTTAGTTTTTGCAATTTTTAAAATTAGAAAACATATTAATACATGGCATTCAAAAATTGAAATTTATGAGAATTATATTGTTGCATATGGTTATGAAGCTTTTTTTAATATAGATGGAATGGTTGTATATCCTAGAACATTAAAAAAAGAAAAGTGGGGAAAAAGTGTTTGCTATGGTTATGGATACTATGGCAATGATATTTTTATAGTATTTCCAAAGTTTAGTGACAGTGATGCAATTGTTGTTTTAGATAAGATGGATAATAATAAAATAATTGATATGCTAGAGTATATTGGCATCAAGCAATTTGATGGATATTATAGAAGGTAGTGAAACAATTGTAAAGGAGCAAAGTTATGAAACAGGATTCAAAAGCTTTTTATCGTGAGAGATATTTAATGGTAATTCATGATGGAGAAGATGTGGTGGAGGTTGTAAATAATTTAGCCGAGTCCATTATGCGAAATGATTCAGAGGCAATGGATGTTGTTTGCCGTGTGATATACTACAAATTTTATGATTTAGCTTTGTATTATGCTAAAAAATCAGCATGGTCGCCGGACTATGCTGATGCAATCTTGGACCAGGCATGTGAGGATTTTTTTAAACTGTGTATAAGGGGATTGCAGGAATCTGTTTTAACGCAAGGAATATACGGTTTATTGCAAAACACGGTTTATCACGCATATCTGCATATGATAAACAAAAACAAAATATATTCACAAAAAACACAGTTTGAGAATGAAAATTCTGACGATATTGAAAGAATCAATGCAAAAAATAAACGAAATGAAAATATTTCAACAGATATGTTATCAAATCTTATAGAGAAAGAAGAAGCATATTCAGATAAAAAAGTAATTGATTTTTTTAGACAGGCATTGATCGAGAATAAAGAGGTTCCGTATCAGATAGTTACATATTGTTATGCATCATTATTACCATTGATGTTTAAAGAAAGTCAGAATCCTGATTTTCTTAAAAATATAAATATTATGTCTGCAAGAGGAAATGGAAATTCGTGGTACAGTGATGGAAAAATAGGTGGTGATATTGGAAGAAAAAGTTTTGTTCTTTTAAATTGGGCTTTGGATGCAATGAATGCTCAGAAAACAGGAGAATTAAGTGCGGAATTTGAAAGACTTTATCAGCAGGAACCAGTTGTTGGTCTGCCATTTTGCTGGGGAAAAGAGTATTTGTCTGCTCTTAAAAAGAAGTGTGATGATAAAAAGATAGAAGATATTGTCATTACAGATGAATTTGAAACTGTGAGAATAAAAAACTGGTCGGCAAGGGTAGGTAAACATTTGTATGAAGATACAAAAAAACGGATGAGTATGGATAAGGAGTTCCGTAGATTTGCAGTTGGACGGGCAGAAAAGATTATTCTTGATTTAAGACGATAGTTTGTAAAAAAAAGGGGTGAAAGGAATATGACTCATTTAACAAAAAAACAGATTGACAAGCTTACATATTATTATCTTAAAAATAAAAAACTATCTGATGAGCTTCTTGAAGCTAAAATGCATATGACGGATTGTGAACCATGTTACGAGGAGTTCTGTGTTAGTGTTGTTGCGGCACATGAATTGGAAGATAAGGGACTGTTTGAGCTTGATGCATTGATGAGTATTGAAGAAGAACAGGAGGAAAATGTTTATTTACAAATAAGCAATATTGCTGGAAAGGTAAAAGTACTTGTAAATGATGCTCTTGAAAATGCGGCTAAGAAGTTATGGGATTTTATACCTTATACTCAGTTAGCGGTAACAAGAGGAAAAGAAAGCAAAGAAAATGTATTTATAAATAAGATGTCAGAGTATTCTACGATTACAATATCTGAGGATAAAGTAATCGTCAGACTGGACGATGAATATTTTAATGAAGGCAAATATGAACTGGTTTTTATAGAGAATGGCACAGAACAGATAGTTCCATTTTATTATAATGAACTTGAAGAATGTTTAGAAGTGGCTGTTAAAGTAAGTACTGAGAGATATGAATTAGTGATAAGAGGTAGGTTATCATGAAAATTGAGGAGCTGGCAGGGGATTATCTAGTTTTATCTATGGATGATGAGGACTTTGAAATTGAAGTTGTCGATGGCTTTGAATATAAAAACTGCAAATATATTTTTGCATTTCCAGTAGACGAACCTGAATGTGAAGAAATTTACATTGCACAGGAACACATACATGATGGAGAAACATATTATATTCCTGTAGAAGATGAAGATCTATTGTATATTTTATACGAAGAATTTAAAAGAAGGAATAGTGACATATTTGTATTTGAAGATTGATGCTTAAAGAAAAGGGAGATTATATGTTTAGAAAAAACAAGTATAAAAAGGTGCTTGATGAAGTGGGGAGGTTGAATGATAAAGCAATTGCGGCGGAGAAATGTGGGAGCATTGAAAATATAATTCCGCTTATTGATAAAGCAATGGAACTTGTATGTCAGATAAAGCCGTATCAGCTTATGAACTGGATTGTGGAGTTTAATCATACAAGATATCATTATTTGTATGATATGGATTATGATAAACGGCAATGCATCAACATATATAGTAGGTTGAGGGATATTGCAAGGGATTGCATGTCACCTGATTGGTTTGAGCAGATTAAAGACATCTATGTGAATATATTAATAAATATGATGGAAGTTTCTATTGATGGAAAGAAGAATGTAATATTTGAAGAATGTTTTAAAGAAGTTTTAGATTTACTACAAAGTAATAGTATTAGCAAAGAATGGGAAAAAAAGTCATATATTTCAGCAACCGGTCTGGCAGCTGCATATTATGTAAGGCAGGGAAATTATGCAATAGCTATCCGTTATGGAACAATTGTTTTGGATATGACTGAATATGAAGAAATAATAGATGAGCAGAAGTTATTTTTTTTAAATCAGCTTATGTATATATATACTGGTGCTGGGCAGAACGATCGTGCAATTGATTTGGGAAGATTTTTATATGTGAAATATTTAAAAGAGGAAATAAAAGTCCGTAGCATTGAAGAAATACACAGGATGATATTTGGATATGTAAATGTATTATCAATACAGGGAAATAACAGATTAGCATTACGGGTTATGAATAAAGCATTTGAAAAGGGAATTATGTATGATAAGAGTAGTGATACATATCTTATGAATTTGTATGTGGAATATATAGATTTGGCAGAGAAATGTAATGTGACGGTAAACAGTATTGTTTATGATAGAGTTAAAGATTTAATGGAGCAAAGAAAAAATAGAAAGGATTTTAGGTCAGAGTTTATATCAGAAGCTTCATCGCTAGACCTGGTTGCTTATAAAATTGCCAAAAAGTCAGGAGAGGATTATGAAAAAAATTTGGATGATATATATGAGAGATATGCTAAGTTTGGATGTCCAGAAGTGGAATTTGGTTCATATGTATCACAAATGCTTATTCTTTTAAGGGAATTTGGACAACTTCAGAGAGTTTCTAAATTAAAAAAATGTGCAGAACATTTAATGATACAATTGTATAAAAATATTCATAGTTGTCAATATTATATAGATAATGACAGAATGCTACAGGCACTTTTTAATATCGAAATCCCGTTTTTATTTGCATATTCTTCATTGATGGAAAATGTGTCAGAAGAACAGAAATTTGAGTATTTGCTAAATTATAAAAATCCTTTGCCAACAGTTGTGCAGCAACGGGATTTGAAAATATCAGATCATACAGAATTAAAAGATATTTTGGAAGAAGTAAATGCTATAAAAGATAAAATAGCACAAAAATCAGGCAGTTTACTTTCTATGACTGTTAATTGGGAAGAAATTCAAACATTGAAAATTCGATTGACAGAATTGGAAAACACATTTTCGGAAAAATACGGAAGGAAAAAGATAATACCATACTATTTTGTTCATCAATTTAAGAGAGCAATACCAGATAATTCTGTGGTGATAGATATTTTTTTCAGTCAGGCAGATCTGCATTTAAAATCATTAGAACAAATTACCAGTTTCAATGATTATAATGTTTTGGAAACATTTATCTGGATAAAAGAAAAGGACAGTCAGTTGCATTATTATAAAAATGGAAATGCACATGAAGTATTAGAAATATTAAAAGATTTTATTGAAACACTAAAAGCTCCGCATCGTAAATATAAGAAAAAAGCTGCGAAACTATATAATGAAATATTTGGAAAGTGTATGGACAATATTGAAGATATAGACACAATTTATATTTGTCCGCATACATTTGACGCTAATATTCCTTTTGATATAATACTTTCGCAAAATCCAATACTTCAGAAGTGCAAAGTAGTATATATGCAGACTGCAAGGGAAGTGTTTTATAAAGGTCATGTATCTGCATTGACTGATGGTTGTATTATTGGAAATCCAAGCTACAGTCTGAAAGAAAAATATACTGATGATATTATTTCCGGAAAAAGAGGTGCGCATCTTGTACCATTGCCTTTTAGCGAATATGAAGCAAGGTGTATTGCGGATATATATGGAAAAGAGTGTTACGTTGGTAGGAGAGCTGTAAAAAGATGTGTTCATTCAGGATATCGCTTGTTTCATATTGCTACACATGGATTTTCAGAGAGAGAAGGTGTAGATAATGTATGGTATTCAAGTGCATTATCTTTTGCAGGAATTATTGACTGGCTGGATTCGGGAGTTGAGCAAAATGTATATGGCAATGGAATATTAACTGCTGATGAGATAAGTAGAATAGATTTAAATGGAACGGAACTTGTAGTTTTGTCGGCATGTAATTCTGGAAATAGTTTGTTAGATCAAACAAATCATCTGGCAGGTTTACATATTGCTTTTGCAGCAGCAGGCGTTCAATATATAATTTCATCTTTATGGGAGGTCGATGATTTTGCAACTGCTGTATTGATGCAACTGTTTTATGAGGAATGGAATCAAAAAAAATCGGTTGAAGAATCATTGTTAAATGCAAAAGAGAAAATTCGATTGATGACAGCTAATGAAATATATAGATATATTATGGAAAAAAATGCTGTAAGTAGTATTCCGTCTAGTGTTCTGGAAAATTTTTTAAAACTTGATTCACAACAGCAGATATTTAGTTCTCCATATTATTGGGCAGGATTTGTTTGTTATAAAAATTATTTTATATGATTTAAATGATTGCAGGAAGTAAAAAAGTCTTGATAAAAAAATCAGGACTTTTTTGAGTTTTTTTGTTAATTATATTGATATCAATATAAAGATACATAGAAAGGGGATTAAAAATATGAATAAAGAATCTTTAAGAGAAATTTTAATCAGACTTAGAGGTGTAACAGATTGGACTCAAAAAGATTTTGCGCAATATTTTTATATACCACGAAGAACATTGCAGGAATGGGAGCTTGGAAATAGAAAAATGCCAGAGTATTTATTGCGACTAATGATATATAAACTTGAAAATGAAAATATTGTAAAAGATTTTTCAAAAATATTTGAAGAAATTTGAGTTTTTTTTAGAAAAAGGTGGATGTAGATATAGAATGAAATGTAAAATAAAAAATCAACATTCATTCTGGACACAATAAATATAATCGAAGTAATATTTTAAGTAAAGGAGGTAAATTATTATGAACACACAAAAATTTTTGAAGAAAAATAATGACGAAATGTTTTTTAGAGGAGAGAAAGGAAAGGTGGAGAATATGAAAAATTACAGAAAGTATTTTATTTTTGCAGTTCTAACTTTTGTAATGTTCATTAGTGTGCTGTTAAATGGAGATTCAACAAGAGCAGGTGCAGCTACTAGAAAGTGCTATACTATTAGCACATCGAATACAAGAGTGTATTCAGATACAGCATTAACAAGAGGATATGGATGGATTTATCCTACAGATGAAGTTAGTGTTATTCTTGTTACAGGAAGATATTCAAAAGTTTCGTATCCTGCTGGAAATAGGACAAAAACAGGTTATATATCAACAAGTGCAATTTTAACAGCAACAGGAGGAACGACATATAGATCATCAGGAAGATTTACTACATATAGAAGAGACAACACAGCAAATGTATATGGATATGTCGATACAAATGACAATGTAAAGGTACTTGGAACAAGAGGTTCCCTTACACAGATAAAATATAATGTTGCAGGAGGGTTCAAGTATGCGTTCGCAAGTACATCGGATGTGAATCGATATGTAAAAAAGATAGGAAATAGTAATAATAGTAATGGAAATACAGCAAAGGTGGCCAATGGGACATATACATTGGTTTCAGCATTAAATAATGATTATGTTGCGGATATATCAGGAGGTGATACTTCTAGTGGTGCAAATTGCCAGCTTTACCAAAGTAACGGCACAGATGCTCAGAAATTTACATTTACTTATAATTCCGATGGATATTATACAATTACAAACATTAATTCAGGAAAGGTACTTGATTGTGCAACAGGAGGATCGGAAAATGGGTTAAATATATGGCAATATGATTCAAATTCTACTTCAGCACAGCGTTGGAAATTAACAGATGTTGGTGGAGGATATTACACAATTACTTGTAAATGTAATGGCAAATGTATTGATGTGTCGGGAGGAAATGTTTATAATGGAAATAATATTCAAATTTATGAATCAAATGGAACGGCAAGCCAAAAGTGGAAATTAGTAGCGGTATCTTCAACGGGAAGTTCTTCAAATGCTTCAGTGGCGCAGAAGATTGTGGATTATGAATTAAGTCAGGTTGGAATTGGAGATTATAAAGGTAATAATAATGTTAAATATAATACATGGTATTATGGAAGAACTGTATCAGGAAGCGGACATGCATGGTGCATGGCATTTCAGGCATATTGTTGTAATCAGATAACGGGTTCTAATAATGCTATTCCAAAAACTGCAAGTTGTACATATGCTGTAAATGAATTTAAAAATAGAGGACAGTTTTATTATAGTAAATATTATGGAGGAAATTATACACCAAAGGCAGGTGATATTGTTTACTATACAAATGGTTCAAAATACAGTTCATGTCATGTTGGAATGATTATATCAGAACCAGTTAATGGTTATTTACAGACAGTTGAAGGCAATATACAGTGCAGTGATGGAAATTGGAAGGTTGTTAAATTTACAAAGAATGCAAAAAGAACAGTTAGCAGTAGTTATGTGTTAGGATATGCGGTGCCAAGTTATTGATAATGCGGTAGAATCGTAGTATTTAAAGAAAACTATAAATTAAAAAGAGCTTGTATTTAAAGATAATTGATTTTAAATGGATAAAGTATAAGGAAAATTCATTAAGGTTTATTGTTAAAATATAGGCTCTTTTTCTTTACATTACATTTTGCTAATGCTAATATATTTATAATTGTAAAAACTGAAAATTAATATTTGGAGGTGGATGCATGGCGAAGGTAGTAGGTATTGGTAAACAGAGATTTGATAAAATAATTGAAAATGATTGCTTTTATATAGATAAAACAAAATTTATAAAAAAGTGGTGGGAAAATCAAGATGATGTTACTCTTATAACGAGGCCTAGACGTTTTGGAAAAACATTAAATATGGATATGCTCAAATGTTTCTTTTCAATTGAGTATAAGGACAGGGGAGATTTATTTGAGGGGCTTGATATATGGAAGGAACAAAAGTATCGTGAAATTCAGGGAAAATATCCAGTTATTTTTATAAGTTTTGCTGAGATAAAACAAAATAATTATAAGGATGCCGTTGAGAAAATAAAAAGAATAATATGCGATGTATGTCAGCAGTTTGATTTTTTAAAGGATTGGGATGGCTTAACAGAAAATGAGAGAAAAAATATTAAAAATATCGGTTATGATATGAGTGATGTTATGGCACAGGATTTATTAAAAAATATGTCAAATTATCTCAGCCGTTATTATGGGAAGAATGTCATAATTCTTTTGGATGAATATGATACACCGATGCAGGAGGCATATGTAAATGGATATTGGGATGAACTTGTTGCATTTACAAGAAGTTTTTTTAACTCTACTTTTAAAACAAATCCATATCTTGAAAGAGCAATGATGACGGGGATTACAAGGGTGTCTAAAGAAAGTATATTTTCCGATTTAAATAATTTGGTTGTAATAACTACAACATCGGAACAGTATGAAACTGATTTTGGTTTTACTGAAAAAGAGGTGTTTTTAACACTTGACAAATATGGATTATCAGCAAAAAAGAAGTTTGTAAAAGAGTGGTACGATGGATTTACATTTGGAAATAAAAATGATATGTATAATCCGTGGTCTATACTTAATTTTATAAAGCTCAAACAGTTTGGTTCATATTGGGCAGATTCGAGTTCAAATGGGCTTGTAAATAAACTGATAAAAACAGGTTCAGCAAGTCTTAAAAAGGCAATGGAGACACTTATTGAAGGTGGAGTGATAGAAAAAAGAATAGATGAACAGATCGTATATAATGAGCTTGAAAAGAAAGAGAATGCAATATGGAGTCTGCTTCTTGCAAGTGGATATCTTCGAGTGGTTAAACTTAGGTATGATAGAGATTTTAGAAAGGTTTTTTACACTTTAAAACTCACTAACAAAGAAGTTCAAATTATGTTTGAATCAATGATTGAAGAATGGTTCGATAATGGGAATGATTTGTCAAGTGATTTCATACAAGCAATGCTTGCGGGGGATATATATGCAATGAACAGTTACATGAATGATATTGCACTTGATACTTTCAGTAGTTTTGATGTTGCGGGCAGGGAGGAATCAAGAATCAGACCTGAAAATTTTTATCATGGATTTGTACTTGGACTTATGGTCGATAAAAGAGATGACTATATCATAAAATCAAACAAGGAAAGTGGTTTTGGACGCTATGATGTAATGATGATACCAAGAGATATCCGAGATAGTGGGATGCCGGCGTTGATACTTGAATTTAAGGTTGTCAATCATTCGATAGAAAAATCATTAGAGCAAACGGTAAAGTCTGCATTGCGGCAGATAGAGGAAAAGAAATATGATATGGAATTGTTAAAAGTAGGAGTAAAAAAGGAAAATATTAGGCATTATGGATTTGCTTTTGAAGGAAAAAAAGTATTGATTGGGACGGATGATTAAGAAAATGGGGTGTAGCAATATGAACTGTTCTGTTTCAATTCATAAGATATAGTGCAGCTTCTGTTTGCAGTAGTATTTATAGGGGGTGCGCTTGTAGCTGTAAAGTATAGGAGAGAAGAAAGATAATGAAATAAAAAATACTGCAATAGCGTATTTGACGAAATGCAGTATTTTTTTATATTATATTAGGTATACAATAAATCTTATTTTTTTAATATAAAAGTTATAGTGAGAAAAGAGAGATATCATGAAAAAATATTTTAAATGGATTTTTTTGATAGCAGCTATTATGTGGATGTGCGTGATTTTTTGGTTTTCAGCACAGCCGGCGGTTGAGTCGACGCAGATGAGTATGACATTTGGGAAAAAGATATGTAGCATTTTTGTTCCTGGGTATTCGAAGCTGGACAGTGAAGAGCAGTACAAGATAGCAAAAAATATTGAGTTTCCCGTAAGAAAATCAGCTCATGCTTCAGAGTATGCATTTCTTGCTATACTCTGGTATGGTTATTTTAAATACAAATTTCAAAAAAAGTTAATAAAGGCAAGATTTATTTTTCCATGGCTTATAGCAACATTATATGCGGCAACAGATGAAATTCATCAGCTTTTTGTTGTTGGAAGAAGTTGTCAGCTAAGAGATGTTATGATAGATTCGACTGGTGCGGTTGTGGGAATTTTTATAGTATATTTAATTTCTTACAGATTATTAAGATGGATGCAGGTGGAATAGCATCAAATACACTTGCACCTGTTATAGGTGATGTTCCGGTGGCAAGAAGTATACTTCCTAAAAAGTTACAAAAGAAAAACGCATCTGAGATTCAGGCGGAAAAGAAAGCAAAGCAAGCTGCTAAAGATGCAGCAAAGAAGCAGAAGGAAATTGCTGCACAGGCAAAAGCAACTGCAGAAGCACAGGCAAGGGCAACTGCAGAAGCGCAAGCTATGGCAACTGCGTCAGCACAAGCTTCGGCAAGAGCTGAGGCAAGGGCAACAGCGCAGGCTGAAAAAGATGCGAAAATAAAAGATTATGCTGATGCATATGCAAAAATGGATCCACAGCAGGCTGCAAATCTTTTTAATGATATGACTACAGGCTCGCTTGATCTTGTTGCAAAAATACTTGAAAATATGCCTGCAAATAAACGTGCAGCTATACTTGAAAAGATGGATGTGAATGCGGCTGCACAGGTTACAGAAAAAATGCGTATAAATTAAAAATAAATATTATAATATAAGAGCACTTATTGCACCAAAAACTCCAGCAGAGGCTAATCCCATGATAACACCAGCAAGCATAACACCAAGCATAACAGCGATAACGCTTGATTTAAAATCCATATCAAGAAAACTTGCGGCAAGAGTACCAGTCCATGCTCCAGTGCCTGGAAGTGGAATACCTACGAAAAGTAAAAGTGCGATAAAAAGACCTTTGCCGGCTTTTTCCTGAAGTTTTTTACCACCCTTATCGCCTTTTTCGATGCAGAAAGTGAAGAAGCCGCCAATAACAGGTTTATCTGCACCCCATTCAAGAACTTTTCTTGCAAAAAGAAAGATAAAAGGAACCGGGAGCATATTTCCGATTATTGATATAATGTATGATGGAACTAGTGGAAGTCCCTGCGCGACAGCATATGGGATAGCTCCACGCAGCTCAACTAATGGAAACATTGAAATAAAAAAAACAATAATGAATTGCATTAAAAAATCCTTTCTTTATATATGGTATATGAGTATTTTCGGTTTTAATAACCGATTATGTTATATATGCAGATGATTACTAATTTATGATTTAACAATATCAAGCAAGCAGCAGAGTGGATTGCGAATATTTGCCTGACTTAACGAAGTTAAAATTCAGGTATACTTAAAATAAATGTAAGTATACCTGAGTTTTATTTATAAGACCTTTGACAAAAATTCCTTAAGTCTTGCATTTTTAGGATTGCCAAAAAGCTCGGCAGGTTCATTTTCTTCCATTACAACGCCTTCATTAAAGAACATGACGCGGTTTGCAACCTCTCTTGCAAATCCCATTTCGTGTGTAACGATGACCATAGTCATTCCGTCTTTGGCAAGCTCCTTGATAAGTTCTAAAACTTCTCCGACCATCTCAGGGTCAAGTGCTGATGTAGGTTCATCAAAAAGCATAACATCCGGATTCATGGCAAGAGCGCGTACGATTGCGATACGCTGTTTCTGTCCGCCTGATAAAACAGAAGGGTAAGCATTTTCTTTGTCATCAAGACCTATTCTTTTTAGAAGTTCTCTGGCTCTTGCAGCAGCTTCTTCTTTATTCATTTTCTTTCTTTTTACAGGTGCAAGCATGATGTTTTCTAGTACTGTCATATTTTCAAAAAGATTAAACTGCTGGAAGACCATTCCGATTTTTTCTCTGATAGTGTTTATATCAACGGAATCATCTGTTATATCGGTTCCTTCAAATAAAATATGTCCGTCAGTTGTATCTTCAAGGAGATTTAAGGAACGAAGAAATGTTGATTTACCGCATCCGGAAGGACCTATGATAGCCACAACATCGCCCTTGTTTATCGTAGTTGATATTCCTTTTAAAACTTCATGTTTTCCAAATGATTTGTGAAGGTTGTTTACTTCTATCAATGGATTGTTTTCTGTTTTTAAAGTGCTGTTATTATCGCTCATTTGCTCTAAGTCTCCTTTCAAGTGCATTTGCAATGGATGTAAGTGCAATAACTATAACAAGATAGATTACTGCAACAGTGATAAGTGGTAAAAAGGCATCATACGTATTGCTTCGTATGATATCGCCGGCTTTAGTAAGGTCAACGATAGCAATATAACCGCTGATAGATGTTTCTTTTATAAGACTTATAAATTCGTTGCAAAGTGCAGGAAGTGCGTTTTTAAATGCCTGTGGCAGCACGATGGAAGTCATTGTCTGTCTATAATTAAGTCCAAGACTTCGTCCAGCTTCAAACTGTCCGTGGTCGATAGAGTTGATACCTGAACGGATAACTTCGGCAACATATGCGGCTGAGTTAAGTCCAAATGCGATGATTGCGACAAGTATCTTTGAATTTACTGATACGAGTATTATATAGTAGAATATCAAAAGCTGTACCATCGCAGGGGTTCCACGGACTACTGTAAGATAGATCTTACATAGAAGGTTAGGAATTGGAAGTGTTCCATTGTTATCATGTGTTGTTCTTATAAGTGCAATGATCGCGCCGAGGATGATTCCCATAAGAACGGCAAATATTGTGATAACTATAGTATTTGCAAAACCTTTTATAAGATAATTGTATCTGTGGTCTGAGATGAAGTTGTCATGAAATCTCTGTACTAATGATTGGGCTTTTATTGCGGCCTTAAAGTCTTTTACAATAATTACCTGTTTTGCTGTCGTATATGAATCAGTGAAATCAACATTTTTAAGACGGTCTTTAGTTACGGTCATTCCGGCACAGCCGACATCGACTTTACCAGATGTAACAGCGGCGATGATAGAGTCAAATTCCATGTCTTCTACTTCTAGCTTCATATCAAGTTCATCACATACAGCCTGCATCATGTCTATGTCAAGACCTGTGATTTGGTTGTTGTCATAGTATTCATAAGGTTTGAATGCGGCATTTGTACCGACTTTTAAAGTACCGTTTTTGCCTGAGACATTTTTCTTTTTATAAGGAAACTTACCCTTTTCTTCATCTTTTCCTGTATAGTTTTTCTTTATGTCTGCAAGAGTTCCGTCTTTTTGAAGCTTAGCTAATGCGTCGTTTATTTTGCTTTTTAATTCGCCATTTGACTTATCTATACATATAGCATAATCTTCAACTGCAAATTCTTCTTCAAGAATTTTTAATTCAGTATTTTTTTCAGTGTATGCAAGGGATGGCTGCTCATCAAGAATAACACAGTTTATTTTGTCATCTTTGAGTGCCTGTATTGCATCAGTACCTTTGTTGTAACGTTCAACAACAGTACCTTCTTTGTCACCTTCATAATCCGATGCATATATGTCACCGGTTGTACCGATTTGAACACCGATTTTTTTACCTGTTATGTCATCAACACATGTAATGGCATTTTTCTCGGCTTTTTTAAGTTTCTGTTCGTTAGAATAGTTTTTGTAACATATTCCGGCGATGATAATGGCAATGCAGACGACTGCAAATACCACATAGCTGATTAGATTTTTTTTCTTTCTGGTCATTATCGTGATCCTTTCAATTTTATAAAATGTTTGTGTATGGATTTAGCGCTGCATGTGACAAGTACAAAATTTTATACATGACTGCTAAATACAATAAGACATATAAACTTTATATTAACATATATTTATGTGATGGTCAAAAAAATAAAGTTAAAAAATTAAGATAAACCATGCACATACTTGACTTTACAATGCAATCATGGTTTACTTAAAAATGGTGTTAATGTTCACACTATTGTGAGCAAAAATAACCACACAATGACATAATATGAAAGATGAGGACATAACATGAAAAAGAAATTATTACTTATAATGACAGCGTTACTTGTTATTTTGTGTATGGCAGGATGCGGTTCAGACAAAAATTCAAAATCAGGAAAGAGCGATGATAAATCAGGGACAAAGACATACAAAGTTGGTATTGTCCAGTATGTAGATGATGCATCCCTTAACCAGATTCAGAAAGCAGTTCAGTCAGAACTTGATAAAAAAGGAAAAGAATTGGGAGTAAAGTTTGATTATAAGGATTATACATTTAATGGTCAGGCTGATCAGTCAACATTAAATCAGATTATGACGGAGCTTGTATCAGATGGAGTTGACCTTATTATTCCAATCGCTACACCTACAGCGCTTATTGCACAGTCAGCTACAGAGGATAATCAGATACCGGTAGTATTCTCAGCAGTTACTGATCCGGTTTCAGCAGGACTTGTTGCAAGTATGGATAAGCCGGGAGCAAATATTACAGGAACAAGTGATGCGATTGATACAAACGCTATTATGAAACTTATTCTTAATGCAAACAGTAAGACAAAAAAATTAGGACTTTTATATGATAAGAGTCAGGATTCATCAAAGCAGGCTATTGCAGATGCAAAAAAATTCTGTGAGGATAATGGAATAGAGATTGTTGAAAAGACAGGAACTACAAATGATGAGTTATCTCTTGCAGCAGATGCACTTGTTGCAGCAAAGGTAGACGCTGTATTCACCCCGACTGACAATACTGTTATGACAGCAGAACTTGCAATTTATGAGAAGTTTGCAAATGCAAAAATTCCACATTATACAGGAGCCGATTCATTTGCGCTTAACGGAGCATTTGTTGGATATGGTGTAAATTATAAAGAGCTTGGAACAGAAACCGCAGATATGGCGGCTGATATTCTTGTAAATGGTGCGAAACCTGGAGAGACAGCTGTAAAGACTCTTGACAATGGTATTACAACAGTTAATACAGAAATTGCTAAGCAGATTGGTGTTGATTACAGTGGATTTAAGGATTTATGTGAAAAAGTAGTTGAGACAAAAACTGCAAAAGAGTTTGATGAAAAATAATAATTTATTATATAAAAACAGTTTAGGAATATATGTATAAAATTTATTAAGATAAACCATATCAAGCACGCTTAGGCGTGCTTGATATGGCATGGAGGAAAAAATGGGCTCTATTTTTACTATTTCAATATTGCAAAGTGCTTTAGAACTTGGATTTATATATTCGCTTGTAGTTCTTGCACTTTTTGTATCTTTCAGCATATTAAATATAGCTGACCTTTCGACAGACGGATGTTTTACGCTGGGATGCGCAGTTGCTGCATCAGTTACGCTTGCCGGTCATCCGGTACTTGCATTGTTTCTGGCTATGGGGGCTGGCATAATTTCAGGATTTGTGACAGCATTTTTGCAGACTAGAATGGGAGTTGAATCAATACTTGCGGGTATTATTGTAAATACGGGATTGTATACTATTAATATTGCTGCAATGGGATTTTCGTCAAACATGAACCTGTTTAAATGCGACAGTGTATTTACTATTGTCAGAGACTTTATACAGAACCATATGGGAAATGCGGCTGTTGAGATATTGATAAGAAAAGGCTGGTATAAACTTATTCTTGTTGCAGTGATAGTAATAATAGTGAGTGTACTTTTAAGTGGATTTTTGGGAACAAGACTCGGTCTTTCAATAAGAGCGACAGGTGATAATGATGCCATGGTAAGAGCTTCAAGTATAAATCCAAAATTTACTATAACAGTTGGCCTTTGTCTTTCAAGTGCCATGACAGCATTGTCTGGAGGGCTTCTTGCGCAGTATCAGAAATCATGTGATATAAATCTTGGAACAGGTATGGTCACGATAGCACTTGCGAGTTTGATAATAGGAGAAACACTTGTTGGAAAAGGAACGATGTTTAGAAGAATACTTGGTGTTGTATTTGGAAGCTGTCTTTATCGTTTTATAGTTGCAGTAGCGATAAGGATAAATGTTCCGGCAGAATGTCTTAAACTTGTGTCTGCTGTTATAGTAGCTGTTGCCATAGCATTTCCGTATGTTAAGGAAAAAACAAAATTTGCAAAACATAAGTATGCTGAGATTGCAAGAAGAAAGAAAGAGGGTGCTTTATAATGGAAAAAATGTTAGAGTTAAGGAATGTCTGCAAAACATTTAACCCAGGTACTGTTAATGAGAAAAAGGCACTGACAGGTTTAAATCTTACACTGGAGCATGGAGATTTTGCTACTATAGTAGGAAGTAATGGTGCCGGAAAGTCAACAATGTTCAATGCGATAACGGGTGCATTTTTTACGGATGAAGGGGCTATTATTCTTGATGGTGAGGATATAACTTTTAAAAAAGAGCATTTTAGGAGTAAAGATATAGGGCATCTGTTTCAGGATCCTCTTCTTGGAACAGCACCACATATGACGATAGAGGAGAATATGGCACTTGCTTATCTGAGAGCATCGACAGCTAAAACAGCCTTTTTTAGCAGGATTTCTAAAAAAGAGAAGCAGAAGTTCAGGGAGCATCTTTCACTACTTGGAATGGGACTTGAGGATAGAATGAAAAATCCTGTCGGACTTTTGTCAGGAGGTCAGAGGCAGGCACTTACACTTCTCATGGCAACGATGGTTACTCCAAAGCTTCTTCTTCTTGACGAACATACTGCAGCGCTGGATCCGGGAACAGCAGAGAAAGTGTTGAAATTAACAAAGGACATTATCAAAGAGAGAAACATAACATGTCTTATGGTTACACATAATATGCATCAGGCACTTGAACTTGGGAACAGGACGCTTATGATGGATTCGGGACATATTGTTTTTGATGTAAGAGGTGAGGAGAGGTCGAAACTTACGGTTGATGATCTGCTCGAAAAATTTAAGGATAATGCAGGTAAAAGCCTTGATAATGACCGTATTTTACTTTCAAGTGCCGAAAACGAGTAGAAAGGGCGAAAAATGTCGAATTTACAGCGAAAAAGAGGTATATATATAACATATTATCTTTGAAAAAAAAGTTGATTTTTGGTAAAATTAAATATATATATTCTTAGACTTGGGGAAGTTGTACAAAGCTGTACTTAAAATGGGAAAGAGAGTGATGGGATGATAAAGATTGCGTTATGTGATGATAATGAAATCGAGAGGGGCATCCTTAAAAGTGTCATTGACGGACTGTTAAAAGAAATAGGACATGAAGTCCAGATATTTGAATTTTCTTCAGGTGAAAAGTTACTTAGGAATTATTCAAAAGGGGATTATGATGTCATTTTTTTAGACATTCAGATGAAACAGTTAGATGGTATTGAAACAGGAAAAGCGATAAGAACTAAGGATGCACAGGTTGAGATCGTATATGCGACGAGCAGTGAGGAATATATGAAAGAGGGATATGATATTCATGCACTTGCATATCTTTTAAAACCTTATAGACTGGAAAAAGTCAGGGAAACACTTGTATATTATTTAAATAAGTATGATGTTAAGAAGGAAAATGATAATGTGGGGATGTTGGAAGTTACAATTCAGCAAAAGAAGATATTTATAAGACAAAAAGATATATATTGTCTTGAATCCATGGGACGAGTAGTTAGTATTTACTGCAAAAATAATGTATTCAAGGTTTATGCCAGACTTGGAGAATTAGAACAAAAACTTGACACCGAAATGTTTTTGAGATGCAATCAGAGTTATATTATAAATATCCTCTGGGTAAAAGACATTGTTGACTATGATTTTTATATGCCGAACAATAAACTTGTACCTATAAGGAAAAGAGACAAAAAGGAGATTGTTCAAAAGTTTTACAATAAGCGCAATGAGACCGATACACATATGGAAAAAGTATTCTGATTCGTGAAGGTTAAGAAATACGCTTTGAAAGGAGGAGGCAGAATGTCAGAAAAGAATACAATACTTATCGTTGATGATAAGGACGTAAATAGAAAATGTCTGATAAAGCTGTTGGAGAATGACTATGAAATTCTTGAAGCGTGTGATGGGGAAGATGCTATAAAGATTCTTGATAAAAATAAGGATGAGATATCGGCTGTAGTGCTTGATATAATTATGCCAAAACTTGATGGGTATGGAGTACTACGTGAAATGTCATACAGAAAAATGTTGCCAAAGATACCAGTTATAGTTACATCAGTTGATGGTGATGAAGATTCAGAATTAAAGGCGTTGTCACTTGGAGCAAGTGACTTTTTAGGTAAACCATATAATCCGATCATAGTTAAAAAAAGGCTTGAGAATATAATCCATCTTAAGGAAACGGCATCATTAGTAAATTATCTTCAGATGGATACATTAACAGGCGTATATTCTAAAGAGACATTTTTAAAAAAAGCAAAAGAAGTTTTAAACAATAATAAGCAAAAACAGTATGCTCTTTTATATTCAGATATAGAAAATTTTCAGCTTTTAAAGGATCTGTTTGGTGAAAAGACGGGTGACAATCTGCTTGTATTTATGGCAAAAGTGCTTAAACATTATGTAAGTGAAAGTGAACTTTGTGGAAGATTTGAAAGTGAACATTTCGTGCTTTTGAAAGAATATGATAAGAAAAACCTGCATAGTGAACTTGATACCATAGTTAAGACGATAAATGATTTTCCGGTAAATATGAATCTAAGGCTTAGATTTGGAATTTATCTTGTAGATAAGGCGAAAATGTCAATGCATGCAATGATAAACAGAGCTATACTTGCTGTAGATACTATAAGAGGCAGGTATGGCAGATATATTGCATATTATGACAAACAGATCTGGGAAAAACAGGTTCATGAACAGGAAATATTAAACTGTATGGAAGATGCGATAGCAGAGGAACAGTTTAAGGTTTATTTTCAGCCAAAATATGATTTGAATTCTGAAAAAGTTGCTGGTGCGGAAGCTTTGGTAAGGTGGATCCATCCTGAAAAGGGATTTATGAATCCGGGAGAGTTTATACCGCTATTTGAGACAAACGGATTTATTACTGAACTTGACAAGTTTGTATGGAATAAAACATGTGAATATATACAGGAATGGAAAAAGAAAGGATATCCAGTTGTGCCTGTTTCTGTTAATGTATCTAGAACAGACATATATAATCCTGATTTTATGGATATAATCATTGGAATTATCAAAAGTCATGGTCTTGAACCTGAAAATATACATCTTGAGATTACTGAGACAGCTTATACAGAAAATCCTCATCAGATAATCGAGGTTGTTAAAAAATTAAAGCTCCTTGGATTTGTGATAGAAATGGATGATTTTGGATCGGGTTATTCATCGCTTAATATGCTTAATGAACTTCCTATAGATATTTTAAAACTTGATATGGGTTTTGTTCAGGGTGATCTGAGTATGAATAGTAACAATATATTAAGTTTTATCATAAGTCTTGCAAAATGGATGGATTATGCAGTTGTTGCAGAGGGTATAGAGACGGAAGAACAGATACAGATGCTTAGGAATATGGATTGTAATTTTGTCCAGGGATATTATTATGCAAAGCCTATGCCACCTGAGGAGTTTGAAAAGCACCTTGTTGAGCACAGCATCCTGAATAATGATATGGAAGGACTTGAAATGAATTTCTCGGATACTGAATTCAGAAAGTCTCCGGGAACTATGCTTATAGTTGATGATCTTGTTTTAAACAGAAAGATACTTAGTGCGTCATTTAATAAATATTTTAAGACTGTTGAAAAAGAAAATGGAGCTGAAGCATTGGAATACATAAGGGAACATGCTGATGAGATAGATGTTATCATGCTTGATCTGGTTATGCCTGTCATGGATGGATTTACTCTTATGAAGCAGTTAAGGATGGAAAATAAATACGCACATATTCCTATTATTGTTACATCACAGAGTAATGATAAAAGTGTTGAAAAATCATTTGCACTTGGAGCCAATGATTTCGTTGAAAAACCGTACAATCCCAAAATTATAATGCACAGGGTACAGAATGTTGTTATGGCATATAAGAATGCAAGGGCAGAAGCGGCAAAAGTAAAAGAAAAACGGGATAGTGTGTCATAGTTTAGATAAGATAGTGTTTTTTAGTATAAAAGGACTGTTATATTGTTTGATATAGCAGTTTTTTTATTTAGAACAAAGATATCTATTTTAAAGTAAATTTCGTTTTTAGCCGAAATAAAAAGAAGAACTTTAATTAAATAAGTCATGAAATGAAAGGTGAGAAATCAATGAATGTGAATATCAGAGACATATACAACCGTTCGGCAAACATGTCTGGAGGGATGGCAGGAGTTTTAAATGGTTCTATGCTTGCCATTGGAAGTAAGGGACAGGTTGTTGAGGGTGTTGTTTCAAAAGTTTCAAATCAGATTTCCATCAACTTTAACGGTGTTGAGGTGGCAGTACCAAAGACCGCAGTACAGAATGCCAGGGAAGGCGAAACAAGAAAATTTAAGATCATGGATGTGTCTAAAGATAATATCGTGCTGAAAGAAGTTGGAAACGGTGGTTTGACATCTGAGTCTGTGGCTGTCAGTCACACTAAAGTGAGTTCAGGTGTAAATTCAGGCACTTATGGTTACAGAATGGGAGCTTCAGGCAGTTTGGGAAGTTCAGATGCAGCAGCAGCTAAATCTGAGATGAATAAAAATCTGGCGGTTCTTACTGGCGATGATTATAAATCTATTGAGGATTCAGAAGGTTCTGTAGATAAATGCGAAGAAGAGTATGTTGACAAAGCTGTGGAGAGGATTAAGCAGCAGAAACTTGACAATGAGGAAAATAGAGAAGAAAACAGAAAAGCTGTTGATGAATTTGAGGAAGAACTGGAAAAAATTCAGGCAACAGGTTCTCTTGATGCAAAGGCAGAGGCAGGCTTGAAAAAGATTTTGGAGAATTCAGATATTCCTGCTACAGCAGAGAATATATCAAGAATCGTTTCTGCACTTCAGATGAGCAGCTCGGCTTTGAATATGTCTGATGATACAAAGGCATATATTGTTGGAAATTCGCTTACACCAACTATAGAAAATATATATCATGGTCAGTATTCAGGCAGTGATGCGTTAGATGGAAGTATTTATGACACTGAGGTCTGGGAACAGCTTTCACCACAGGTAGAGAGAATGATAGATGCGACAGGACTTGATGGAGAGAGAGCTGTTGCTGATGCAAAATGGCTTTTTGCAAATGATCTTCCTGTTACAGTTGATACACTTAAAACAATGTCCGTATTAAATGACATTAGTTCTGATATGTCTGCAAAGACTTCGTTTGAACAGATATTGCAGGCTGTTGCGGCGGGAGTAGATCCTGAGCAGGCATCACTTGATACATCAGAGTTTGTTATTGCGAAGAGTATTATAAATAATTTTGCAGCTATTACAGATGCAGATATATCTACTGCAGTAAAAATTGCAGCAGGAGACATGACTCTTGCAAATGAAAATTATTCAGGTTATGGTGTATTAAATCTTGAACTTTTAAGACAGGCGGCGGCTTACAATAAGACAAATTCGTCTTTTGCTGATGTTTCTTCAAATAATATCCCGGATACAGTGATTGAGGGAATGAGTGACATGCAGGTTGAGGAGGTTATGGCAAAAAGATGTATTGCAGAAATATGTCTTAAAATGACTACTCAGTCAGTTATGAATATGAGACAAAAAGGAATAGATGTAAATACCGCTCCGTTAGAACAGGTGGTAGAAGCCCTGAGAGATGAGGAGAATGCCGTTTATACGGCAGGCATGAAGGGTGATATAAATGAAGATGAACTTAGTCTTTTGCAGGAGACGATGCAGCAGAAGACTGATATTGCAAATGCGCCGGCATCTCTTATCGGAAGAACGGTAAGGCAGCAGAATCTTCTTACATTAAATGAACTTCATGCAGCCGCTTCAAGTGAGACTTATGGCAGACAGCAGTATGGGCAGATTTATGAGATGGTTTCAACTCAGGTGGATGTTTCTTATGGTGATTCTATTCAAAAGGCGTTTGCAAGTGTTCCAGATCTTCTTAAAGAAATAGGCATGGAGGACACAAATGCTAATGAGAGAGCAGTAAGAATCTTAGGCTATAATGGCATGGAGATTACAAATGAGAATGTTCTTTCTGTTAAGGCATATGATACAGTTTTGAATAGGGTTATCGATAATATGAAACCATCAACTGTTCTTGAGATGATAAGACAGGGGGACAATCCGCTTGATACTTCGATAAATGATCTTGATAAGAAACTTATGGATATAAATGCTTCAAAAGATTTAAGTTCGGAAGAAAAATACAGTAAATATTTATGGCAGCTTCAGAAGTCAGGAGATATATCAGAGAGTGAGAGAGAGGGATATATAGGTATTTACAGACTTTTAAACAATATTGAAAAGTCTGATGGAGCAGCTATTGGAGCAGTTTTGCAGACTGACAGGGAAATGACACTTGGAAATCTTCTCACGGCAGTAAGAACAATGAAAAATCAGGGTATTGACAGAAAGATTGATGATTCATTTGGCGAAATCAAAGAACTTAATTATATGGCTTCATCGATAACAGAGCAGATAAATGAGGGATTTAATGCTGCAGATATGTCACAGACAGGAAAGCATGACAGTGAGAAAGGAAAATATTTTGATACACTTGTGTCTGATACACTGGATGAAATATCACCTTCAAAACTTGAAGAAATTTCAGATGGTGATATAGACAAGGTGCTTGATACATCACTTGAAATGTTTGCGCAGCAGGTTAAAGAGGCTGATGGAAATAAAGAGATTGAAAAAGCATATTATGCTCATAAAGCTGAAAATCTCAGGTCTGTTGAAAGTGAGAGTGTTCAGGCTAAGGAGCTGCTTACTTGTCTAGAGATACCTGCGACAATGGAGAATATTGAGGCAGCCGTAAATTATATTGAGAGTTCATACAGCCCATTAAAAGAAAGTTATAGACGCAAAAATGTACTTGACGATGATGAACAGGAAGAGTTTGATGATGTAATAGATAGTGCGGTTGATGCACTTGATTCTGAGGAAAGTATTCAGAAAAAGTGTAAACAAGCCGAAAAATATATGGAAGATATATTGAATAAGTCATATGAACAGCCTGATATAAAATACGATGACATAGAAAATCTTAGAACGCTTTCTAAGGGGATTGGTTTTAGTATGCTTATGGCAGAGAGAAGAAGTTATGATATTCCTGTAAAAACAGGGGACACTATAACAAATATGAATGTCACGCTTATATCAAGTGATGATGACAGCGGAAAAGTAAAGGTAAACATCAGTGGAAATAGTTATGATGGGGATGAGATTTCAGCATTTGGTGATGTTACAGCAGAACTTAAAGTGACGGGTGATTCAGTAAAGGGATATGTTTTTTCGAGTGAAAGACAGGGTTATGAACTTTTGAAAGAATCAGCAGATTCACTTTTGGAAAAATTAAAAGCTGGCGGATTTGATGTTAAAAACATATCATATGGCATGAACCGGGTGTCACAGACGGACGGTCTTGAGGCAGGTAAAAGTGATGTGGAGACATCAAAACTTTATAAGGCTGCAAAGATTATCACAGCTCATCTTGTAACTGCAATGCAAATGTAGAAAAGATTAACACTATCAAGGAAGTAGCAGAGCGGATTGCGAATATCCGCTTGCCTAAAAATTTATAAAAAGAGAGTATTTGGGATATATCAGAGAAAGGAAGGATAAATTTTATGAAAATAAATCATAATATATCGGCTCAGCTTGCAAATGTAAATTTAAAAAAGACTAATGACAGATTGTCTTTAAGTATGCAGAAGTTAAGTTCGGGTTACAAGATTACAAAGGCAGCAGATGATTCAGCAGGACTCGCAATTTCAAATAAGATGCGTACACAGATACGTGCACTTGACCGTTCAGCGCAGAATGCAGAAGACGGTGTTTCTATTATCGAGTCAGCAGATGGAGCATTGGCAGAAATCCACAGCGTATTGCAGCGTGTTCGTGAACTTTGTGTACAGAATGCAAATGATACATATACATTAGAAGACAGAGAAACAGCGCAGAAAGAAATTGATCAGCTTATGGATGAAGTCGATCGTATTTCAAGTACAACTGAGTTCAATGGAAGAAGTCTTTTTGATGGTTCAGCGTCAAGAACGATTGCCAGCAGTGTTGACGGAGTAAAGGGTGTATCAGTGTCTATGGAGGCAACAGCTGGAACATATTCAATTGAGGTAGAAGACAATGCAACATATGGTAAGGTTACTAATATTTTAAATGGTGTAACATTCCCAGCAAATGCTGATAAGGCTATAAGTATAAATGGTGAGGGAATTACAATAAATAAAGGTGATACACAGGCTGATATTGAGAAGAAGATAGTTTCGGCGTGCTCAAATATGAATTTATCGTATGATTCGGCAACAGGTACTGTTACATCAAATGTAGCCGGTGATGAACACTATGTTGAGGTTACTTTTGCAGATGGAAGTAAGAGTGGAAAAGTTTATGGAGAAAATGCAAAAGTTAAATTGGTAAAACCGCAGGCTGGTCAAGTTGGTTTTACAGATAATGCAAGACTTAGTGTTGTTGGAAACAATGTAAATATTATAGATAATGATGGTTTTGAGATGAACGTGGAGCTTCCGGGTGGAGCTAATGCAGTAACACCGAAAACAAAAGTCGACCTGACAGTTTACGACGCAGGTTACATGACTATTCAGATCGGAGCAAATGAGCATCAGACGCTTGATATGGATTTTCCAACAGTTTCATGTGATGCACTTGGGCTTAGAAATCAGGATGGAAAGGATCTGGTAAATGTTTGTACAAATTATGGTGCTTCAACAGGAATTGCACTTGCAGATTCGGCTATAAGACAGATTTCTTCGGCTCGTGCAGAACTTGGTGCATACCAGAACCGTCTTGAGACAACAGTTTCAAGTTTAAATGTATTCCAGGAGAATATGACAGAATCAATGTCAAGAATCATAGATACTGATATGGCGAGTGAGATGACTGAATATACACAGCTCACAGTATTACAGCAGGCATCAACTTCAATGCTTTCACAGGCAAACAACAGGCCACAGACTATTATGAGTCTTCTTCAGGGAATGTAAGAGTGGGACAATTTTAAATATTATATGTTTTAATGATTACCGACAGTGTAAAAGCTGTCGGTAAAATAGTATATAAACAAACAAGGATAACTTAAAAAATATAACAAAACAGTTAAAGGAAAGGGGATAGACAAAAATTGACAAGTGATGAAAAAAGACAATTTACTGCGAGAATATCACAGGCAAACAGAAGCGAACTTGTAGTGATAGTTTTTGAAATGTTTGATTATTGTATAGAACAGGCAGAAGATGGATTTAGAGTAGGTGATCTTAACAAAGCAGAAAAGTATTTGAAAAATGCAAAAGGATGTGTAAGTGAACTTAGGGGAAGTCTCGATATGAAATATGAACTGTCATATAATCTGTATAGTATCTATTCATATGTAAATAAACAGCTAACGGCATCAATAGTTAAAAGAGAACCTGTAAATATAGATAATGTTAAGAAAAATATGGGAAAACTTCGTCAGTCATTCGAGGAAGTAGCTAAAAAGGACACATCAAAATCGGTAATTCAAAACTCCCAGCAGGTTTATGCCGGTCTTACTTATGGAAAAGGAACACTCAATGAAGTGTTTATGGATAATGAGGCAACGAGAGGCTTTAGAGCTTAGGGGATTTTGATAAGGGGCGTTGAATGGCAGTCAGTACTTAGTCAGTGTATTGTACTGACTAAGTACTGCTGCTGACATTCTCCGAGGCGGGAGCCGTTCCCAAATGAAAAGTATATCCCCGTTTCTGCGTCCGTTTAAATTAAAAATTAAAGATTTTTCTTTATCTCCTCAGCAATCTTTTCTCCGTCAACACATTCACCCTGTGCCCATTTGATACCAATGTTATCATCATTCATTCTCGGAATAAGATGTACATGTAGATGGAATACGGTCTGTCCTGCTGCTTCGCCATTATTCTGAAGTACATTTAAACCATCATAATTGTATGTATCTTTAATTGCCTTTCCGCACTTTTTGGCAATCGCAAATATTTTTGCGCCATATTCTTCAGGGAGTTCAAAAAGATTAGCCGCATGAGTTTTAGGAAGAATAATAGCATGTCCTTTGGCGGCAGGTGCGGCGTCTAGAATTACTTTAAAATCATCATCTTCGTAGATTGAGTTTGTAGGAATCTGTCCATTTGCAAGTTTACAAAAAATACAGTTGTCATCAATATGTTTTTCCATTTTAAAAATCTCCTTTTTAATAAAATATATAGTTGTGAAACTTTACTTTCTATAATATCAGATAATAGTTTTACAAAACATGAAAACTAAAAATTTTGTCAAAGGATTTAAGAATATTAAAATTTCCTTTGGCCGAGAGAGCACCAGCCATAAATGCATCCTGGAGTGTGAGTTCACCGGAAATGATTCTGTCTATGACAATATGGGTTGCTTTTATAGTAGCTGTTGCATCTTCTTTTTCTCCATAGTAACAGTTTAATTTTGAATTGTCCATATCAAGTACGAGTGTACGATTCTGATCTAATATGGAGAGAGCAAATGATATTGCAGTGCCAGGAATAGGTGTAAAATGTGATTTAAAAGCTGTCATATATTTATCATCACTATCTTGTGGTTTGTTAAAAATGTTTGAAAGCAAAGAGGAAGTGCTGATTGTCGAGTCAGATTTATTATCAGGTGCATTATTTAGCATTGTAGGTTTGATCTTGTCTGATTTGTTAGTGTTATCAACAACTTCATTATTTGGTTCTTCATCGTCATCCATAAGATTTTTAAAGAGCTGAGTAAGCTCTTCTATATCCTCTTTTTGCTTCTTTACATAGTTGTCATCTGAAACGTACATTGAAAGTTCTTCACTTTCCTGAGGCGTAAGAGTCATAGGTTTTACTGCCTGTGATGTTTCTATAACTACATTGCTGCTTGATGGAAATGTAACTAATTTTTTGGTGAATGTGCGGTAAAAGTTTTCTGCTTTTTTTTCTATAAGCATTCCATAATTAGGATCAGTTTCAAAATTTACCGAACTGCTGACATATGCACATATACCGTCACAAGTTATTCCGCCAAGTATTTCCCAGGCTTTTGTGATGGTCTGATGTGCTTCTTTTTCTCCATATGTAGTAGAGAGAACAACAGGCATCATATACAATTTTTCAATAATTTCTTTATCTCCATAAAGCCAGCAGGCATCAAGAAATTGTTGTAAAAGACCGCCTATGCCAAACCATTCTACTGAGGCAGCAATAACTATGGCATCAGCTTCTTTTAGTGTTTTTGGAAGTACAGAAATTTTGCGTTTGTCTTCATAGAGTTTGTATTTATTTACAGTTACATTCAATTCATCAAAAACCTTTGAAATTTTATCCATAACGTAAATAGTAGGGTCGTCTATAAGACCTCTTCCACCATAATAAATGTTTATTGTTGTCATAATTCTCCTCATTTCTACAAATATCTGATTACTACACAGGTGTAGTGTGACAATGCGATGTGTTTTTTATATTATTGAAAATAATTGTTACAGCTTAGTTTACTGTCTAAGTGATTTTGGAAAATGATGTTTTTTTTCATGCTTTATATGTAAAAGATAAAGTATGAAAGAAATTACAAATCCTGATATAAATCCACCTACATGAGCTGCGTTATCTACACCCTGACTTGAGAAACCACCATACAGACTTAAGAATGCGATAAATATGATTTTCTTAAGGTCAAGGCTGTGTGTATGAAAATATTTTATTAAAATGACAGCAGTCATCCCCCCTATTATACCGAAAATAGCACCTGATGCACCGACTGATTGTACATGGTTATTATTTGACATATTATAAACCATAGAAGTTAAGCCTGCAATAATGCCGGATGAAAAATAAACGATAATATAATTTAATCGTCCGATTGCAAGTTCAAAATAGCTTCCTATAAACAAAAGGACTATCATATTGTTATATATATGGTCAATTCCAGCGTGTACGAACATGCATGTTAAAAGGCGGTAGAATTCATCATGATTGATAACAAGAGTCCAGTCGAGTGCCAGTTTATCACTGATATCATCAGAGCCAGGTGGCGATAATATTGATATAATAACAAATACTATAACATTTAAAGCTACGATTGCAATATTTGCAACAGCTAATTTTATATTTATTTCTCTGTCAAAAATGGATGAGGTATCTTCAAAATCTGGTGATATGTTATCTGTATGGTTGCTGTATATTTTATCAGAGTTTTGAAGGAGCATATTTTCAATTGGTTTTCTTAGTATAAGAAAGTCATCACATGAAGTTTCGTATACCATAAGACATTTTTTGGATGGAACTATGCGCCAGTAGTTTACATCATTGTGCAATAATCTTTTTATACTGTTGTCATCATCGCTTATGATGATATATAAAAAGCGGTACCTTGTACAATTTTCATTTAAGATGAAACTTCTGATCTGTCTTGAGATATTTTCAAATTGTTCTTTGGTGTAAATATTTCCGTTACGTTCATCTATTGTTACTATGGCAAGTATACTGTCAGTAGTCTTTTTTTCATGTAGAAAAATTCCAGGAATATTTAGTGTTATTTTTCTGTATTGATTCTGATTGAAAATTTCGTTTAGCAAATTGATCATAATACAAAGCTCTCCGTATATTTATAACAAGGCTTTAGGTGCAACACAATCTATAATAGCATAACACAGATAGATGGTCAAAAATATTATATGGTCAATATTGTCGAATTTTCCAGCTAAATGACGCATGATTTGGCTGGAAATAGCTGGTTCACCGATTTAATATGTAGATATGGTACCAAAATAGAAGATTAACATGACTGGAGGGAAAAACAGGATGGCTTTTCTAAAAAATTATGATGGTGTGTTACTGATGCTTGGAGCAGGAGGTGTAACCATACTTATAAAATGTATAGTTGCGTGTATATATACCAGGCTTTTGCATCAGGTACAACAGATTTCTACAACTAAGAACAAATGGATGCGGAATATGATTTGCAAGTATGAGACTACATATAAGATGAATCTTAAAATAAATGATGCAAAAAGTCTGGTGTTTATGCAGATGAATAGTGTGAAATATGCTGGTATAAGTCTTTATAATCTGAAAAATATGGGGATTTATGGTTTTGCGGTTACTTGTATAATTTATGCAGTGTATATGATATGCGGATTTTATGAAAAATATAACAGGGAATGGTACATAAAAATGTCAGTGGTTATGCTTACTGTGACATTTGCAATATGGTTGTCAGAGCTTTTTTTGCAGTTAAACCAGAAGGACAGGCTGCTTGCAGCGGAATTGTATGATTATCTGGAGAATACGCTTCAACCACGCTTAAATAAAAGTGCTTTACAGAATAGTCATGAGGTACAGGAGAGAGTTGTTGGTGATAATGAGAAGGAAGAAATACAGGCAGAAAGTACGGCAATATCTGAAAATGAAAAGACAAAAAATGATATAAACAATGTGACAAAAAATACTAATGAAGGAAAAGAAGATGTTTACGGGAAGGAAGAACTGGAATTGTTTAAAGAATTTATGGAGGGAATTTATGGAGAAGAAATATAGTATTTCAGATGCCTCAAGGCAGGTTGAGGTTGAAAATCATGTTTTAAGATATTGGGAGGAGGAGCTTGGGTTAAATATACATAGAAATGCAAAAGGACATAGGTTTTATACTGATAGAGATATTAAAATATTAAGAGATGTAAAAGATCTTAAAGAACAGGGATTTTTGTTAAAGGCAATAAAACTTATCGTGCATGATATAGATAATATAAGAAAGATGAATCCTAATGAATTATATAAGTTGAGAGAGGAATTGAATCAGAAAATCCAGGATGAAGAGGATGGTGTGAATTCAGATAACAGATCAGATAATGTAGTGGTTGCAATGAACTCTGCTGCTGTTAACACTGTGAGAACGAATAAAACGCGTGAAGTGTCAGTAAATTCTGATGAGAAAATAAGAAAGTTTGAGATGTTATTACGGAAAATGGTAACTAATGTAGTGGAGGAAGGTCAGAAAGAATCAGAAGAACGTATATCTGAAAATGTGTCAACAAAACTTATGAAAGAATTAAATTATATAATGATGCAGAAAGAAGAAGTGGCAGTAAAGCAGACGAAGCTTTTAGAAGAAATTCTTGATAAACTCAAAGGACAGAGTGATGATGATGAGGCGGCAGCAACATGCCAGATAAAACAGATCAAGACAAAAGAAAAGCCAGATAAAAAAAATAAGGAGAAGAATAAAAGTAAAAGAGGACTTAGGATTTTCGGGTAGGGTGATTGTATTTTTATCAGGCATTTATTGTAGGATGTGTACCGTTGTTTATAAAACAAAAGTTTAACGGTCACATCTCTGCAATAACTATAGAATGGAGGTTAAAATCAGGTCTAAAAATAAAATTTGAAAAAAAATAAAAAAAAATTGAAAAAAAGTGTTGACATATGTGGAAGTGTCTGATATATTATAGAAGTCGCGTGAGACAAGAGAAACGCAGCAAACAAAAAGGGATCTTAGCTCAGCTGGGAGAGCATCTGCCTTACAAGCAGAGGGTCACAGGTTCGAGCCCTGTAGGTCCCATTACAGCGAACTTTCGTTGTTATAATTTAATATGGCGGGATAGCTCAGTTGGCTAGAGCACACGGTTCATACCCGTGGTGTCGTGGGTTCAAATCCCTCTCCCGCTACTTCAAATCCTCTGAATATTTTCAGAGGATTTTTTGTTATATTCCGTTTGAAAGGAGAGTTAGAATATGAGAGTTGGAATGGGCTATGATGTTCATAAATTAGTTGAGGGGCGTGAATTGATACTTGGTGGTGTCAAAATCCCTTATGAAAAGGGTCTTTTGGGTCACTCAGATGCCGATGTGCTTTTACACGCCATTATGGATGCATTACTTGGAGCAGCGGCACTTGGAGACATAGGAAAACATTTTCCTGACACCGATGACAGGTATAAAGGAATTTCAAGTATAAAACTATTAAGTGAAGTTGGAAAGCTTCTCGAAGAAAAATGTTATGTTATAGAAAATATTGATGCTACTGTAATTGCACAGCGTCCAAAATTAAGAAATTATATTGATGACATGAGAAAAAATATAGCAGA
Organism: uncultured Lachnospiraceae bacterium; assembly: GCA_934320895.1. GTDB lineage: Bacteria > Bacillota > Clostridia > Lachnospirales > Lachnospiraceae > Butyribacter. Next base: position 45,949 of record CAKRFY010000001.1, on the reverse strand, counting down.
GACGCTTGGAATCGATATAAATCAGGTCAATGTAAAGGCAACAACAGAGGAAGGTCTTGGATTTACAGGAACAGGAGAAGGGATTTCTTCACAGGCAATCTGTTCGTTGGCATCAATGTATGATTATTCTGTCGATATGACAAAAATACACCCGACAGGCTGTGCCGGGTGCAAGGGCTGTATAAATGCTAACAAAAATTAGTTTATTGCGTTATTTAATATACGTCTGAAAGCAGGCGCAATCTGGGCGGCAACAATGGCTTTTACTGTATCAAGTGCGATAAATGGTAAAAAGCCAGCGATAAATGCCGCTTTTAAATTTATTCCTCCGATAATCATTATCCATATAGAACCGAAAACATCAACAAATATAGCTGATATAATGGCTGCTATTGTAAACGAAATTCTGTTATATTCACGTTTACAAAATACCGGAAGGAGAATTGCGATAATAACAAATGCGAAAGAATAACCTCCGTACTGACCGAACAGATATCCAATGCCGCCCTGACCTCCGATAAATACAGGAACACCTACAGCACCGAGAAGAAGCCAGACAAGTGAGATAAGAAATGACTGTTCAATTGTGAAAACAAGTCCAATAAGTGTTACGACAAAGTTTAGTGCAGTAATGTGTGATCCGTTTGGAAGTGGTATACTTATATAGGCTGATACACAGAGTACCGCAGCAAAAAGAGCCATGAGTACGAGATTTTGTGTTGCAAATACATTTTTTGTTTTTGTAATAGAATTATTCATTGTTTTCCTCCATTTTTTACAATTATAATTTTTAACTGCAAGTGAAAGTATATATATAAAAAGCAAGGTTGTCAACCTATTTATTGAAAAGGTTGACATAAAAATGGAAGAAATATATACTATTATAGTGGGAATTCGAAATACTTAATCTGATATAAAGAAATGAGGGAGTACTGTGGATAAAAGATTTAGAAGATATTTTGCATCTTTGTCAGAAGTTGGGGGATTTGCAAATTGGGTGATAGCAAAAGTGCGGTTAAAAATTGAAAATAATAGTTGTGAGATGGATGAGTATGAAAAGCATAGTACTTTAAGTGCAGATATAAAGAAGCAGAGAAAAAATTATGCAGTGCTCATAACTGGGGATGATAAGATAACTCTTGAGGTTCATCTTATCAGGATAACCAGTAAAAATAAGGATGGCTTTAACTCGATATCTATTCATGATTCCGGAATTATCGAGAAAGAATTTGATGAGTACCTTTGTCGTGGAAATATGTTTTTTTATGATTCTGTTGTATTTGAAAAGAGTGATATATTGGATTTTGTGCAGGAGGTTGGGGATGAAAATCCTATTCACAGCACGAAAAATGCAGTTGTACCAGGATTTTTGATGCTCGAACATTTATTGGAAAAGGAAAATATAATGTCATGTGATATTAAATATATCCAGCCTGTTTTTGAAGGAGAAAAGATTGAAATCTATAAGGGTGAAAAAAATTTTGAAGCATGGGTGTGGCATTATATTGATGGCAGTTATGTAAAAGCTGTGAAAGTGTTTGAATTATATTTATTATAAAAGCAGAATAAAAAGGATGGCTTGTTATGGCTTATATATTGGATGGATTAAGGAGTTATATAGGAATAGAAAATAGTATGTATCGTCATGTGCCGGCAGAAGAAATAGGTGCAAGGGTGATTGATGCACTGGCAGACAAAACAGGTATAAAACAGGTGGATTGTATTATAGCGGGAAATGGTGTTGCTGCTGGAGGAAATGTAGCGAGAGTTATGACATTATCATCTGTTTTTGGTGTTGAAACACCTGCATTTACGATTGATCTTCAATGTGGTTCGGCCTTGGAAAGTATTGCTGTTGCAGCAGCAAAGATTGATTCAGGGCAGGCTGATATAATAATCGCAGGTGGTTTTGAAAGCAGTTCCACAGCACCTAAAAGAGCATACAATAAAAATCATCCAGATTATGACAAATATGGTGATAAATGGTATAAGGTTGCAAAATTTGTTCCTGATGAACACAGGCAGGAGGCTATGCTTGAGGGAGCAGAGAGGACGGCAATTTCTGAAGGGATTACAAGGGAAGAACTTAATAAATGGGTTCTAAGAAGTCACAGGCTGGCGAGAGAAGCGAGAGATAATGGAGTTCTTGATGATATAACTGTAGAGATTATTAAAGGATGCAGTGAAGATGAGGGAATAAGGGAAAGGATGAGCGATAGACTTTTAAATCGTTTGCCAGCTGTATTGAAAGGTGGCAAAGTTATTACGGCGGGTAATGCTTGTCTTACAAATGATGGTGCAGCATTTCTTATATTATGTTCAGACAGATATTTAAGAGAAAATTTGCTTACTCCGATAGGAGAGTTTGTTGATATTGTGGAGATAGGAAGCAATCCGGAACAAAGCCCAAAGTCATGCATAGCGGCCATTGACAGACTTTTAAGAAAAAATGATATTTCTCCTGCTGAAATAGATATATATGAGTGTAATGAAGCGTTTGCAGTGATAGATGAATTATTTGCTAAAAAATATCCTGCTGAGATAGATAAATATAATATATTCGGTGGTGCACTTGCATATGGTCATCCATATGGGGCATCAGGAGGAATAATAACACTTCATGCATTAAAGGCACTTGAGAAAAGGAATGGTGCATATGCCGTTTGTGCCGTAGCAGCAGCGGGTGGGGTAGGAAGTGCAGTATTGATAAAAAATAAAGTACAAAATGGGGTATGATTATGAATTATTATGAAATGATATGTGAAAAAAACTGTGAAAGACTGGCGTTTGTTGAGGATGGGATACCATATACATATTGTGAACTTGTACAGATGGTTGATGAGGCCGCAATGGAAATTTCTCTTAATAAAGATAAAATGTATGGTTCAATGCATAATGGTACATGGCGAAAAATGGGAAAAGATGTAAAAACGGGAAAAAGAGTATACATGATAAAGAGCAGGTCATTTCTTGAGCAGCTTATATTGTTCCTTGCATGTAATAAAAACGATATCATACCTATGATAGTGCAGCATGATATAACTGAATTCCCAGAGATAAATGAAGTGCCTGATGAGGTATGTATGGCTGTTATGACATCTGGTACGACAGGAATCCCAAAGATTTTATATAGGACATATGAAAGTTGGTGTGATTTCTTTCCTATTCAGAATGAAATTTTCCAGATAAATGAGAATAGCAGAATGTTTGTTCAGGGAAGTCTTGCGTTTACCGGAAATTTAAATCTTGTTATGGCGCAGCTTTATGCGGGGGCGGTCACGATTGTGGAAAATAAGTTTAATCCTAAAAGGTGGGAAAAGGTTATAAAACAGTGGGATGTGGATGTTATATATCTTATTCCATCAAAACTTATGTGCATACCAGATTGTTTTGAAGAGAAAAATGTTAATATAAAAATGATTTTGTCAGGTTCACAGAGCCTTGGAAAAAAAGATGCGGAGATGTTAAAGAGTGTATTTCCAAATACAAAAGTTATTTTATACTATGGTGCAAGTGAATTAAATTATATTTCATATGTGACTGATAAGGATATGAATACAAAGAGAAATCTTATTGGTAAGCCGTTTCCTAAAGTTGATATAAGTGTTAAAGATGGTGAGATATATGTTACAAATGATTTTCATGTTTATGGGGTTAAGTGTCCGTTTTCACTTAAAGACAAGGGGTATTTTGATGAGGATGGAAATCTTTATTTTGAAGGACGCTCTGATGATATAGTTGGAGTAAGAGGAAGAAAAGTTTCGAAGGCCAAAATAGAGGCGGCAATATGTGAAAAAGATGAGGTCAGTGAGGCGGCAGTTGTTATGGGAAAAGACAAAGATATACTTATTGCATATGTTTCAGTTAAGGATAGTATAAAGGATAAAATTTTTACAAATGAAAATAAAAAGGCAGAATTTGAGCAGGAAATATATGTACAGATAAGAAAAAAATTAGCGCATTTTGAGATGCCAAGAAGGATAGTTCTTATTAAAGAAATGCCTCATAATAAAGATACTGGAAAAATTGACAGAAAGAATATCGCAGCCTTCCTGATGTAAAATTAAGTGTTTATTTTGGAGTGACAGTGACTATACAGATTGCCTGAGTTCCATCTTCTGATACGGTTATGATGGCTTCTCCGGCTTTCTTTGCTTTTATGGCACCTTTTTGATCAACTGTGGCAACGGACGTTTTTTTAGAAATCCATTTTGGAGTGTTGCCGGATGATACAGTAGCTTCCAGAGTGATTTTTTCACCAGTTTTTAATGTGACTGATGTTTTGTTTAATTTTATGACAGGTGGTTTTACTGTTACTTCACAGATTTTTTTGATGCCGTCTACAGTAGCACTTATAATTGCTGTTCCGTGTTTGACAGCAGTAACACAGCCATTTTCATCGATTGTGGCAACGCTTGATCTGTTTGTTTTCCATATAGGTGGTATTCCTGATGATACATCAGCAGTTATTGTTTTAGATTGTCCCTTATACATAGTTAAAGAAGAATGGTTTAATTTTATGACAGGACTTTTGACCTTTACTTTGCATTGTGCTGTTGATGTATCTGCTTTGACGGTTATTATTGCATCTCCTGGTTTGTTTCCGGTTATAGTACCATTTTCATCAACAGTTGCAACGCTTGATTTATTACTTTTGAAAATTATTTCTCCTTTAGTTGATGTTGTAACATTTAATTTTAACGTTTCATTATGTTCTATAGAAACTGATTTTTGAGATAAAACTATCTTTGTTTTAGAAACTGTAACTTTACAGCTTATTTCGGTGCGTTTATCTTTTACATTTATTTTGCATGTTCCCGGTGATCTTGCTGTTACTTCACCTAATGATGTGACTGCTGCAATCTTACTATTTGTACTTTTAAAGGTTGGGATACCTCCGTTTGAAGAGAAGGCAACAAGATAAAATGAATCGCCGATTTTCATATTTTTGTTATAACATGAAAGTATGATGATTGGATAGTTAGAAGAAGCAGTTACTTTTGTGGTGCATGGCACACATGAAAGTAATATAGCTGCTACAGTTAATATAGTTAGGATTTTTTTATTCATAATACCCTCCTTACCGGAAGGCTGCGATAGATGTATCGTAAACGTCATTGCGTGAAAAGTCAATGTAATATTTAAAATATCGTGGAATATAACAAAAATGTATATGCAGTTTTGTGAAAAGTCAACAAGTAAACCCTGATACTTCACAAATTTAAGAAAGTGTGTTACAATTTATCTGACACATTCAAATGTGTCAGATAGAAATTACATAATCGGAGGGCTAATGATGGACAAAATTAAAATGACAACTCCACTTGTAGAGATGGATGGGGATGAGATGACACGCATACTTTGGAAGATTATCAAAGATGAACTTTTACTTCCATATATAGATTTAAAGACAGAATATTATGATCTTGGTCTTGAGCATCGTAATGAGACTAACGATCAGGTTACTATAGATTCTGCTGAGGCTACAAAGAAGTATGGAGTTGCAGTTAAATGTGCAACTATCACACCAAATGCTGCCAGAATGACAGAATATGATCTTAAGGAGATGTGGAAGTCACCAAATGGCACTATCAGAGCCTCTCTTGATGGAACGGTATTCCGTGCACCTATTCAGGTTAAAGGAATTACCCCTTGTGTAAAGAACTGGGAGAAACCTATCACACTTGCAAGACATGCATATGGTGATGTTTATAAGAATACAGAGATTAAAGTTCCGGGACCTGGAAAAGCAGAGCTTGTATTTACAGGTGAAGATGGAAAAGAAATCCGCAAGACTATTCAGGAATTTACAGGACCTGGAATCATTCAGGGAATTCATAATACAGATAAATCAATCACAAGTTTTGCAAAAGCATGTTTCAATTATGCACTTGATACAAAACAGGATTTGTGGTTTGCAACGAAAGATACTATTTCAAAGATTTATGATCACAACTTCAAGGATATTTTCAATGATCTTTATGAAGCTGAGTATAAGGATAAATTTGAGGCAGCAGGCATAGAATATTTCTATACGCTTATTGACGATGCTGTTGCACGTGTTATGAAAGCAAAAGGTGGATTTATCTGGGCATGTAAGAATTATGATGGTGATGTTATGAGTGATATGGTATCATCAGCGTGTGGTTCGCTCGCTATGATGACATCAGTACTTGTGTCACCTACAGGAGTATATGAGTATGAGGCTGCTCATGGAACTGTTCAGAGACATTATTACAAGCATCTTAAAGGTGAGGAAACATCTACAAATTCAGTAGCTACAATATTTGCATGGACAGGAGCACTTCGTAAGAGAGGTGAGCTTGACAATATTCCTGAACTTATGACATTTGCAGATAAGCTTGAGAAAGCAACGCTTGGAACTATCGAGTCAGGAAAGATGACTAAAGACCTTGCTCTTATCACAACACTTGAAGATGTGACAGTATTAAACAGCCAGGACTTTATCAAGGCAATTAAAGAAAATCTTGATAAAGAACTTGCATAATTAATATATAGACGCAAACCTGACACATAAAATGTGTACAGTAACCTTGCGTAAACATAAGATACTTATTTATAAAGACTATGGTCTTGAAATGTAAATGGCACCCGTGAAGTTTTTAATTTTGGCGGGTGCCTGTTTTTAAAAGAAAAGGAGGGTTTTTATGAGTTTTGGTGTAGACGAAAAAATATTTGAGGGAAAAGTCGAACTTCCTTCATGTGCTTTTACTCATGGTGCAAAATTTCATTCAGATGATGTTTTTTCAACAGCGTTTCTTAAAATGATAAAACCTGATATTGAAATTATAAGAGGTTTTGAAGTGCCAAAAGATTTTGATGGGATTGTTTTTGATATAGGAAGAGGAAAATTTGACCATCATCAGGAAGATAAGGAATACAGAGAAAATGGCTGTCCTTATGCGGCTTTTGGGCTTTTGTGGAGAGAGTTTGGAGTACAGTGTGTCGGTGAGGAAGAGACGGTTAGATTTGATGAAAAATTTATACAGCCACTTGATGAATCTGATAATACAGGTTGTCCAAATGATCTTGCTAAAATCATCTCAGAATTTAATCCAGGATGGGACTCAGAGCAGGACTATGACGGTTGCTTTAATAAAGCTGTAGAGTTTGCAAAAATTATTCTTGTAAATCATTTTAATTCAGTAGCAGGTATTGTAAGGGCTGCTGAGATTGTAAAGGCTGATATGGAAAAAAGTGACGGTGAGGTTCTTGTGTTGTCAAAGTTTGTACCGTGGAAGAGTGTTGTTATCGACAGTGGTTACAAGTATGTTGTGTATCCGTCAAACAGAGGTGGTTACAGTATTCAGGGGGTTCCGGTAAGCACTGAGGATAATACTCTGATATGTGATTTTCCTGAATCATGGTGTGGAAAAGAAGCTGATGAGCTTAGAAAGATAAGCGGTATAAAAACACTTAGATTTTGTCATCCGAATGGATTTCTTGCGGCAGCGGAAACTCTTGAGGATGCGGTTAAGACGGCAAAACTTTCTATAGAGATTGCAGTTGGGGGAATTAATTTACTTACACAGGATTAAAAGATAGTACTAAGAAGAATACAGTTTATCAAAAAGGGACAAAAATAACTGATTTACATAAGATTATTTTTGTCCTCTTTTGCTAAAAATATCAACTTTTAGTATAAAATTTATTTTGTTGCATTTACGATAGCTTCTATTGCCTCATCGAACCAGTTTACATCAAGACTTTCAACATCACCGGCATCACTTGCGGCAGCTATTGCAGGAGTCATTGGTATCTGACCGAGTACAGGAAGTTTGTATACGGCAGCAACTTCTGCAAGATGACTTTTTCCAAATACCTCTATATGCTTTCCACAGTCAGGACATTCTACATAGCTCATATTTTCGATAATGCCGATTATAGGTACATTCATCATCTGTGCCATTTTTACTGCTTTTGCAACTATCATTGAAACAAGTTCCTGTGGTGATGTTACGATTACGATTCCGTCAACAGGAATTGACTGGAATACTGTAAGTGCTACATCACCTGTTCCAGGAGGCATATCAACGAACATATAGTCAACATCTGTCCAGATAACATCCTGCCAGAACTGTTTTACTGTGCCGGCAATAACAGGACCACGCCATATGACAGGGTCTGTAGCATCGTCGAGCAAAAGGTTTACGGACATTGTCTGGATACCTGTTTTTGAATAAACAGGGTAGATGCCACTTTCGTCACCTCTGGCTCTTTCTGTGATACCAAATGCCTTTGGAATGGAAGGACCGGTAATATCAGCGTCAAGAACAGCTGTATGATATCCTTTTTTCTGAAAGTTAGCGGCAAGCATTGAAGATATCATAGATTTACCAACGCCGCCTTTTCCACTTATAACGCCTATAACTTTTTTGATAGAACTCTTTGGATTTGGTTTTTCTATAAAACTCTTTGGGTCGCGGCTTGCACATGCTTCGCCACAGCTTGAACAATCATGATTACAATTTTCACTCATAATAATTAATCCTCGTTTCTGCACACACATTTATATTTTAAGAAAATTGTGGGGAGTACAGGCAGGTATTATAGTGTAGTTTTATTTTACAGACTTTGAAAGGTACCTGAAATATCTGTATTTTGTGTGCTTTTGTACAGATATTTGTAACTCCGGACAATAATATGTGATAAAGTATATCATTTTGAAATTTAGGTGTCAAAACTGCTTTTGTAATCAGTTTTGCTATGGGTATTTTGGCTGTAAAAGAAGATTAAGTCATAATCCAAAAAATATATCATATATTTATATCATAGTGCTGTGGTACACGGGAGAAGAGACTGGTGTGGTGTATCATTGATTTTCGGCTCTAAATAATTGATTGATGGAGGCAGGTTATGAGTCAGTATAAAAGGATGGTTTCTTATTTGTACAAATATATAAATGGTGCAAAAAGCCAGAATACAGGTTTTGTCAGGATAGAGCTTATGGATAAACAGTGTCGCTTTACGGTTCAGATGCGTATGATACCATTTGAAGTATATCCGAAAGTGTATCTTTATATTCAGAAAGAATATGGTGCAAAGTGCATAGAGGTTTCTGATATGGGAGTAAAATCAGGAAATCTGGTAAGCAGATTTGTGCTGGATAGTGGGAATATATTACAGACAGGGTATTCGTTTGACGATATTGATGGATTGATAGTATATATAGGTAAAGAGATGTTTTTTGCAACTTCATGGGTGAAGGATGAGGTTAGACTTGGCAACATGGAGATTGTTTCGCCAAATAAAAGAGACAGCATATTTGAAAAAGATAATTTTAAAGATAACATATCTGTAAATAACAGAACAGGTGTGGCGGGTAATAGAAATAATAGTTTTAAAGATATGGCAGATGAAAAAGAAAATATTGAGAGTATAGATGAAAACTTAGATGAAAAAGAAGAGAAAAACGAAGGTAGAAAAGAAGATTTTCACGATAATATGCTTTTTGATGATAATGAGATTGGTAAAGGTGAAAATGAGGTGGCAAGTTCAGCACAGACTCTTGAGCAGGATACAGCAGCTGAGGAATTTGATACGGAAAAAGTTATCATTAAGGCAAGTGTTTATGATGAGAGTGAAAAAGATTTTGGGGAGAGAATACTTAGCACATTTCCAATGATGTATCCATTTGTTTCGGGAATAATTGAAAAAAGTGTAAGAATTGAGCTTAAGGATATAGGCTGTTTGCCAATAAAAATGTGGGTGCTTGCTAATAATGCATTTTTACTTCATGGATATTGCAGTTACAGGCATATAATCTTTGCTAAAATAAATGTTGAAGATAAAAAAGTGCAGTATGCCATTGGATCGCCAGGAGTGTATAATGACTATGATGAAAAGATAGCCAGACAGCATGGATTTATATATTTTCAGCCAATAGGTGATGTTAAGGATGTATGTGGAGCATTTGGGTACTGGATTCATCCGTTAAAATAAGTGTAGAGAAAATGATCCTCCCAGGAATTATTTATTTTTGCAAATGAGTGGAGATAACCCTCCTGTCTGAAACCAAGTTTATCAAGAAGGCGGATGGAACTTGTATTATCAGGCATGACATACGCTTCTATTCTGTGTAAAGGATAATCTAAACAGAGTTCGGGAAGAAGGAAACTTAAAGCTTCTGTCATATATCCCTTGCCTGTATTGTCTTTATCTAGTTTGTAACCAACCATACAACTGTTGAAAGCACCCTTTAAAAAATTGCTGAAACAAATAGTCCCGATAGGATAGTCGGGATTTTTTTTGTCAAACATCCAGTAACGCATATAATTATTCTTAAAGAAACTGTTGTATTCGAGGGAAAGATTTGCGCGTTGGAAAGATTCTGTATAAAATCTTTCACTCCTTGCAGGTTCAAGAGCCTCGAGGATATCCTTGTTTTTTTTATAGAAATTTAATACTACGGGAGCCCAGGAAGGTTGGAGTATATTTATGATTAGACGGTCGGTTTGATAAAATGTATTCATAAATTAAATCCTTTCATTGTCATAGACAGAAACCTGCTGCCTTCAGGCATTGGTAAGAGTCTTTAAAATCTGACTTATTATAGTATATTCTTAATTATAGAATAATGAATATGAAAATGAAAGAGCAAAACCAAAAGTTTTACTGTGATATGCATAAAAAACGTGTGCAGAAATGAGGATTTTTATGATTAGAAGCGGAAAAATGCTTGACACTTATACTTATATATTGTATAATAGTGCAATGTGGCGTGTGACATGCTGAACCAAAGCCCCGGTAGAGCATCTACGCGCAGTATATTTAATTTATGTAGTAGATAAGATTCTAAGTGAATAAGTTAGGAGGTACTGGGATGAAGAGTTATATGGCTAGCCCATCCACAATTGAAAGAAAATGGTATGTAGTTGATGCTACAGGACATACATTAGGACGTCTTGCAACAGAAGTTGCAAATGTATTAAGAGGTAAGAATAAGCCTACTTATACACCACATATTGATACAGGTGATTATGTTATCGTTATCAACGCTGACAAGATTAAAGTAACTGGTAAGAAACTTGACCAGAAGATTTACTACAATCATTCAGATTATGTTGGTGGAATGAAAGAAACAACACTCAAGGAAATGCTCGCTAAGAAACCTGAGTATGTTATAGATCATGCAGTAAAAGGTATGCTTCCAAAGGGACCACTTGGTCGTCAGATGTTTGCAAAACTTCATGTATATGCTGGTGCAGAGCACGGACATGAGGCTCAGAAGCCGGAAGTATTAGAAATTAAAGAGAGAGCATAATTGAGAGGAGGAAAATTCAGTGGCAAACGCAAAATTTTATGGAACAGGTAGAAGAAAAAGCAGTATTGCTAGAGTATATTTAGTACCAGGTACAGGTAAGATTACAATCAATAAAAGAGACATTGATGAGTACTTTGGTCTTGAAACATTAAAGATTATCGTTCGTCAGCCACTTGAGGCTACAAACACAACAGATAAATATGATGCTATCATCACAGTTCGTGGTGGCGGATTTACAGGACAGGCCGGAGCTATCAGACATGGTCTTTCAAGAGCTCTCCTTACAGTAGATGGAGACTTCCGTCCAACACTTAAGAAAGCTGGTTACTTAACTCGTGACCCACGTATGAAAGAGCGTAAGAAATACGGTCTCAAGAAAGCTCGTAGAGCACCACAGTTCTCAAAGAGATAATTTGCGAGAATATCGGATATATACAAAAATCCCCGAAAACCAATGTTTTCGGGGATTTCTTTATATCTTAATATTCTGTCAGATGCCATAAACACACATGAAATTTTTACAGTAACTAACAAATAACTAACAGGTAACTAACACGAAAACAGATGTCTTGTGCAATACTTTTGAAGTCTTATGCAAGCTACATTTTTTATGAAAAAAGGACGTTTTAATCGCCCTTTTCTTTACAGTTGAAGCAATGGCACTGAATTTACAGGAGATATTGGGGATTGGAACAGAGCAGATTGTGTAAGGTGTATGATGGGATATAAGAAATATAAAAGGCTATTATTACAGGGGCATTGTAACAGTTTTTTGATTATACATAGTTTTGTTATTGACAATTAAAGGATATATGATATAATATAAAAAGAACGTGTGTTCTTGTATGAAAATTTAAAAAGGATATAAAAGAATATTTATTACAGACCAGAAATGTGTAATGGAGGAATGTGTAATGGCGATTGAACAGTATACTGAAAGTTTAACTTTGAAAGAAATGAAATGCACAATTGGGAAAAATAAATTTGGTTATGTATTTCCTCAAGGAGACGTTTCAAATATTGATAAAATTGATAGCCTTTTGAAAATGGCAGGAGGAAAGCCGAAAGAATGCGAATTAGAAGATTACACGCTGGGAGGAAAGGGAAAAGCTAAACCAGAATACGTTATCACATTTAATGATGATATGCACACAATTATTGTAGTTGAGTGCAAAAACTCAACTAAAAAACATTGTAGTGAGAAAATGAATAAGCCAAGTGGATATGCTGTTGATGGCGTGTTGTATTACGCAAAATTTTTGAAGAAAGAATACAATGTCATTGCAATAGCTATTAGTGGAACAACTACAGAACATATGAAGGTTGATGCATTTTATTGGGTACAGGGACAGGATAGATATACTATTTTAGGTAAAGCAAAAGATATTATTCTTGAGCCGCAAAATTATATTGAATTGATTAATGGGAATAAACTAAAAAAGTCCTATTCTTTAGATGAGATCAGAAATATAGCGATTGATATGCATAATTCATTGAGAGAAATTAAAGTGACAGAAGCACATAAACCTATTTTTATTGCTGGAATTTTGATTGCCTTAAATGATGAAGATTTTTCAAAAAGTTATTCATCATTGACTTCCTATAAAATTGTAATGCAAAACATTCAAAATGCTATTGAAAATGTGTTAAAAGAAAGCGATATCAGAAGTAGCAGAATTAATTATATAAAACAAGTTTTTAGTACGCTTTTAGATAACACAAAATTTGCTGAAATACCATTAGGACATTCTAAATCAATCACATGGTATATTGAACAACTGGAAATGAAAATAAAACCAATGATGGATTATGCAGATAGTACAGTAGATGCCTTGGGTGTTTTTTATCATGAATTTATTAAATATTCAGGCGGAGATGGTAGCGGATTAGGTATTGTCTTAACACCTCAGCACTTGACAGAATTTATGTGTGATTTGGCTGGTGTAAATAAGAATAGTAGAGTGGTAGATATTTGTTGTGGTTCAGGTTCATTTTTAGTTACGGCTATGAGCAAAATGTTTGAGGGTGCCAATCCAGATGAAATTGAGAATATTCGTAAAAATGGGTTATATGGTGTAGAGTTTGATGATGGACTTTATACATTAGCTATTGCTAATATGATTATTCGTAAAGACGGAAAATCAAATATTTATAAGGGAGACTGTTTTAATAAAAATATTACAGATGAACTTAAAAGTAAGAAGATCAATATTGGACTAATAAATCCTCCATATTCACAGAAGGATGTTGTTGAACTTGAGTTTGTGGAGCATTTATTAGATATTTTAGCGGTTGGTGGTAAAGGAGTGGTGGTTGTTCCAATGAGTTGTGCAATTGGAACTAAATATAAAGAAATCAGAGAACGGCTCATGAAAAAACATTCTTTGAAAGCAGTATTTTCTATGCCAGATGATATTTTTTACCCTACAGGTACTAATGTATGTGTTATGGTGTGGGAGGCACATACACCACATGATAGTACACAGGAAACATTCTTTGGATATTGCAAAGAAGATGGTTTTGTAAAAAGAAAAAAATTGGGAAGAATTGATGCGTTAGGTAAGTGGAAAAGTATTGAAAAAGAGTGGTTGAAATTATATAGAAATAGAGATATAGTTGATGGAGTATCAGCTAGACATTGCGTCACATATATGGACGAGTGGCTATGTGAGGCGTATATGCAGACAGACTATACTAAACTGACAGAAGAGGATTTCCAAAATACTGTGAATGAATATTTAGCATATTTGGTGAAGTGTGGTGATTTAAATGAAACTAAATGAAATATTTGAAATTGAGTACCCTAAAACATTAATTTTTTCAGAAATGACTATATCAAAAACAGGAATTAATTTTGTGAGTTCTCAGGATAAAAACAATGGTGTGGTTGCCAGAGTTGAAGAGTGTGTTGGTGTAAAAAAATATCCAGCAGGAGTTATTACGGTACCTTTGAAGGGATCGGTTCTTATGGCACATGTTCAAAATGAAGAATGTTATGTAGCACATCAAGTTGCCGTATTAACTCCTAAATCTGAAATGAGCTTAAAACAAAAACTTTTTTATTGTTTGTGTATTCAAAAAAGTGCATATAGATTTAATTATGGAAGACAGGCTGATAGAACATTGAGGGAACTTGTATTGCCAGATATTGATGCTTTTCCTGAATGGGTGGAAAAAATTAGCATTAGACCGATTAAAACTATAAATAATAAAAAAACAGTCGCACTAAATGTACAAAAATGGAACAGCTATAATTTATCAGAGTTGTTTGATATTGAAAAAGGAAAGAGACTTACAAAAGCTGATATGATTCCAGGAAATACCAATTTTTTAAGTGCAATTAGTGAAAATAATGGAATTAGAGAAAAGATAGAAACAGATTATTGTTGGAAACCAAATTGTATTACTGTAAATTATAATGGGAGTGTGGGTGAAGCGTTTTATCAAGATAAACCATTTTGGGCATCGGATGATGTAAATGTTTTATATGCAAAAGAATGGTGGAAAATGAACAAATATAATGCATTGTTTATTGCAACTGTTATTAAGGCAAATAAATATAGATTCAGCTATGGAAGAAAATGGACATTGGAAAAAATGAAAGATAGTGTTATAAAATTACCAAGTAAGATAGATGGAACACCTGATTTTGAAGCTATGGAAAAATATATAAGAGCTTTGCCGTATGGGGATAAAATATAGTTAGGGTATTATATAAAACTTAGTATGCAAGGTAAAGAGTGGATAACTCATATGCAGAATGGCATAAATTACATAAAGATAATAGATTTATGAGAGATATGTATTAAGTATATGGAGGAAAATAAATATGGCTAAACAGAGTAAAGGTTATTGCAAATATTGTGGAAAAGAGTATACGAGAAGTGGGATGCTTAAACATTTGGCATCATGCAAGATAAGACAAGAAAGATTGAAAGAAGAAAATACAAAAACAAAGTGTGGATATTTCCAAATGGTTATTTTTGGAAAGTATTGCAAAGATTATTGGCTGATTATAGAAATTAGTGAGGATAGTAAATTAAAAGATCTGGATCAGTTTTTAAGAGATATATGGCTTGAGTGTTGTGGACATCTAAGTGCATTTTACATCAATGGTCAGAGTTATGAAGCTATGCCTGCTAAAGATACTTTTTGGGGAAAAACTTCAAAAAGTATGAATTATAAAATAAAAAATGTATTTTCAGTTGGAGATGAGCTTGCATATGAATATGATTTTGGTTCAACGACGGAGCTAATATTAAAGGTTAATGGGTATCGTACAGGAGAAAACGAAAATGATGAAATTATTATTTTGTCACGAAATAATCCACCTGAAATAATGTGTAGCAATTGTGGAAAAAATAAAGCACAGTGGACAGAAGTGGAAGACTATGGTTATTGGTGCAAAGAGTGTCTGGATAAAGAGATGGGTGGTGAAAATGAAGATGAATTGTTTTTGCTTCCAGTATGTAATTCACCTAGAATGGGAGTTTGTGGATACGAGGGAAGTGAATATTATCCAGATCAATTTAAACCTGATAAGCATTAATGCCTAAGTATAATAGTTTATAACGAAAAATAGCAGTTTGTAGATTTGCTATAAAAATAATTGATTTTATTATAAAAACAGGAGTCAGATGGAAATTATAATTATCTGGCTCCTGTTGATTTTTGCCTTTTCTCACCAAATCATTCCACCAATAAAGTTTACAACAACTGCTGCAATCCATGCAATACTACACTGTAGCAATATAACAAGCAATGCCCATTTTCCGCCAAGTTCACGTTTTATTGATGCAATTGCTGCAACGCATGGCGTATATAAGAGGCAGAATACGAGAAGTGCCATTGCATTTACAGGTGATATGATTCCGAGTAAGAATGATGTTTTTGGTATAAGTACTGAGAGTGTTGATACAACACTTTCCTTAGCCATAAATCCGCAGATGAGGGCTGTGCATATCCGCCAATCGCCAAATCCGGCAGGGGAAAATACAGGTGCTATAATGCCTGCGATATACGCCAGAATGCTTGATTTTGAGTCATTTACTACATTAAATCTGAAATCAAAGTTTTGTAATATCCATATGATTATAGTAGCAAGAAAGATTATTGTAAAAGCTTTTTGCAGGAAATCTTTTGCTTTTTCCCATAAAAGTTGTGCTACATTTTTTATGCCTGGCATACGATAGTTAGGAAGTTCCATAACAAATGGAACCGGCTCACCTTTAAAAAGTGTTCTTCTGAATATAAGTGCTGCAGCGATAGCAAATATAATACCGATAAAATAGAGCAGTATCATAACAAGTGCAGCTTTATCTTTGAAAAATGCTGTTGCAAAAAATGCATATATAGGCAGTTTCGCTGAGCAGCTCATAAAAGGTGTGAGAAGTATCGTCATTTTTCTGTCACGCTCTGAGGAAAGTGTTCTGCTTGCCATGACACCTGGAACAGTACATCCAAAGCCTATGAGCATTGGAACTATACTTCTTCCTGAAAGTCCTATCTTTCTTAATAGTTTGTCCATGATAAATGCAACTCGTGCCATATATCCGCTGTCCTCGAGTAATGACAGGAATAAAAATAATGTTACTATAATAGGAAGAAAACTGAGTACACTTCCGACACCGTTGAATATACCATCAATGACGAGAGAATGAAGCACGCTGTTTACATTTAGTGCTGTGAGTGCATTGTCAGCGGCATTTGTTACAAAATCGATACCAAGTTCAAGAAGGTTTGACAGTGCGGCACCTATAACATTAAAGGTGAGGTAAAAAACAAGTGCCATGATAATGGCAAAGCTTGGAATTGCCGTATATTTACCTGTCAGTATTTTATCAATTTTCCTGCTTCTTGTATGTTCCTTACTTTCATGTGGTTTTACGACGGTTCCGTCGCAGGTTTTTAGTATAAAGTGAAATCTCATATCAGCTATGGCAGCAGCGCGGTCAAGCCCTCTGTCTTCTTCCATCTGCTGTATTATCTGCTCTAGTATATTTGACTCTTTTTCGTTTAAATTAAGTGCTTCTTTTATAAGAGAATCTCCTTCGGCAAGCTTTGAAGCTGCAAAACGCACAGGGATATGTGCTTTTTTTGTTTTGTCCTCTATAAGGTGCATTATTCCATGTATACATGCGTGGACGGCACTGCCATTGTCATCTGGAGAGCAGAAATCAGTTCTTACGGGTGTTTCCTGATATTTTGTCACATGGAGTGCGTGGTCTACAAGTTCTTCGATGCCTTCGTTTTTGGCAGCGGATATTGGGATTACAGGAACACCAAGTTGTTTTTCCATTTCATTTATATGTATTGCACCGCCGTTTTCCCTCACTTCGTCCATCATGTTTAATGCGACAACCATTGGAATATTAAGTTCAAGAAGCTGCATTGTGAGGTAAAGATTTCTTTCTATATTAGAAGCGTCAACAATGTTTATGATTCCTTTAGGTTTGTCTTTTAAGATAAACTCTCTTGTTACGATTTCTTCACTTGTGTAGGGTGACATAGAATATATACCGGGCAGGTCTGTGATAAGTGTGTTTTTATGTCCTTTTATCACACCATCTTTTCGGTCAACCGTTACACCGGGAAAATTGCCTACATGCTGATTTGAGCCTGTAAGCCTGTTAAAAAGTGTTGTCTTGCCACAATTCTGGTTGCCTACAAGTGCAAATGTGAGGGTTTCATCATCGGGAATGGGAGTGTGATGTTCTCTTTTGTGTTCTTCGTTATATTCACCAAATCCGGGATGTGGAATTGATTTGTGTGGTTTTGCTTTTTTATCATGTTTTTCTGTCGGGATGGGTTCAACTTCAATTTTTTTTGCATCATCGAGTCTTAAGGTTAAGTCATAACCATGGATTTGTAATTCAAGTGGATCACCCATCGGTGCAAGTTTTATAAGAGAGAGTGTGGTTCCTTTTATGAGGCCCATATCAAGAAAGTGCTGCCTTAATGCTCCTTCTCCGCCTACGGATACTATTTTGGCACTATCGCCTGCTTCTAGATCTCCCAGATTTATTTTTGTACTCATTTTTTGTCCTCTTTTCTGTTAGTATTAAAGATATAGAATATTTAAAATATAAGATTCTTTTTATCATGTTATGTAATATAAATGACAAAAAATATCATAAACTAACTAACTACTGATAAATCTTATCAAAAAGGCAGTTTGTCTGCAATAGCAAAAATAGTTAAATACTGAAAATGGATTTATAAAAAATCAGATTAAGATTGAAAATAAATTGTAAAAAAAAAAATGAAAGTTTAAAGGAATAAAATTAAATTTTGTATTTAATTTGTCACAAATTTGTGGTATCATAATTAGACAGAAAATTTGTTATTGTATATACGAGTAGACAATGACAAAAATAAAGATCGGGAGGTAAGTCTTATGGCAGATGTATATCAGGAAGTCAAAGAGCTAAAAGAGAAAATTGAATTTTGTTCATATGTTATGAAGTATGGAAATATGCTTGATATGTCCTCTGATCAGACGGTTAAGGCATTCAAGGTTAAAGGCGAATTAGAAGATGAACTTAGATTTATTGAATTAAAGAACAAAAATCAAGGGAAATAAGTATGCTATAGGTTGATCGGGTTGAGAAATAGATGAAAAAAGGGACTTAAATTATATGAAAAAAGTCATATAGGAGTTTTATGGCAAAAGAAGTTATAATTTTGACATTCATATATTTAAAAAGCGGATCTGTAAGGAGTTATCATTGAAAATATGATTTATCTTACAAATCCGTTTTTGTTATTGATATTGTATATTTATTTTATATCAGATTATTTTTATTCCATATGGTTCTAAAGTTATTGTTTCATTAGTTGTTGTTTTGAAAGTGATTTCGTTTTCAGTATCGTTTAAATAAAATTCGATTGAATTTCCGGCTTCATCTTCTCGTTTGTGATATTCGAGTCCGTCTGGAATGATGAAGTAAGGTGTTTCTGTTTCTTCAAGCATTGTTTTAAATAAAGATGACATTGAATACATATCTATTCGTGCAGCCACATAATATGCTTTTCCTTTTCCAAAATTTTTGCATGTTACGGCAGGTGTGCCAGAGTAAAACTCTTTGTCATAAGTTGCAAGGATATTTGCGTCGTATACACGTAGTGTTTCGGCATAATCACGGATATCAGCTTTGTGACCGTTAGTAAATGTAGCCTGATTTTTATCACATTCATAATAGGTGTCTATTTCTTCACTTATAATACCAAACAGGTCACTTAATCCGTCACCAGGGAAACCACCGAGATAGCAGAGAGTATTTTTATCTACATATCCTGTGAGATATGTTGCCATAAGATGACCACCTCGTTTTACAAAGTTTTTCATATTGTCAGCGACACCTGGTTTTAACATATAAAGCATAGGTGCAACAATAACATTGTAATCATCAAGGTCATCATCAGATGCAATAACATTCATGTCTATACCGAGTTTTAAAAATTCATGATAGATATCTATGCAAGTTTTGGCATAATTTTTTGTTTTGTCCGATAAACCACGCATATCGTCGATTGCCCACATATTATCCCAGTCAAATATAAGAGCAGCTTTTGGCTTTACGGTAGTTCCCTTTACTTTTGACAAACTATTAAGCATATTTCCAACTTCGGCAACTTCTTTGAAAATTCTTGTATCATCGGTTCCAAGATGGTCTACGACAGCTCCATGATATTGTTCAAATGAGCCACGGCTTTTTCTCCATTGAAAGTATTGTACTGTATCAGAACCGCAGGCAACAGCCTGTGCGCTGAAAAGTTTATGGACTCCAGGTCGTTTGAGTTTATTATATCCATGCCAGTTTACAAGCCCAGGAGCACATTCCATAAGCATAAATGGCTGGTCTTTCTTTAAAGAACGCATAACTGCATGATCAAAAGAGTTGTGTGCCATAGTATCGGCCATAGTTTCATAGTCATTATGGAATAATGGATATGAATCCCATGATATGACATCAAGTTCTTTTGACATCACCCTGTAGTCGAGTCCTGGAAATAGCTGCATAAAGTTTGTAGTGACAGGAATATTAGGTGTTCTTTTTCTAATGATTTCAATTTCTGACTTCATATAATCAGTAGTATTCCATGTAGTAAAACGTTTCCACTCCAGATTTAATCCCATAATGCTGAACTCACCATTTGAATATGGAGGTTCTATCTGTGAAAAGTCATTGTATGTATGACTCCAGAAACTTGTCCACCATTCTTTGTTTAATTTGTTTATATCGTGGTCGAATTTATCAGCGAGATAATGCTGAAATTTCTTTTTACAAAGAGGGCAGAAACATTCTCCGCCAAATTCGTTTGATAAATGCCACATTGCAAGCCCAGGGTGGTTTCCGACCGTATCAATTATTTTATTTATGATAATTCCTGTTTTTTCTCTGAATTTTGGTGAGGACATGCAGTGATTGTGACGGACACCATGATGTGCGCGATGGTCATCGGCACCTACACGCATACATTCTGGATATTTTTCATCAAGCCATGCAGGGCGGGCACCTGATGGTGTTGCAAGAATGGTGTAGATACCATTTTCGTATAATCTATTCATAATATCCTTGAGCCAATCCATATGAAATTCACCCTCGGAAGGTTCATAGGTTGCCCATGAAAAAACTCCCAGAGTCATGCTTGTCATTTTTGCTTTTTTCATAAGTTCAATATCTTTTTCAAGAATATCTGGTCTGTCAAGCCATTGGTCAGGATTGTAATCCGAGCCGTGAAGTATACCGTTTATCTGCGGAAAGAAAATCTTTTTGTTCATATAACACCTCCAAATTTGATTGTAGAAATTATAACATCTGCTTATTTGAATAACAATCGGTTTTTATATCAAAATTTTTTAGGTAAAAATAAAATTTTTCCTTAGAAATAAAGGCACATGGCAAGATAACCGCAACACCAGTGCAGGATAACACACCCCCATATATTCTGCTGACGTTCATATATATAACCTAAAGCAAGGCTTAACAAAAATGCACCTAACATGAAATAAAAGCCGAAAGGCATATGCATAAGTGAAAATAGCAATGATGTGAGAAAGATACTGAGAAATTTCTGGAATCTTACTTTCATCAGTGATTTAACACTTGTCTGTATTACTCCACGTGCCAGAAATTCCTGAACAAATGCAGTAAATATATAAGTATATGCACCGTGAAGCGAACCACCTATATAGTATGCCTTTATCTGATAACCAAGTAATGTAAGGATAGCTTTACTAAGCAGGAGTATACATGAGACTATTACAGCTGTCACTACGGTTTCAAACAGATTTTTTTTCAATGTTGAAAGTTTCGGTATAAGACCTATATCACGCATTGAGAAGCTTGTCATAAATACAATTTCCAAAAATAGCAGGAATGTTATAAATTCTATTATCTGTGTATATACTGATGATTTCAGATATATATGCAGTGTAAAGCGCATAAGACTCCATGACATTAGAAAAACACTTATACATAAAATAAGACCAGCGAAAATAAAGGCGCAGTCATGTTCGTGCTGGCGCAGATTAAATCTGTCAGTATCATCTTCAATAAGAATAACCATGCCGTTAAATGTTGTGTCAGGATCCTTATATGGGGAATCTGGATTAAAAATTTCATTTTTTGACGGTTTTAAAAGGCTTATGTCAATATTGAAGTGATGAATTTCTTTTTCTTTGCCAAAACGGTATCTTACCGGAGTTTTTGGAAAAATTTTATGTTTTTCCATGCTGTCATGAAATAGTTTGTTAAAAGCTCTGTTTTTTTTGTTTTGCGAAAAAAGTTCCATAAATGATTTCCCTAAAACATCAGAGACGGATGAAATTTTAAGGATTTCACAGCATGCGGAGTTACAGTATGTGATCGTTCCAGATGAATCAAGAGTGATTACTCCGTCAGACATATTTTCAAATATCATGTTTTTTTGTTCGGCTGATATAGTATCAGGTAATTGTGAAGTCATTTTAATCCTCGTTTCTTTAATTTTTATCTTTATTTTAACACTATCAAGAAAGTGGCAGAGCGGATTGCGATATCCGCTTGACAATTAGTATATCATATTTTTATAGCGAATTTTTATCAAATTCGTATTGTTTATATTGACTTTTCTTTCAAATTATACGAAAATAGGCGTGGTGCTTAAAAATAAACACAAAATTTAGAAATGGAGATGATTAGATGTTTGGTTTTGGTCAGTTAATAGACATTTTAAAGAAAAGTCCAAAGAAAATCGTTTTTACAGAAGGTGAGGATTCACGTATTCTTGAGGCATCTTCACGATTGCTTGCAAGCTATTTCCTTCACCCTATTCTTATTGGTAATGAAGAAAAGATTATGAAAGCAGCAGAAGAAAGTGGATTTAATATTCGTGGTGCTGAGATTATAGATCCTGAAAAATATGAAAAGATGGACGAGATGGTTGATATGCTTTGTGAATTTAGAAAGAAAAAAGGCATGACTCCTGAAAAAGCCAGACAGATACTTTCACAGGCAAATTATTTTGGCACTATGCTTGTAAAGATGGGGGTTGCTGATTCACTTTTAGGTGGGGCTACATATTCAACAGCAGATACAGTACGTCCTGCACTTCAGATTATAAAGACTAAGCCTGGACACAGTATTGTTTCTTCCTGCTTCATACTTGTAAGACCTAGTGCTACAGGTGAGAATGAAGTTATTGCAATGGGTGACTGTGCTATCAATATTAAGCCATCTGAGGATGAACTTGTTGAGATTGCAGGAGAAGCAGCTAAATGTGCAAAGATTTTCGGAGTTGATCCACAGGTTGCATTTTTAAGTTATTCGACACATGGTTCAGGAAAAGGTGAAGATGTAGACAAGATGTGTAATGCTGCAAGAAAGGCAAAAGAGAAGTACCCTGATCTTCCAATAGATGGAGAACTTCAGTTTGATGCGGCAGTATCACCTAGAGTTGCGAGAACAAAGTGTCCTGAATCAACAGTCGCAGGTCATGCAAATACATTTATATTCCCTGATATCAATGCAGGAAATATCGGATATAAGATTGCTCAGCGTATGGGTAATTTTGAAGCATATGGACCTATCTTACTTGGACTTAATGCACCTGTAAATGATCTGTCAAGAGGCTGCAATGCATCAGAAGTATATTCTATGGCAATTATTACAGCAGCACTTGCAAATAACATTTAAAATTATCAGATAATAGGATTGTTTTATATGAAAGATAAATTTTTCTTGACACATATGTTGCCTATATTAAAAGCACATATTGCTATATTTGATGAGGACGGAAATCTTTTGGAACAGCTTTCTGATTCAAGAAAAGAAGATCTTATGCTTTATTCACAGATAGTAAAGAAAGCAAAGAAAGATTTCCCTTATATAGTTGTTACAGATCCGAGTGTAGTTGTATGTGTTATGTGGAACGAGGCTGAATCCGAGTTTGTTGTAATAGGAAAAACAGCAATGTTTTCTTCTTTTGAGAATCGTAACTCAGATATATTTGTTTGTCCAAAAGATGCGTATACATCGGCAGTTATACTTATATGGAATAAACTTACCGGTAAACAGATTGGAAAATACGATTTGTGGAACCTTAATGTAAGGTTGGACAAACCTGTAGAAATTTTTGTTACGGAAAGTATATTTGAATATCAGGAAAGTGGAAAAGTTCACAATCCTTATGCGCAGGAGCTTAGAGAGCATGACAGTATAAGACGAGGTGATCTTAAAGGACTTAGGGAAAGCATTGATGAAGTTTATCCGGGGGAGATTGGAAAGCTTGCTGAGGATCAGGTCAGAAGTCTGAAAAATGTTGCTATAGGTGTTATAACATGTGCCTCCAGATGTGCTATAGAGGGAGGACTGAATGCTGAGGCTGCTTTTTCGATGGCTGACGGATATATCAGATATCTTGAAGAGGAATTAGATGATCCGATTAAAATTGAGCGTCTTGTAAGAGAGGCAGAGTATAATTTTACAAGAGATGTTCATAATTTAAACAGTAATGATATAAAGAATCCATTAATACATCAGGTGAAAGATTATATATTTGCGCATATACATGAGCCTCTTATGGTGAGAGATATTGCCAAATATATCGGTGTGTCACCAAACTATCTTTCGGAACAGTTCAGCCAGTTTGAGGGTATAACTTTAAAGCAGTATATAATTGATGAAAAAATAAAATCAAGTGAATATCTTTTAAAATATACAGACTATTCTTTACAGGAAATAAGCAGTTATTGTGCGTTTAGTTCACAGAGCAGATTTAGTGTTTATTTTCAAAGAAAGAATGGAATAACGCCAGCAAAATATCGAAAAAAGTATCAAAACGGGAGAAAATGAAAAAATAAAGTAGAAAACGTAGCAAAATGATGAGAATGTGTATATATTTAAGCGCTCAATGATGGTATAGTAGCGTGAAAGTTGCAAAGAGTTTTTTTTGTATATGAAAAGGAGTGTTTATCATGAACAAGATTAACATTAAGTTTAATGATGTAACTGATGTAAGCAAATTTGTTCACATTCTTTCAAAGTATGATGCTGATTTTAATCTGTATTGTGGAAGCTACTGTGTAGATGCTAAGTCAATACTTGGTATTATGACTATGGATCTTAGAAACAGCATGTGGATGACAGGAAACTGCGAGCCTAGCGAAGCAAATCAGATTATTCGCGAATTAGGAGATGTTGTTGCAGCATAATTTATTTGAAAAAATGATTTTAGAAGATATGAATATAGATTAAGGGCGGCACAGGACTCTGCATACAGTAAAATGCATGCAGAGTTTTTCTTTTTTACAAATGTATAAATGTATGATAAAATATAAAGAAGTTTTTTTAGCATAGCCTTTTGGATGTTATGCAAAGATATATGAAGTACAGACAGAAAAATCAGTATGGAGGACTAGGGATACTATGAAAAAAAGGTTTTTATCGGTTATGCTGGCATTGATATTGTCTTTGTCATTTGTTAGTAGGGCATTTGCTATGAATTACCATGAAAATGATATTGAAAAGTACATTATCGGACAGCTTTCGAATGCCAAAATTCCCGGCGGAGAGGTATCTATTGTAACTTCGGGCAAAGAAGTATATAGTGCATCTTATGGTGATGTACCTGAAACAAATTCAGATTTAAAGATTGGAGTACTGAGCAGGATATTTACATCTATTTCAATTTTGCAGTTAGCAGATTCAAAAAAACTGGCACTTGACACTGACATTTCAGATATTATTTCAGGCTCGGTAGAAGCATCCGGTATAACGGTAGAAGATCTTTTAAAACAGACATGCGGCTATACGACAACTCAGAAAATGAGTACAGATAGTATTCCGGCACCGCTTGGAAAAAAGGGAGAATATCAGGATGCAAGAATAAACTATGCGATCTTGGGAAAGATTATTGAAGAAGTTTCGGGAGTAAATTATGCTGATTATATTCAGAAAAATATAATAGAACCGTTGCAGCTTGAATCAACATATACAACTGATGAAATTGCAGGAAAAGATATTGTTGGGGGACATGATAATTTATTTGGCTTGCCAATCGCAAGAAAAGCAGGAAGTACAGAAGCTAAAGACTGGGACACAGTATCAGCGACAGGAATTGTATCTGATGCAAAAGATATTGGAAATGTATTAAGTATGTTCCTTGCAGCAGGCGGAAAGACATTGTCATATGATCAGATAGAGAAAGTATATTCAGATGGTACTGATTGTGGCGATACTATTTTTGATACACAGGGCACTTCAAGTCTTGGATGGATAAAGACGAAAGTAGGAGAACAAGATGTATATTATGTTTCAGGAGCAATTGACGGATATATATCATCAGCATTTCTCATACCAGGTCAGGATTTAGGAATTACAATGCTTTTTGATACATCAGATGTGATTTCGGGAAATGATGTTATTGAAGAACTTATGTCAAATGTCGTTTGTCTTGCTATAGGTGAAAAAGCAAGAACAATTGATTCGAAGGCTGTAATGCTGCCACATATTGAATTTGATATAGCATATGTTATAGCATTTTTAGCTTCGCTTGTTCCAATGCTTTTGATGAGCTGGTGGTATAGAGCAACAAGAAAAGATGGGATTGGAGTTGTAAGAACTATCGTCGATGCAGTCATTCATGTAGGATTGCCGATAATTATATATAAATGTGTGCCGGTTATTATAGAAAGTGTGCTTGGAAAGTCACTTGGTTCATGGTTTATGATAAAGAAATTCCTTCCAGAGTGTTTTTATGTAACAATTCTTATTGAAGTGATACTTATTGTAGGAATTCCTATAAAGGTTATCTTGGCTGTCATTGCAATGAAGAAAGGACCTTTTGAGGAAGATGAGGAGGAAGATGTTCACTTATCTGATGATGAAACAGATAATGTTGTAGAGGAAACAAAAGAGTCTGTTGAAGATGAAATCATATCAGAAGAAAACGAAAAAGACATAGAAGATAATGATGAAGAAAGTGATACAAAGACACATGATAGTGAGGAAGAAGTAGAGGACAGCAAGGAAAGTGAAGAAGACCATGTCGAAGAAAGAGCAGATGACAATGAGGGTCACAAAGAAGAAGTAAAGGCAGATGACAAGGTTACAGATGATAATGTAACAGAGGAAGTAGCTGTCACTCTGGAAGAAAATGTTGAAGATACAGAACAACATTCAGATAATAATGGGAAAAAAGATAAGATAAAGAAAAAAAAGAAAAGTAAAAGAGTTGAAAAAAAGGATATCGATGATGAACCGGAAACGGAGGAGATTGTAAAAGAATTTAAAACAAGAAAGAATAAAAAAAAGGACACAGCAGAATATGGCAGCAGCTTTGAAAGAGAGGCTGTAAAGGCACTTGAAAGTGATGACGTAAAAGAACAGCAAAAAGATATGGATGGTGATCTGTCTGATATAAAATCAGATTCAGATGTGCAGACAGCGCGTCCAAAGATAAAAAAGAAGTATCATCATCAGAAAGGAATGCCTGTAAAAATCGTAGTTGAGCCTGATGATGACCTTGACAACTAAAAAGTATTGTGATAATATTCTTTTCAATTAAGCAACGTATGAAAGTATGTCATTGATTTATAAAGAAAATAGCTGTGACGAGGAGGAGTACATATACTTAAGGCTCTGTAGAGAGAGGACGGATGGTGAGAGTTCTTGTGCCTGATATATGGAAGTAGCCTTTGAGCTTTGGACTGAAAGCAGTAGTATTTTTTGTTAAGTGCAAGTAGGCTTCAACGGATTTTTCCAACGTTATATGGAAAACGATATAAAGGACTTTGAGTCTGAGTGTCGGATGAGTGCAGATTTTATCTGAAATTAGGTGGTACCACGAAAATATTCGCCCTAAACTGACGTTTGTCGGTTTAGGGTTTTTTTACTTTATATGAAAGGTTTGGTGTTTAACTATGATCAAAGGAACTGAATTATTTGTAAAGGCATTGAAAGAAGAGGGGGTAGATACTCTTTTTGGATATCCGGGAGGACAGGCAATCGATCTTTTTGATGCATTGTATGATCAGGATGACATTGAAGTTATCCTGCCTAGACATGAACAAGCACTTATACATGCAGCAGATGGTTATGCAAGGTCAACGGGAAAGACAGGCGTGTGTCTTGTAACAAGTGGCCCTGGAGCTACAAATCTTGTTACAGGCATTGCTACAGCAAATTATGACAGTGTTCCACTTGTATGCTTTACAGGACAGGTTCCACTTAACCTTATGGGAAATGATGCATTTCAGGAGGTTGATATAGTAGGAATAACGAATAGTATATGTAAATATAGTGTAACTGTCAGAAAAAGGGAAGATCTTGGAAGGATCATAAAGGAAGCCTTTTATATTGCAAGAACTGGAAGACCAGGGCCTGTAGTTGTAGATATTCCGAAGGATATACAAGTTGCAATGGGAAGCGAGGAATATCCAGACGAGGTAAATATAAGGGGATATAAACCGAGTGAGGGTGTGCATGTAGGTCAGATAAAAAAAGCTGTCAGCATGATGAAAAAAGCGAAAAAGCCATTGTTTTTACTTGGAGGAGGAGTAAATCTTTCTGGTGCAAATGAAAAGATGAAAGAGCTTGTTGAGATGGCAGGTATTCCAGCGATAACAACTATTATGGGAAAAGGTGCTATCCCATCAAAACACAGGTTATATCTTGGAAATATCGGAATACATGGAAGCTATGCAGCTAATCATGCAGTAAGCGAATGTGATCTTCTTATCTCGATAGGTACGAGATTTAATGACAGAATAACAGGCAAGATAAGTGAGTTTGCAAAGGGAGCTAAGATTGTACACATTGATATAGACTCAGCATCTATTTCAAAAAATATAGTTGTAGATATTCCTATTGTTGCAGATGCAAAACTCGCAATAGAAAAACTTATTGAGTATGGTGCACCTCTTAAAATAGAAAAGTGGGTTGAACAGACACTTGAATGGAAGGAAAAATATCCGATAAATATGAATAAATATACGGGACTTACTCCTGAAAAAGTTATCAGATATATAAATGATAATTTTGACAATCCTATTGTAAGTACTGATGTAGGACAGAACCAGCTTTGGACAACACAGTTTTTGGATATTGAAACACATAGACAGCTTCTTACCTCAGGTGGACTTGGAACTATGGGATACGGATTTCCGGCAGCTATCGGAGCGAAGCTTGGAAATCCTGAGCGACCTGTTATTTCGATATCAGGTGATGGCGGAATACAGATGAACATTCAGGAGTTTGCGACAGCTATGGTTTATGAACTTCCAGTTATTGTTGTGGTATTTAACAATGGATATCTTGGAAATGTAAGACAGTGGCAGCAGCTTTTCTTTGATAAGAGATATTCAAGCACATGCCTTACATACAGAAAAAGCTGTAACCGTGACTGCATGAACAAAGATAAATGCTGTCCAAAATATATACCTGATTTCGTAAAACTTGCTGAGAGTTATGAAGCGAGAGGTATAAGGATAACAAAAGAAGAAGAGATAAAGAAAGCATTTGACTATGCACTTGAATTTAAAAAAGGTCCTACTCTTATTGAGTGCGTGATTGAGAGAGAAGCAAATGTATCCCCTATGGTGCCTACTGGAAAAACACTTGCAGATATGATAATGGATTGTTAGAAAGGATGGAAAACGATATGGAAATGAAAAAACGTTGTATTTCACTTTATGTGGAAAATCAGATAGGAGTTCTTGCAAAGATTTCCGGACTTCTGGCAGGTAAATCTTATAACCTTGATACACTTACAGTAGGAGAGACAGAAGATCCGACAGTATCAAGAATGACAATAGAGATGACAATGGATGATGTTACATTTGAACAGGTAAAAAAGCAGCTTAACAGAAATGTAGTTGTAATAAAAGTGATGGATTTTTCTGACATTCCAATACAAAAAACAGAACTTTTATATATAAAGATACACAGTTGTACTGAGAAGGATAAAACAGAAATATTCAGGATTGTTGATTCATTTGACCATCTTGAGATAGCTGACTATGGAAAGAAATCTGTTATTGTCAGATATGTGGAGACAGAAGGTAAGGTAAATGATATAATAGATTTGTTTAATAAAACTTTTATAAATAGAATAGAAGTAGTAAGAGGCGGAAGTGTTGCGATAGAGTCTGTTTCTACTACAACAAAATAAGGAGAGGTGACGGATGTTTGGTTCAGCTTTGGGTAATGTAGCGGGTACTTTGTATTTTCTGGTTTATCAGGCGGTTGGTATACTGCTTGCTTTTATGATTTTTAGGAGAGAAAACAGATGGTTTAAACTATTATTTGGTAGTGTTATGGGCAGCTTTTTAATTCATTGGCTGCCTACACTTATGGCTTTTCTGATGGATTTTACGCTTGCGGCTCATATCAGTGCTCTTATGTTGCTTGTATTGATTTTTATGGCAGTGTTATATTTTGACAAAAAATGCATTGAGAAAGACAGTGGTTATCAGAAAGAAACCAGCTTTTTGAAAAAATCTAGTGACTTAACGAAAAAGAGTGCCTTAAATGGCAAAGTGGGTGTGATATCGCGTATCGTAAAAGTTATAAAAGAGAAACCTGTTTTAGTAGTTCTTATAATACTTTATTGTTATACTGTGAAAGTCTGGAGTCACCATGTCCTGACATTTAAAGATGGTGCTGTATATGCGGGTCAGTGTACTTACGGTGATATGAATATGCATCTAGGTTTTATAACAAGTATTGCAAATCAGAAGACTTTTCCACCGGATTATTCAATACTTCCAGGTACAAAGCTTGCATATCCGTTTCTTTCAGATTCAATCTCATCGAGTATTTATATATTCGGGGCATCACTTAAGTGGGCTTATATTCTTCCAATGTTATTTGCACTTATGCAGGTGATGTTTGGTGCATATGCACTTATGGATCATATATTATCAGACAGAAAAAAGACATTTCTTTCATATATATTATTCTTTTTAAATGGAGGTTTAGGTTTCCTCTATTTTATAAATAAAGGTTTTTCGAGTCAAAATTTTAAGAGGATATTTACGGAGTTTTATCAGACTCCGACAAATTATACTACGAAGAATATTATGTGGCATAATGTTATAGCTGATATGCTTATACCACAGAGAGCAACTCTATTTGGATGGGCAATGCTGTTTCCAATTTTATATCTTATAACAAAAGCTGTAAAGGAGGAAAAAAGAAAGTATTTTTATATAGCAGGAATTATTGCAGGCGGTCTTCCACTTATCCATACACATTCATTTCTTGCGCTTGGGTTACTTTGTGCGGGATTTGTGCTTCTTGAACTGACAAATAATAGTGAAAAACAGTTTCCAGTGTGGGGGCGTATAGTTATACTTGTGGTGGTGCTTGGAGTACTTGAGTATATAAGTAGAAGAAAGATTAAAGAAGAACCAGTATCGGAGAATACACTTTTTGTTATGGGAGTTATGGTTATAGTAGTGTTGATCGTGGCAATAATTTATATGGTTGCAAAAAGTCTGAGACAAAATGGATATCTGACAGATGATTTAAAAAAATTGTTTAAATGCTGGGGAAGTTTTCTTATTATTGTGCTGGTACTTGCACTTCCTATATTATTTAAATTTACATTTAGTCAGGCGACAGGAGAACAGTTTACAAGAGGAAGTTTTAACTGGGCGAATGACACTGAGCCGTATTTTTTATTTTCAATAAAGAATTTTGGTATTATGTTTATAGGAATGTTGTTTGTATACGCGTTTGGAAATAGGAAACAATTACGCCTTGTAATACCACCGACATTTTTATGGCTTATGTCTGAGTTTATAGTATTCCAGCCAAATACATATGATAATAATAAGCTTATGCTTGTAAGTTACCTTTATTTTTGTATTGCAGTTTCAGATTTCATTTTTGATGAACTTGCAAGAATAAATATTAAAGCAGTAACGGCTATAGCAGGTACTGCGGTAGGTTTTGTCGGAGTATTTGGAGCAGTGCTTACGTTAGGAAGAGAGTATGTCTCTGAATATGAACTTTATAGTAAGGGATATCTTGAAGCGGCAGAATATATAGAAAAAAATACATCACCTAAAGATATGATACTTACCGCCACAAATCATAATAATGCCATAGCATCGCTGACAGGAAGAAATATTGTATGCGGTGCGGGAACATTTCTTTATTTTCATGGCGTTGATTATGGACAAAATGAAGCAGATGTAAAGATAATGTATGAAAATCCAGCTGAGAGAGAAAAATTATTAGATAAATATAATGTAAAATATATTGTAATAGGATCTAATGAATATGCATATAACATACCTGATTATGAAAATCTTACCAAATCATACAGTAAGGTATTTGATAAGGATGGCGTTGTTATATTAAAAAGATAGATCATACTATTTTGCAAAACAGGCATAATACATTTTTATGAAAGAGAGGATAAAATGGTTTTTATATGCACGGCATTGATGATGCTTTTTGCAATTTTGTGGCTAATAACATTTGTCACAAAACTTGCAGGAAAAAACAATATATTAGCAAATACTTTTGAGCCGGCAGGTCAGGAAGTAACAAGAAGAGAAATGATAAAAGTATTTGTGTATGCACTCGTATTCAGGATAGCTCTGTATCTTGCTGGAGCTGCAATAGCAATGATATTTTCAGATGATGTAAAATATTCATTTAATGACTTTCTTGCAAGCTGGAACAGATGGGACTCACAGCATTACATTGACATTGCAGAGAATGGTTATGCTGGCTGCATAGAAAACGGACAGCATTTGTTTCTTGTATTTTTCCCATTGTGTCCATGGCTTCTAAAGATAGTCCATTTTGTGATAAGAGACTGGCAGATAGCATTTCTTACACTGTCAACACTTTCATATTGTGTGGGTGCAGTATTTTTCTATCTTGCAGTATCGCAGGAATATGGAAAAAGAATTGCCGAAAAAGCACTTGTACTTGTGAGTGTATGGCCTTTCGCATTTTTCTTTGGTGGTATGATGACGGAAAGTCTGTTTTTTATGACATTATCAATAGGATTTTATTTCATAAAGAGACACAACTGGTTTGCAGCAGGGCTGACAGGTTTATTCTGCTCGCTTTGCAGGGTGCAGGGAATACTTCTTCTCGGAGTTGCAGGAGTCGAATTTTTGGAAACATACTCTCCGATACTTATGTGGAAAGAAAAAAGGATAGGTCAGTTTTTTAAGCAGGTGTTTACAAATGGTATATATTTACTGCTGATACCAGTAGGAAATCTGATATATTTTTATCTGAATTATAAAGTGGAGGGGAATCCATTTATATTCAAAAAGTATCAGGTTGAACATTGGTACCATGAAGTAACGACATTTAACAAGGGATTTGGTGATGTCTGGAAGTATTTTACCGACGCAGGCACAACAAACAGTATGAAGATAAGCGTATGGCTTCCTGAGGTTCTTATAGTTGTGATTGTTATAGTTGTGCTGTTTTATGCACTTAGAACGCATCCGCTTAAGTATACAGCATATCTCTGGGTATACACTATAGTATGTTATGGTGTGACATTTCTTATAAGTGGCGGAAGATATATGCTATGTGCGCTTCCGGTATTTATCATAGCAGGTGAATTCTTTGAAAAACATGAAAGACTTTACAGGCTTGCAGTGATATTATCAACAGTGTTTATGGCAATATATATGACAGGATATTTTAATGGGAAGCAGATAATGTAGGTAGATAGTTCTAATATAGAAGAGTAATAAGCTGAACTGTTACGGTTGGTAAAAAAATCCTTGACAAATCATTTTACAAGGGTATATACTTTTAAGCAGTTAATAGTTAAATAAATCGAAACCGTTGAAGTGGAGATAAAAATAAAAGAGGCACTTACAGAGAGCAGGGGATGCTGAGAACCCGCAGAAAGCTGTTTATTAAATGGACCACTGAGGGCATAGTCAAAGGAATTTCATTCCGAGTATTCTATGACGTGCAGGCATACGTTAGTTGCCGGGAATATGTTGGTATTTCGCTAAGAGTGTGGGCAGACCATAAAGCAAGGTGGCACCGCGGTATATTATTATTGTATAACCGTCCTTGAATATTATCATAATTATGATAATATTCAGGGACTTTTTTGATTACCTTGAATGAATATAATAAATAAAAGCAAAGTATCATATCCGTTAATAAGCACTTAAGCAATTACCTGATTCTAAAGGATTAAGGAGGCAAAGCATGATCACATTTGAAGAAGCAAAAGAATTATCAAAAGGGTACAAGGTCGTACCGATAAGCATGGAAATTATGTCAGACATAAGAACACCGATGCAGGTGCTTCGTATTCTGAAAGGCGTAAGTTCACACTGCTATATGTTAGAGAGTGTGGAAAATCAGGAAAAATGGGGAAGATATACATTCCTCGGATATGATCCAAAGTTAGAGATTACATGTACTAACGGAGTGATGACGGTTAAGAATGGAAAGACCGAGGTAAGTGAAGTTAAGCATCCGGGTGAGAAGATAAAAGAAATCTTAAAGGAATACACAAGTCCTAAGATAAAAGAACTTCCTACATTTACAGGTGGTCTGGTGGGTTATTTCTCATATGACTACATAAAATACAGTGAGCCTAAGTTAAATCTTGATGCAAATGATGAGGAAGGCTTCAAAGATGTTGACCTGATGCTTTTTGATAAGGTTATTGCATTTGACAATTTCAGCCAGAAGATAATCATTATTGCAAATGCAAGAACTGAAAATTTAAGAGAAGACTATGACAGATGTGTTGATGAGATAAATAAGATAATAGAACTTATAAGAACGGGAGAGATGGTTGAGGTTAATCCAGGAAAGATCACATCAGAGTTTAGACCTCTCTTTACTGAAAAAGAATATTGTGAGATGGTTGAGAAGGCAAAGCATTATATATATGAGGGAGATATTTTCCAGGTCGTGCTTTCAAACAGGCTTGAGGCTGATTATGAGGGAAGTTTGCTTAATGCTTACAGAGTGCTCAGGACTATAAATCCATCACCTTATATGTTCTATTTCAGCAGTGATGATATAGAGGTTGCAGGTGCTTCGCCGGAAACTCTTGTAAAACTTGAGGATGGTGTGCTTCATACATTTCCACTTGCAGGTACAAAGCCTAGAGGAAAGAATAAAGAGGAAGATGATGAACTTGAAAGAATACTTCTTACTGATGAGAAAGAGAGAGCCGAACACAATATGCTTGTTGACCTTGGAAGAAATGATATAGGAAAAGTAAGTAAATTTGGAACTGTAGAAGTTGAAAATTATATGGATATTTTAAGATATTCACATGTAATGCATATCGGTTCGACAGTAAGAGGTAAGATACGGGATGACAAAACAAGTCTTGATGCCGTAGATGCGGTACTTCCGGCAGGAACACTTTCAGGAGCACCAAAGATTCGTGCAATGGAGATAATAAATGAACTTGAAAATAATAAGCGTGGAATTTACGGCGGTGCGATAGGTTATATTGATTTTACGGGAAATCTTGATACATGTATCGCTATAAGAACAGCATTTAAGAAAAACGGGAAAGTTTTTGTACGTTCAGGTGCCGGAATCGTCGCAGACAGTGTACCTGAAAGTGAGTACAACGAATGTATCAATAAGGCAAAAGCAGTTATGAACGCAGTTTCAATGGGACAGGAAAGCATTTAACACTATCAAGGAAGTAGCAAAGCGGATTGCGAATATCCGTTTGAATATGGAGACTGTTTTTTATATAGAAAAAATGTTGTATAAAAAGCATAGAGTTTTATAGCACAGAAAAATGTGCAGAAAGGCAGGCTTATATGATATTACTTATAGATAATTATGACAGTTTTTCTTACAATCTGTTTCAGTTTGTGGGAACGATAAATCCCGATATAAAAGTTATAAGAAATGACGAGATGACAGTAGAGGAGATTGAAAAACTTGCACCGAGTCACATACTTATTTCACCGGGACCTGGAAAACCTTCTGATGCAGGTGTCTGTGAAGAAGTTATACAGTATTTTAAGGGAAAGATTCCTATTCTTGGTGTTTGTCTTGGACATCAGGCAATATGTGAGACATTTGGGGCAGAAGTTACATATGCACCAAAACTTATGCATGGCAAACAGTCAGAGGTCAAACTTGATGAGAATTGTAAGATTTTTAGGGGAATAGGGGAAAGAGCGAAAGTGGCAAGATATCATTCACTTATCGCAAAGAAAGATACGATACCTGATGAGCTTATCGTAACGGCGGTCACTGATGATGGCGAGGTGATGGCAGTAAAACATAGAGATTATGAGATATATGGTGTTCAGTTTCATCCAGAATCAATAATGACACCTGATGGGATGAGGATGCTTGAAACCTTTTTTTCTTAGAAAAATTTTCTTATATTTATATATAGACACGATGATGCTAATTTGTATAGCTGCGGATTGCGCAGGGAAATGGAGATTATTATGACAAAAGAGGCAATAAACACACTTGTAAATGGTGAAAATCTTACTGATGATGTCATGACACAGGTAATGGAAGAGATTATGACAGGTGAGGCAACAGATGCACAGAAAGCATCATTTCTTACTGCTCTTAGTATAAAAGGTGAGACGATTGATGAGATAACGGCAGCAGCAAAAGTAATGTCATCAAAATGCACACCTTTTAATAATGAAGGGGATGCTCTTGAAATAGTTGGAACAGGTGGAGATAAAGCAAATTCATTTAATATATCTACACTTTCAGCAATCGTGGCTGCTGCCGCAGGAGTTCATGTCGCAAAGCATGGAAACAGGGCAGCATCAAGTAAATGTGGAACTGCCGATTGTCTTGAGGCACTTGGAGTTAAGATTGATATTGAGCCAGAACAGAGTGAAAAGCTTTTAAAAGAAGATGGGATATGTTTTCTTTTTGCACAGAAATATCATCCTGCAATGCGTTTTGTTGGCGCAGTTAGAAAAGAAATGGGTATTCGTACAATGTTTAATGTACTTGGCCCTCTTTCAAATCCTGCGAGAGCGAATATGCAGCTTATGGGCGTATATGATGAAAAGCTTGTAGAGCCTCTTGCACATGTACTTAAAAATCTTGGACTTAAAAAACTTATGGTTGTTTATGGAATGGATTGTCTTGATGAGATTTCACTTTCTGCACCTACAAAGGTTTGTGAATATAGGGATGGTGAGTTTAAAAGTTATGAGATAACACCAGAACAGTTTGGATTTACACGCTGCAAAAAAGATGACCTTGTCGGTGGAGAACCTGCCACAAACGCACAGATAGCAAGAGAAATTCTTGACGGAGTTGAGGGACCAAAGATGGATGCAGTTTTACTTAATGCCGGAGCAGCTATCTACATTGCAACAGACGGAATCACTATTGAGCAGGGAATTGAGAAAGCAAGGGAAATGATAAAGAGTGGAAAAGCTAAGGCTAAACTTGAGCAGTTTATATCCGACAGCAACAAGTAATTGACAGAGTTTAACACTATCAAGAAAGTCCCACACTTCTATTGCGTGGAGCAATAAAGTGGGGGGAGACTTGCATTTTGACTGAAAGTCAGCAAGATAGTTACCTAATAATAGAAATGGAGAAATATATTGAACATATTAGAAGAAATTGCGGCAAAGACAAGGGAGCGTGTGGCTGAGGCGAAAAATAAAGTTTCTCTTGAAGAAATGAAACAAAAAGCCGAAAGTCTTGATGCTGATACAGGTTTCCCATTTGAAAAGGCTATTAAAGATGGAAGTCTATCATTTATATGTGAAGCAAAAAAAGCTTCACCGTCTAAAGGACTTATAGCAAAGGACTTTCCTTATGTCGAGATAGCAGAGGAATATGAAAAAGGCGGTGCGAGTGCTATATCAGTGCTTACAGAACCATATTGGTTTATGGGTAGCAATGAATATTTAAAAGAGATAAGGGCGGCAGTAAATATTCCTATAATAAGGAAGGATTTTACTGTTGATGGGTATATGATATATGAAGCAAAAGTTATAGGGGCTGATGCGGTGCTTCTTATATGTGCTATACTCGATGATGACAGCCTTAAAAAATATATACAGATAGCAGATAAACTTGGACTTAGTGCTCTTGTCGAAGTGCATGATGAAGAAGAAGTAAAAAGAGCCATCGGGGCAGGTGCAAGACTTATAGGTGTGAATAACAGAGATTTAAGGAATTTTACAGTTGATATAAATAACAGTTTAAGACTTAGAAATCTTGTGCCAGAAGATATTACTTTTGTTTCTGAAAGTGGCATAAAGGGTGAGAAAGAGATAAAAGAGTTAGCAGAAGGAAAAGTTGATGGTGTGCTTATTGGTGAAACGATGATGCGTGCTGGAGAAAGCCGCGTTGAGACACTTAAGTCACTTATAAGAGCCAGTGTAATGAATAATTGATATATTGAATAAGTTACATTATGGAGGATAATGGTGTGAAAAATAAAATTTTTCACACCAAAGATTTGTGTCTGCGCACACTTGACACAGATCTTATGTGTGAAATATATTATATTTCACACTATGCACAAAAAATGTGTGCAGAAATGAGGATTAGAATGAGTAAGGGAAGATTTGGTGTTCATGGTGGGCAGTATATACCTGAAACACTTATGAATGAGATACAGAAACTTGAAGAGGCATATGAATTTTATAAGAAGGATGAGCAGTTTAATAAGGAACTTGACACACTTCTTAAAGAATATGCAGGCAGACCATCACTTCTTTATTATGCTGAGAAGATGACAAGGGATTTAGGTGGAGCAAAGATTTACTTTAAGAGAGAAGACTTAAATCATACAGGTTCACATAAGATAAACAATGTACTTGGTCAGGCACTTCTTGCAAAGAAGATGGGAAAAACAAGAATCATTGCGGAGACAGGTGCAGGTCAGCATGGTGTTGCAACGGCTACGGCAGCCGCACTTCTTGACCTTGAGTGTGAGATATACATGGGTAAGGAAGATACTATCCGTCAGGCTCTTAATGTATATCGTATGGAGCTTCTCGGTGCAAAAGTTCACCCAGTTGAAACAGGTACAATGACACTTAAAGATGCGGTAAATGAGTGTATGAGAGAATGGACCAGCAGAGTTGATGATACGCTTTATGTACTTGGTTCGGTTATGGGACCACATCCATTTCCGACTATAGTAAGAGATTTCCAGAGTGTTATAAGCCGTGAAGCGAGGGCACAGATACTTGAGAAAGAGGGCAGACTTCCTGATGTTGTAATGGCCTGTGTAGGTGGTGGAAGCAATTCAATGGGAATGTTTTATGAGTTTATCAATGATAAGGATGTAAAGCTTATCGGATGCGAGGCAGCCGGACTTGGTGTTGATACAGACAAAACTGCTGCAACAATGGCAACAGGTACGGAAGGAATCTTCCATGGAATGAAATCTTATTTCTGTCAGGATGAGTATGGTCAGATCGCACCAGTATATTCAATCTCAGCCGGACTTGATTATCCGGGAGTAGGCCCTGAACATGCATATCTTAAAGATATAGGAAGAGCAGAGTATGTACCGGTAACTGATGAGGAAGCGGTAAATGCATTTGAATATATTGCAAAAGAGGAAGGAATAATTGCCGCTATCGAAAGTTCACATGCAGTAGCACATGTTATGAAGATAGCACCGAAGATGGATAAGGATCAGATAATCATATGTTGTCTTTCAGGACGTGGAGATAAAGATGTGGCAGCAATTGCAAGATACAGGGGGATTGATTTACATGAATAGAATAAGTAAGGCATTTGAAAACAAAAAAGCATTTATACCGTTTATAACAGCAGGAGATCCAAACCTTGAAAAGACAGAGGAGTTTATCCTTGAGATGGAAAAGGCAGGAGCTGCACTTGTTGAAATCGGAATTCCATTTTCTGATCCGATAGCAGAAGGACCAGTTATACAGGATGCAAATATCAGGTCACTCTCAGGTGGATGCACGACAGATAAGATTTTTGACATGGTAAGATCTCTCCGCCAAAAAACAGATATACCGCTTGTATTTATGGGATATGCAAATTCACTTTACAAGTATGGTTATGATAGATTTTGCGCAAAATGCCAGGAAGTAGGAATAGACGGACTTATAATACCTGATATTCCATATGAGGAGAAAGATGAACTTGCCCCAATAGCAGAAAAATACGGAATGTATCTTATCTCGATGATAGCACCTACATCAGAAAAACGTATCCAGATGATAGCAAAGGAAGCAAAAGGTTTTATCTATGTTGTATCTTCAATGGGTGTAACAGGTGTTAGAAGTGAGATAAAGACAGATATTGAAACTATCGTAAAGTCAATAAAAGATGTAACTGACGCACCAGCAGCAGTTGGATTTGGAATAAATACACCTGAACAGGTAAATAAATATACAAAGATTGCAGACGGAGCGATAGTTGGAAGTGCTATCATAAAGATAGTGGCAAAATATGGTGAAGACGCAGGAAAGTATATTTATGATTATGTAAAGGAAATGACGGGTGGACTTGCGTAAAAAGTAGTATGATCACTATATGATTATTTCAGAAATAGATGAATTAGGGAGATTAAAAAACTGACAGGCTGTTGCTATAACAGTCTGTTAGTTTTTTTTGTTGTATGTTATCATATGCATAGTCAAGCGGATATTCGTAATCCGCTCTGCTGTTTTCCTGATAGTATTAAACAAAAGTAGTTTTGATAAAAAATAATATATGTTTATGGATAAAATATAGAATGGAGTTGAAAAAATGTCTGATTTGCATGTAATTGTTATGGATATGGATGGTACACTTTTAAATGACAATAAGAAAGTTAGTGAATATACAAAAAATATTCTGCGTAAGCACAAAAAAAGGGGACTAAAGATCGGTATTGCATCCGGTCGTCCTATACTTGGTGTTAAAAGGACTGTGGAGGCTTTGGGAATTTCAGATATCATACAATTTATGGTTGCATCCAATGGTGCTGAACTTTATGATGTCTCAGACAGAGAGGAAAAGGGATTTTTTAAACTTGATGTGCAGACGATTTTTGAAATAATTGAGCAGTATAAACAATTTAACTTAAATCCTTATGTTTATCAGGGAGAGGATTGTTATGCGGTAAGAAATGATCTGACTATAGAGAGAGCCGCAAGAAATAATCATCTGGGTATTCATCTGTGCGATATGAGAAAGGAAGTTGTGAGCCCTCAGAGTAAACTTGTATTAAGTACACCTCCGGAGAAGATGGAGGCTGTTGAGGCGTTTTATGAAGAACATAAGTCAGAAAAATATCGTGCTTTTAAGTCTCAGGCAGATATGTTTGAGTTTGTTCATCCAAAATTGTCAAAGGTTTATGGGATAAAATATTATTGTGAAAAGTATGGATATGATATTTCTAATGTTATTGCATTTGGGGATACGACAAATGACCTTGAGATGGTTGATGAATGTGGTGTTGGAGTATGTATGTGCAATGGAACTAACGATGTAAAAGCCGTTGCCGATATAATTACTGAATTTAGCAATGATGATGACGGACTTGCAAAAGAACTTGAAAAGGTGTTTGGTGTAAAGTAGAAAAGGGAGATAGTATGATTTATATAAAAGCGAATAATGAGATTATCAAAGTTTATCAGAGAATAATAATGTCGATGAAAGAACGTGT
Source organism: uncultured Lachnospiraceae bacterium (assembly GCA_934320895.1). Taxonomy (GTDB): domain Bacteria; phylum Bacillota; class Clostridia; order Lachnospirales; family Lachnospiraceae; genus Butyribacter. The sequence continues at coordinate 4,557 of CAKRFY010000001.1, read as the reverse complement.
AGAGTGGTATGGTGATATTATTATAAGAAAAAACACAATGATACTTGTGGGAAGAGTGCGCTCTATGTACTTTGAACTTGCTACAAGACGAGTTTATTCTGATATTGAAGAACTGACATTTGATTCAGCTAATGCTTTCGAGATGGGGAATAATAAGCTTATTACTAATATTATAAATATGCTTCTTTATCCATTTGGAAAGTGGGGGGCGATAAAAGGGCTAAATGTTGAGCAGGATTACATGGTACTTGCTGCACTTTTTTCGCAGATTTTTAAGGAAATAGATGTTGAAACATATTTTACTAAGACAAGTTTCAAATTCTTTATAAATGGTATTCAGATTACTTTTGAGGATGCTATTGAAAAATGTGTAGGATATATTGAAAAGCAGCGGGAGATACAGCTTGGAGAACAAAATTTAAAAGAAAATAATAAAAATTCAGATATTCTTGAAAAGGCAGAACAAAAGAGTCAAAAATTATCTGAGGAAAGCAAAAATAAAGAGAATCAAGTTGAAAAAAGTGATAGGAAAAACCAATCAAATGAGCCTGAAAAAAGCAGAAAAATAGAAAAAAATGAGACAAACGGTAATAATAGTGCAAAAAATAAAGCTGTTGAAGGTTCAACAGGATCAAATATTAAATATGCCGATGATAAAATTAGAGATAGCGAAGAGAAAAAGTCTGGCGCAGGTCTTTGGCACAATATGAAGTGGAGTGTTGGTCGTTTTGAATTTAAACGTGAGAAAGTTGAAAAAAAATATGAAAACTCACACAGGATAGGGAATAATTTTTACATGGTGCCATATGAGTGCCCTGACTGTGGAGAACATCTTCATATGGTTGTTTATCCGCAGGGGAAAGAAAATGTTATAGATACCGATGAAGGGCGTGTTTATATAACAAGAGCATATACATGTGATAATTGCAAAAAATTTTATACAGCAAAGCCCGGCAAACTTTTAAGAGAAGGTGATGCTTATGTCCTTGATTTTGATAATGATGAATATGCGGCGAGGGATTATGTGCAGCTTCTGGGAAAGAAAGGTGTAAAAACAGGAAATTGCAATTTTAATATGTATGAAGCTGATTATGAGAAAAATGTATCATCGGTTGGAAAAAGACTTAGTGAAAGATGCAGAAAAATGGAGCTTCTTACAGACGAAGAACTTGAGCAGATACTTGCACAGATGGATGATGGTTTCTTTTCCGATTATGAAAAAGAGAGATTTCTTGCGATAATAGAACAGGAACTTGAATATCGTGAAAAGATGAGAAATAAAAAGTTTGGGGAGTTTGGCAGAAGAAGTGACGAGAGAGAGGAGGATGATAAACAGAAGGATCATATTGAAACAAATGATGATGAAGGAACGAATGAAAGTAATATATATATAGAGAATAGTGCGTTAAGAGATAATGAAGATATATCGGGATTAAGTGATGTACGATCAGATAATGATATGACGCCTGAACAAAAAGAACATTCTGAAAATAAAGAAAATGATGATGGCAAAGTTGGAAAAAGGCTATCAATTTTTGGAAAAAACAGGGATAGATCAGAAAAAAATAGAAAGTCAGATAAAGGACAGAGTAACAAAAAAGGTCTGTTTTTAAATAAATCAACAAAAAGTGGTGGCAAAGATGGTGCTTTGAAAGACAAAAAATCGGATATTATTAAATATGATAATAAAAATGATACATCATCAGATAAAAATGTCGTGGCTAAGGATAAGACTCAAAGTACAGAATATGAGGAACATGCAAATGAGGACATCTCAGAGAATATCGTGCAAAAAGATTACATGGAAGAAGAATTTGCATCAGATGACAAGATCAAAACATCAGATATAAATATAACAGATAAGAAGCCTGAAAATGAGGATGAGAACACAGAAAATAAAAGAGAAAACATCGTAGAAAAGAGTGTTGAAAATGATGTGATAGATAATAAGAAATCACAAAAGGATAATGATGCATCTGTGGGCTCACAAGCTTCATTTTTTGACAGTATAACAGAAAAGAGCAGGACTGCAAAATATTCTGATATAGTTGAAAATATAAAAAAAGTGAAGGCGTCAAATGGTGATGAACAGGAGAAAAATCATTATATTGATGTTCTTACAAAACTTTGCAAGGAAGCGGCAAAAAGAGAAATAGAGTATCTGCTTTCACATCTTCCGGGAAACATCAATTTTGAAAGATATAAAAGAACAAAAGAAAAACTTATGACTTATACACAGATAGATGTTAAACCATATATTAAAATTGTTGATGCAAAACGAGATAAAGTTGAGTTTGATGAATTAAACAAACTTGTTAGCAATGTTGATAGAGAAGATAGAAACGAACTGCTTGAAATGATAGAAAAAATAAAGGGTGGCGAGTATGAAAAGCGTAATTCCGACAGATTTGTTGAGGGTTTAAGAAAGCGTGTTTATGCCATGGATGAGGCTAAGTTAAGAGGAATATGTCCAAATCCAGATGAGATAACATTTGACGAGGGAATTAAGGCTCTTAAGGAAATTGAGGAAGGAGTTTTTCTGCCAGAGCTTAAATCTAATATGCTGCAGCTTATTGATAAAAAACTTACAACATTAAAGACAGAAGAATGTGAGCTTCTTGTAAGAAAGCTTGAGCGTGATCTTGAAGGAAAGATATCAGATATGTCAAGAATCCATTTTTATGATATAAGAAAGATGATGGATGGCGGTAATACTGACAAAGAAACTTCACTTATTAAAGTTGCTGTAAGTACATATGCATATGCAGCAGGAAAATATGAGTACCCGATATTAATATGTGATTCATCTATGTTTGGCAGTGGGAAGGAAGGCTTTATAATAACACCAGACCACATATTTTATAAGGGAATTATAAAATCAGGTTCAATAGATGTAAAAAATGTAAATGGTATATCGTCAGAAAGGAAAGGTCTTATAGTGGAACATTCCTCAAAAGGCAGCGTTAAGATACCATGTACACTTAACAAAATCGATGAGAAAAATATGACAGATGCACTTGAACCGTTTATTGACTATCTTAAGATGAAACCCGAATCAAGAAGTGTTGAGTATATGTCAAAACAGGATCATAAGATAAAGTGCTGTTATCGTTGTGGACATATATTTACGGATGGAGATGTATGCCCTAAATGTGGTAGCAGATTTGATGGATAAAATGTATTAAAAAGGCTGGTAATCAGTTGACAATCGTCATGTATATGGTACAATGTAGTAATGAAAACTACATGTAATGGAAATCAGCACAAAGCTGGCTGAAATTAGAAAAGTTTAACAAATCGGAATATGGAGGATTTGCCATGGATTATCAGATAATCAGTGACAGCTCTTGTGACCTGGAGCAGAGTTTAAGAGAAAAATATGATATAGAGGTAGTGCCATTTTATATATCATTTGACGAGGAAAATTATCAGAAGGAAGTAGAAGAGATAGCAATAGATGATGTTTATAAGAGAATGGTGGATTTTCCAAAGCAGTATCCAAAGACTTCACTTCCGTCAGTACAGAATTATGTTGATGTATTTACAGCGCATGCAAAAGAAGGCAGAGCAGTTATCTGCATATGTATCACTACATCTTTAAGCGGTTCGTATAATTCTGCATGCAATGCAAAGGAGATTGTATGTGAAGAATATCCTGACGCAGAGATAACAGTTATAAATTCACTTGGGGCAACTGTGCTTCAGGGACTTTTCGTGATCGAGGCGGCAAAGTTAAAACAGTCAGGAGCAACATATGAGGAGGCTGTAGAAAAGCTTACATCAGTAGAATATCTTGCAACGGGAAGAATATTTTTTACTGTAGGTAATACTGATTATCTCAAACATGGTGGAAGAATAGGGAAAGTAGCGAGTGTAGCGTCAAGCGCACTTAATTTAAAACCTATAATCACACTTAAGGATGGTTCGATAGATGCATCAGGTATAGCAAGAAGCCGCAAAAAATCTATAGCAAAAACATATGAATTATTTAAGAATTATTTTGCGGAAAATGGTGAGGATCCAAATGATTATGTTTTTGCGGTCGGATATGGATATGACAGGGAAGAGGGACTTGAATATAAAAAAGAGTTTGATGAGGTTATGCGTGCCATTGGCTTAAAGGAGGAAACAAGCATTGCCCATATAGGTGCGACGATATGTGTTCATACAGGACCTTATGCTATTGGTGCAGGGCTTATAAGAAAGATTTTGAAGTAGGACTATTGTAATATATTGCGTTTAAAGAATATGGTGTGTTAACCAATATATGCCGTAAATTTACAGTATTCGGGAGATTGACTATACTTCCTTATCACAATCTGAATAGATTAAGATGATAGAAATTTACCGCTAATGTGGTCGTAGGACTGCCTGGTAATGAAAGTGCTTACTCAAATAGACTTATACCTGTATTTCCAAAGCCTGAGAATGGTGTACGATTGCAAGCTAAACTTGGTAGTAAGAACCCCACGGGCTTGTCCGAGGGCACTGAAAAAGTGGATAACACCGCCTATATTTGGTATAATAGATATATCAAATATAGGTGGTGTTTTTATG